>LXRJ01000019.1 GCA_001684025.1 Candidatus Glomeribacter gigasporarum | reverse complement strand
CAAAGCAATCTAAAAATTTCTAAGGAACTTGAAGATCAATTGATATTAAGCAAAGGCCCTATTGAAGCCAATTTCATCAGCATCAAATTTAATGGCCTCATTAGATTTGAAAAACTTGTTAGATTCCCAATTTTAGGTCGTGAAAACAAAAAAGTAGTTGCTGTTCTGAGTACTTTTTATGACCTCACTCACCGTCTGTCTTTAAATAAACTGTTTCAACTCTATCGTGACTGCTATCCTGAGAAACAGGCAATACAACAATTTCTAAAGTATTTAAAAATCGACCATTATTTCTCCGAGTTACCTACGGTTTCGGAGATGTGGCTGTTGTTTGCGCTCCATCAGGATCCTCGGCAAAAAAGCGCTGCGCGCTTATTGAGTTTATCCCATAAAACAGTTTACGTTTACGCGACCCATCTTCGTGATAAATTAAAAGTGCCCGATTTGCACGCGGTATTGGCACAGTTGCGCGCTATCCCCATTAACCCGGGCTGCAGTCGCCTCGCATCAGAACGCCGTTTGAATGGTCAACATATACGAGGGCGCAAGTTGGATAGTCATCGATTTAACACAGCTAAAGCGTTATTGGCAGAGGGAACGACATATAGAAACGTTGCTCAACAGATTGGCGTATCCGTTTCGACACTTTACCGCTGGTTTTCAGATAAAAAGACGGAACCCGCCCCGACCAGCGTGCTTAATTGGAGTGCGCCCCTAGACCAAGCGCTATCTCTTGATCACAATTCAGTCAACGATAGTTGGCTGAGTTGATAGCCCTTGATCTGCTCTTGCAAACGAAATCATCCATGCCAAAGGGTGTCCCAACCTGGGCGACCCTTGTGTTTAGTATCTGTAATAGCGTAGAACATTAATTTTTTTAAGGGTGACACGTCGAAAGGTTGCGCAGGCATTTCAAGTGGGATGACAAAACAGGTTGGCCCGGGACTCGCTGAACCTGAATAGCGCCCAGAGCTTTAAGCTCGCTGGGAGAATGAGGGGGGAGTCAGCGGATTTCATCGGGGCCTGCAGCTGTTCAGGCTGCGACAAGGCTGACTTTCAACATGCAAACCGATCTTGCTTATAGACGGGAGGCCATGTACGGATATAGGGTTGCAACCTGGCCTGTCTGTCTGAACTTAAGAAAGCTTGCTCAAGCGGGCGGCGTTCATATAGAACTCTATGAAGTGGACTGATATACAAGACATCGCCATTGCGTTGGCCGAAGCGCATCCAGATATTGACCCCCAAACGGTGCGTTTTTCAGATCTGTACCGCTGGACGCTGGCACTGGAAGGTTTCAACGACGATCCGAAACGCTCTGGAGAAAAGATTCTGGAAGCGATTCAAGCGGCATGGATTGAAGAGGCAGACGGTTGATCATGCAGCGGCCATCCCATACTGACGCAGCAGCGCATCAATGGTCGGCGCGCGGCCGCGAAATGCTTTGAACGACGTCATCGCCGGTCGGCTGCCGCCCACTTCAAGGATTTCGGTGCAAAAGCGCCGGCCGGTCTGCGCATCAAGCACACTGCCGCTTTTTTTCTGCGCGACTTCTTCAAAAACCGCGTATGCATCCGCGCACAGCACTTCGGCCCATTTATAGCTGTAATAACCCGCTGCGTAGCCGCCCGCGAAAATATGACTGAAGGTGTTCGGCCAGCGTGAAAAATCCGCCAGCGGCACGACGTGATACTGCGTATGAATCGCGCACGCGAATTCATTCACGCTGACTTTTCCTGCCGGATCGAAATCCGAATGCAGTTGCAAATCAAAGATTGCAAATACGATCTGCCGGAGCATGTTCAGGCCGCTCTGAAAATTCTTCGCAGCGCGCATTTTTTCAAACAATGCGCGCGGCAGTCGTTCTCCCGTGTCAACATGCGTGCTGATCGGGCGCAACACATCTTCTTCCCAACAGAAATTTTCCATAAATTGTGACGGCAGTTCGACCGCATCCCATTCGACGCCATTGATGCCGGACACGGAAATTTCGTCGATGCGCGTCAGCATATGGTGCAGTCCGTGACCGAATTCGTGGAAGAGGGTGAGGACTTCATCGTGCGATAAGCACGCAGGCTTGCCGTCGACCGGAGCGGGAAAGTTACAGACTAAATAGGCAACCGGCGTTTGAAGCGCGCCGTTCACTGTACGCCACCTGCCGCGCGCATCGTCCATCCAAGCGCCGCTGCGCTTGCCTTCGCGCGCGTATAAATCCAGGTAGAACTGTGCAATGCATTGGCCGTCTCTGTCTTCAACCCGGAAAAAGCGGACGTTAGGATGCCAAACGGGGGCATGATCGGCGCAAATCGTGATCGAGAACAGTGTCTGAGCAACATTGAACAGTCCAGCAAGTACAGCGTCAACAGGAAAGTATTGCCTAACTTCGTGTTCAGAAAACGCATAACGGCTTTGGCGCAGTTTTTCAGTGGCAAAAGCGATATCCCACGGTGCCAGTTCCGGCAGATTGAGCGCTTGCGCAGCGAACGCGCGCAATTGTTGCCATTCTTGCTCCGCGTATGGACGCGCGCGGCGCGCCAAATCTTCGAGGAAGGTGTGCACCTGTTGCAGAGATTCAGCCATTTTGGGGACAAGTGATACTTCAGCGAAATTGCGATACCCCAGCATCTGCGCTTCCTGCGCGTGCAGCGCGAGCTGCTCGGCCATATTTGAGGCGTTATCCCATTCAGGCTTGCCGTGCGCGTATTCCGGCCCCAATTCAGACGCGCGGCTGACGTAAGCGCGGTACATCGCTTCGCGCAATGGCCGATGTTCGGCGTATTGCAACACGGGCAAGTAAGAAGGAAAGTGCAGCGTAAAACGCCAGCCGGAAAGCCCTGCTTGTTCGGCGGCGCTGCGCGCGGCGGCGCGGGCGCTGTCCGGCAAGCCGGCTAATTCGTTTTCCTGCGTGATGCAAATCGAATACGCATCGGTGGCATCGAGCACGCGGTCGGAGAATTCTTTCGACAAAGCCGCTTGACGTTCCTGCAACGCTTTGAGTCGCGGCTTTTCTGAATCGTCCAGCTCAGCGCCGGCGAGCCGGAAATCCCGCAGCGCGTTGGCAATCACTTGCCGGCGCGCTTCTGGAAATGTATTGAAAGCACGGCTTTCTGCAATCGCTTTGTACTTCTGATAAAGCGCGAGATTTTGGCCGAAATCGGACCAGAAGCGAGTGACGCGTGGCAGATTTTCGCCGTAGGCCGCACGCAGTTCAGGTGTATCGGCGACTGCGTTTAAGTGTCCGATCACGCCCCAAGCACGCACCAACGGCTGGGTTGCGCGTTCGATGCACTGCACCACGTCTTCCCAGGCCGCGGGCGTATCCGGCGCGCACGCGCGTTCGACCGCGGCAGCGGCGTCTGCGAGCAGCCGGTCCAGCGCAGGCGTGACGTGTTCAGCACGGATTTCATTAAACTGCGGTAGGTCAATGAAGTCGAGTAAAGGGTTGGAAGTCATTATGTGAACATACGGAATGATTTTAAGAATATGTTTTAAGAGTGCGCTGAGCGGCCTGAATCGTATTCACCAGCAACATGCTAATCGTCATTGGGCCGACGCCGCCGGGTACAGGCGTAATAAAGCCAGCGATCTCTTTTACTGCGTCGAAATCAACATCGCCGCAGAGCGCGCCCTCAGCCGTCCGGTTAATTCCAACATCGATCACTGCAGCGCCGGTTTTGACCATATCGGCTGTGAGCAGCTTGGGATGTCCGGCGGCGGCGACAATCAGGTCTGCGCTGCGCGTGTAGAGCGCAAGATCGCGTGTTTGCCGATGACAGAGTGTGACCGTCGCACCCGCCTCCAGTAATACAAACGCCATCGGTTTGCCGACGCTCTCTGAACAGCCGATCACAACCGCTTGGCTGCCTTCGAGTGGAATCTGCACTGCCGTCAGCATGCGCATCACGCCATAAGGCGTACAGGGTAAAAAACGCGGCGCGCCGCTCATCAAAGCGCCGGCATTGACCGTGTGCAAACCATCGACATCTTTATCAGGCGAAATCGCTTCTATGATGGCGCGGCGGTTGAAATGCGACGGCAGCGGCAGCTGCACCAAAATACCATGGATCGCCGGATCGTGATTAAGCGCGTCAATGCGTGCGAGCAGTTCGGCTTCGGGCAGGGTTGCCGGATAACGATCGCAGATTGAATATAGACCGCTCTCTTGGCAGGCTTTGATTTTGTTGCGCACGTACACACGACTCGCCGGATCATCGCCGACCAGAATGACGGCCAAGCCAGGCTGATGCCCTTTTTTTGTGAGCGCAGCAGCACGCATCGCCACTTCAGCGCATACGGTTTTTGAAAGAGTAGAGCCGTTAATTAACTGGGCGGTCATCAGAGGAAAATACGTGGTCAGTAATGATATGCTTATATAAGTATATATTGAGTTACTCAGCGGGAATCTATTATGACTACAATGCTCTTTACCCTTTCAGATGAATTGGCTGAGCGCGTAAAAGCCAGAATAGTGGCTGGGGAACGCTCAGTCTTGGTATCAAGGCTTCTAGAACAGGAACTGGAACGCCGTGATCGAGCGCTCTATAAATGTGCGATAGAAGTTGAACAGGATGAAGCTTTACGTGCAGAGATGGCAGATTGGGAGGTCACATTAATGGATGGGTTGCAGTGAGCGGTGATGCGCATGCGCCGTTGCACGGCGAGATATGGTGGGTCGATTTGAATCCAACGCAAGGAGCAGAAATTAACAAAATACGGCCATGTATAATAGTGGGAGCCGATCCGGTCAACCGGGCACGTAGTACAGTCATTGTTGTGCCGTTAAGCGCATCTCCTAAACCAAGGCTGCCTTTAATTGTGCCATTACCTTCTGCGCCGAAAAATGCGCAAGGCCATACAACGTCAGCCATATTGGACCAAATACGAGCCGTTGACAAATGTCGTCTTAAACAGTACGTAAAAACACTTGTGAGTATTGATCTTGGGAAACTAAATCATTCGCTCTGCCAGGTTCTGGCTTTATCCTAATTGGATCAGCAGTTGATCGGCTTATGGGAATGCGTAGAGATCCAATCCATGAACCTCACATCTAAAGATTTTGGAACCATGCCTGACTACACCACTGACGAAAATGACAAAGACCCCGAAGAAACAGCGGAATGGCTGGACGCATTGAGAGGCGTGCTTGCTGCATGGGGAGAGGACGGGCCAAAGCGCGCACATGATCTGATTGAAAAACAGATCGAATTTGCCCGTGTACACGGTGAACATCTGCCGTTTTCAGCCGACACGCCGTATATCAATACAATTCCGCTCGATCTTCAGCCATCGACACCCGGCGACCAGAACATCGAACGCCGGATTCGTTCATATACGCGCTGGAATGCGCTGGCAATGGTCCTGCGCGCCGGTAAAAATACCAATGTCGGTGGGCATATTGCGTCGTTCGCGTCGAGCGCGACGCTCTACGAAGTCGGTTTTAATCACTTTTGGCGCGCGCCCTCCGAAACACAGGGCGGCGATCTCATTTTCATGCAAGGGCATTCGTCTCCAGGCGTATACGCGCGTGCCTTTTTAGCCGGCCGCCTCAGCGAAGAGCAGCTCGACCACTTCAGGCAGGAAGTGGGCGGAAAAGGCATTTCATCGTATCCGCATCCGTGGCTGATGCCCGAATTCTGGCAGTTCCCGACCGTATCGATGGGGCTTGGCCCAATCATGGCGATTTATCAGGCGCGCTTTATGAAGTATCTGGCGCTGCGCGGCATTACAGAAATGTCTGGCCGCAAAGTCTGGGCGTTTATCGGCGACGGCGAAACAGACGAACCGGAATCGCTCGGTGCCATCGGCTTGGCAGGACGCGAGCGACTCGATAATCTGATCTTTGTTGTCAACTGCAATCTGCAGCGGCTCGACGGGCCGGTGCGCGGCAACGGCAAGATCATTCAAGAACTTGAATCCAGTTTCCGCGGCGCGGGCTGGCGGGTGATCAAAGTGATTTGGGGCAGCCGCTGGGATGCGCTGTTCGCGCGCGATAAAACCGGTGCGCTGATGCGCCGGATGATGGAAGTGGTCGACGGCGAATATCAAACGTATAAGGCCAAAAATGGTGCCTATGTGCGCGAACACTTCTTCAATACGCCGGAACTGAAAGCGCTGGTCGCCGACTATTCCGATGAGGATATCTGGAATCTGAACCGCGGCGGGCACGATCCGCACAAAATCTACGCCGCGTTTGCCGCAGCGGTGCACACGCAAGGCCGTCCGACCGTGATTCTCGCGAAGACCATCAAAGGTTACGGCATGGGCGAAGCGGGCGAAGCGCTCAATATCACGCATCAGCAAAAGAAAATGCCAGTCGATGCGCTGCGCACATTCCGCAATCGTTTCCAATTACCAATCGCCGATGAAGCGCTCGCCGAGGCCCCGTATTTAAAATTCGCCGAAGATTCAAAAGAGTTGGTTTATTTGCGCGCGCGCCGTGCCGAACTCGGCGGCAATCTACCCGCGCGCCGCCCGCGCGCGCAATCGCTGCCGGTGCCCGATTTGAGCGCTTTTGAATCGATTTTGAAAGGCGCCGGCGCGGGCCGTGAAATTTCGACCACAATGGTCTTTGTGCGGATTCTGACGCAATTAATGAAAGAAAAAACGCTCGGCAAGCGAGTTGTGCCGATTGTGCCTGACGAATCGCGCACCTTCGGCATGGAGGGCCTATTCCGGCAGTTCGGTTTGTGGAATCAGGACGGCCAGAAATATGTACCGGAAGATTCAGAACAACTGATGTTCTACAAGGAATCGGAAACCGGCCAGATTTTGCAAGAAGGCATCAACGAAGCGGGCGCGATGTGCGACTGGATCGCCGCCGCGACCGCGTATTCGACCCACGGCGAGCCGATGATTCCGTTCTATATTTTCTATTCGATGTTCGGTTTTCAACGGATCGGCGACTTAGCCTGGGCGGCGGCGGATATGCGTTCGCGCGGCTTCTTAATCGGCGGCACGTCGGGCCGCACGACGCTGAACGGCGAAGGGCTGCAACACGAAGACGGTCATTCGCATTTATTTTCCGCCGCGATTCCGAATTGCGTCAGTTATGACCCGACTTTCGGCTACGAATTGGCGGTAATCGTACAGGACGGTCTGCGCCGGATGGTGCAGGAGCAACAGGATGTGTATTACTACATCACGGTGATGAATGAAAACTATGAACATCCCGCGTTGCCAGACGGCGTTCAGGCCGACCTTCTCAAAGGAATGTATTGCTTCAAAAAAGGCGAAGACGCCGGCAAAAAGGGCGTGCCGCGTGTGCAATTGCTCGGTTCGGGTACGATTTTTAATGAAGTCATTGCGGCGGCGGATTTATTGAAAAAAGACTGGGGCATCGACAGCGATCTATGGAGCTGCCCCAGTTTCACCGAGCTGGCGCGCGACGGGCATGCAGTTGCGCGCCAGAATTTACTCCATCCGCTTGATCCACCGCAACGCTCGCACGTTGAAAGGCAATTACAAAATGCGCAAGGGCCAGTCATCGCCGCAACCGATTATGTGCGCGCGTATGCTGAGCAAATCCGTCCCTTCGTGTCGAACCGTTATAGGGTGCTGGGTACGGATGGGTTCGGCCGTTCCGACACGCGCGCGAAATTGCGTCACTTTTTTGAAGTGGATCGTTATTGGGTGGCGATAGCAGCACTCAAGGCGCTCGCGGACGATGGCATGATCAAGTCGCAAATCGTTGCCGATGCGCTTGCCCAATATCAAATCGACCCGAATAAACCCAGCCCTCTTTCCGTCTGAAAAATTCCACAATGAATCAATTTCTGGAAGTCAAAGTACCGGATATCGGCGATTACAAGGATGTTCCGGTGATCGAAATGTATGTACAGGCAGGCGATACCGTCGAGCCGGAACAATCGCTGATGACGCTGGAGTCGGATAAAGCCGCCATCGATGTACCAAGTCCAGCGGCGGGCGTGGTCAAGGAAATGCGTGTGAAAGCGGGCGATACCGTCTCCGAAGGCACGCTGATCTTGCTGCTTGAGCCGGCGGGGGGAATTCAAGCGGAAGCTGCGCCGCAACCTTCCCTATCTGCACCGGAAACGGCTGCCTCTGCAGAGTCTGCAGAAAGCGGATTGCCTGCGTCCGTGCCTTCCTCTGTTCCACCTGAATCTAAGCGCGCTGAGCCGCCATCGCCGTTAGCGGCCGCGCCTGCGATCGTGCCGGACGCGAACGGCGCGGCCTATCATGCAAGCCCCTCCGTGCGCCAATTCGCGCGCACGCTTGGCGTGGATATTAGGCACGTTCAGGGCAGCGGGCCGAAAGGACGGATGACGCGCGACGATGTGACTGCATACGTTAAGAATGCTTTGCAGGGCAGCCGTGCGGCCTCTGGCGCGGCCAGTCTCGGCAGTTTTGAGTTGCCAGCCTGGCCGGATATCGATTTTGCCAAATTCGGCGCAGTTGAATCCAGGACGCTCTCGCGCATTCAAAAACTATCCGGCGCGAATCTGCACCGCAACTGGGTGATGATTCCGCACGTCACCCATCACGAAGAAGCGGATATCAGCCTGCTTGAAGAATTCCGTGTGCAGCTCAATCGCGAACAGCAAAAAGCGGGCATCAAAGTGACGCTGCTCGCTTTTCTGATCAAAGCCAGCGTCGCGGCGCTGAAGCAATATCCGCAGTTCAACGCCAGTCTGGCCGGCGACCAGTTGATTCTGAAGCAGTATTACAACATCGGCTTTGCGGCTGATACGCCGCATGGATTGGTGGTACCGGTGATTCGCGCGGTCGACCAAAAGGGCATTCTGGAGGTCGCACAAGAAACGGCGGCACTCGCGCAACGCGCCCGCGAAGGCAAACTGTCACCCGAACAGATGCAGGGTGGTTGCTTTTCAATTTCATCGCTCGGCGGTATCGGCGGCACGGCGTTTACGCCGATCATTAACGCGCCCGAAGTGGCAATTTTGGGCGTCTCGCGTAGCAAAATGCAGCCCGTCTGGGACGGCGCGCAATTTGTTCCGGGTTTAGCGTTGCCGTTGTCTTTATCGTACGACCATCGCGTGATCGACGGCGCGTTGGCTGCGCGCTTTAGCGCCACACTCGCGCAGTTGCTGACCGATTTCCGCCGCGTGTTGCTATGAATATGAAGAAATTAGAGCCGTTTTCAGCGAGCTCGCCCAAGGAGCGAGCGCGAAGACAGTATGGGGATCGATGCGGGCGGAGCAGGTCTCCATCGCGAAGCGATGGAGGCGACCCCGCAGCGAGACCAGACGGCGAGCGCGAAGCGACGCCGGGCAAGCCGCTGAAAACGGCTCTGGAATGTGAAGTACTTGTGCTGGGTGCAGGCCCGGGCGGCTATGCGGCGGCGTTTCGCGCCGCCGATCTTGGACTGAAAACGATACTGGTCGAACGTGAACCCACGCTCGGCGGCGTGTGTTTAAACGTCGGATGTATTCCATCGAAGGCGCTGCTGCATACCGTGCATATCCTGCAGGAGGCGCGTGCATTGGCCGCGCACGGGATTGCGTTCGGCGCGCCGAAAATCGATTTGAACAAATTGCGTGCGTTCAAAGCGGGCGTCGTATCAAAGCTGACCAGTGGTTTATCCGGACTTGCGCGCGCGCGCAAGGTGCAGGTTATTACGGGGGTGGGCGCTTTTGTCGATGCGCACCATCTTGAAGTCAACGCGCCGGATGGAACAACGCGAATCCCATTTAAACAGGCGATTATTGCCGCAGGTTCAGAGCCGGTGAAGCTGCCGTTTCTGCCGGATGACCCGCGCATCATCGATTCAACCGGCGCGCTCGAACTGCCGTGTCAGCCGCAGCGGATGCTGGTGATCGGCGGCGGCATCATCGGGCTTGAGATGGCAACCGTCTACGCAGCGCTCGGCGCGCAGGTCGATATCGTTGAAATGCAGGACGGCCTGATGATCGGCGCGGATCGCGATTTGGTCAACGTCTGGCAAACGTTCAACCGTTCGCGTTTTGCCAATCTGATGCTGAACACCAAAACGACGCATGCAGAAGCGAAAGACGACGGCATTCATATCCGCTTTGAAGGCGCTGCCGCGCCTTCGCAGCCGCAGCGCTACGATCTGGTATTGGTCGCGGTCGGCCGCGCGCCGAACGGCGCGCGCATCGGCGCAGACAAAGCGGGCGTGCGGGTGAGCGCGCGCGGTTTTATCGAAGTTGACCGTCAGCGGCGTACCAACGTGCCGCATATCTATGCGGTCGGTGATATTGTCGGCCAGCCGATGCTCGCGCATAAAGCCGTGCACGAAGGCCATATTGCGGCGCAAGCAGCGGCGGGTGAAAAATCAGTTTTCGACGCGCTGCAGATTCCATCGGTTGCGTATACCGATCCTGAAGTCGCGTGGGCCGGAAAGACTGAGATGCAGTGTCAGTCTGAAGGCATACCTTATGAAAAAGCCGTCTTTCCGTGGGCGGCAATGGGCCGCGCGCTCGCCAACGCCCGCGATGAAGGGCTGACTAAATTACTTTTTGACCCAAAGACACATCGCATCATTGGCGGCGGCATTGTCGGTATTTCCGCGGGCGATTTAATTGGCGAAATTGGTCTGGCGATTGAAATGGGCGCCGACGCGGCGGATATCGGGAAAACCATCCATCCACATCCGACGCTGACCGAATCCGTCGGGATGGCCGCAGAATGGTTTGAAGGCATTTGTACTGATTTGCCGCCGCAGAAGAAAAAGGTGTCACCGTGAATTTTATAACCGAACCGTCCAACTTGATTTTGATGGGTGCTGCTGCGGTATCGGGCACATTATTGGCCTGGCCGCTGCTGGCCCGTAGCAATCAAGGACTGACGCCGAATCAGGCTACCCAACTGATCAACCGCCGCAATGCGTTGATCATCGATGTGCGAAGCAGGGATGAATATCAGCGCGGGCATATTCCGCACGCGCGGAGAATCGGTCTGGATGAAATTCAGAGTCGGATTGAGCGCGTTGCCAAAAATAAAAATCATCCCATCCTGCTGGTGTGCCAAACGGGTGTACGCACAAGGCGCGCTGAAGCAGCGCTCAAACAGATGGGGTATACCGAAATATTGACGCTGCAGGGCGGCTTGACGGCCTGGCGAGAAGCCGGGTTGCCATTGGTTCAGTAGAAGCCCTTTCATACAAGGTTGCTAGCAAGGATTGCGCTTTGCGCATGTGTAATTCATTGTTTCAACAGGTCATGTGATGAAAAAAGTCATCATGTATAGCACTCAAGTGTGTCCCTACTGCCAAATGGCTGAACGGCTGCTCAGGTCGCGCGGTGTCGCAGAGATCGAAAAAATCCTCATTGATCAGGATCCGGCGCAGCGTGACCGGATGATCACACGCACGGGCCTCAAAACTGTCCCGCAGATTTTTATTGGTGATCAGCATATAGGCGGTTATGATGCACTTTCAGCGCTTGACCGCAAAGGTGAATTGGTCAGACTACTTGAGCAAAGCTGAGTCGTGCCTCTCATTTTTAATTCACTGTAGCACCTATTCATGTCAAATCCATCCGAACCCGGTTCATCTGAGCCCGAACAATCTACGCCCTTTTTTAATATTCAGCGGCTGTACCTGAAAGATTTATCTTTTGAGCAACCCAATTCGCCTGAAATCTTTCTTGAGTCCGAAACGCCGTTGATCGATGTTGAAGTCAATGTCGACTGTGATCGACTCGCACAGAATATTTTTGAAATCGTGCTGACGTTGACAATGATGGCGAGAATCAAAGAAAAAGTTGCGTTTCTGATTGAAGCGAAACAGGCGGGTATTTTTGATATTCGCAATATGCCTAAAGAGCGGGTCGAACAGTTATTGGGTATTGCGTGTCCAACGATTATCTTTCCATATTTACGTGCAAACATTGCGGATATTTTGACCCGTGCGGGTTTTCCGCCGGTGCATCTGACCGAAATTAATTTCCAGGCGTTGTATGAGCAGCGCGTTGCACAGGCCGCGCAGTCTTCGCAACGCGACGGCGCAGATGCGAACGGTGCTGAAAAATCGGATACGGGCATTCGCATTAGAACGTAGAAACGCAGGATATTTCAGGCTGCGCGGATTAATGAACGTTGTTGTACTGGGTGCGGGCGCGTGGGGTAGCGCGCTCGCAAGTCATCTCGCGAAATATCATGAAACGGTGCTCTGGGCGCGCAACGCGGCACATCTTGCGCAGATAGCGCGCGCGCAGCGGAATGACTGCTATCTACCCGGTATCCCGCTCGCGCGAGCGTTGCATTATGAGGCGGATTTACGGGCCAGTCTGATTCATGCAGCCACAGCGGACGCGTTGTGCATGATTGCGGCGCCATTGGCTGCGTTGCGGTCCTTGTGCATCGCGATACGCGCGTCGGGACATGTGCCCTCGCATCTCATCTGGGCTTGCAAAGGATTTGAAAACGAGACGCGCGCGCTGCCGCATCAGATTGTGTCTGAGATACTCGGGCCAGACCTCAGTTGCGGCGTTTTATCCGGCCCCAGCTTTGCGCGCGAAGTTGCACAGGGATTGCCTTGTGCGTTGACCGTTGCCAGTCAAGCCAGCGTTTGCCGCAAACGGGCGAGCCAGGCTTTTCATCATGGCGCAATGCGCATTTACGCAACGGACGATGTTATTGGCGTTGAGGTCGGCGGAGCCGTAAAAAACGTCTTGGCAATCGCAGCGGGCATTGCGGATGGATTGGGGCTCGGCGCGAATGCACGCGCGGCGCTCATTACGCGCGGCTTGGCGGAAATGACGCAGCTTGGCGTTGCGTTAGGCGCGCGCGCCGAGACACTCACTGGCTTGGCGGGACTGGGCGATTTGATTTTGACGGCGACCGGTGATCTGTCACGCAATCGCGCCGTCGGCCTTCAGCTCGCGCGCGGCCAATCGCTTGAAGCCATTCTCGATGCGCTCGGTCATGTTGCGGAAGGGGTGCGCTGCGCCCGCGATGTCTGTGAATTAGCGCGCGTCCATGCGGTCGAAATGCCGATTACACAAGCAGTCTGCACAGTGTTGTTTGAAGGTTGTGCGCCGGACAAAGCCGTTGAAGCTTTGTTGCGGCGCAAGGCAAAGGCTGAAGTATCAAACCACGTGCACGGGTAATCGCCTGTTAACCGGACGGCTAGATATACAGGACGAACACATCATGAAATTTATTGATGAAGCAAATATTGAAGTGGTTGCCGGCCGCGGCGGGCACGGATGTGCATCATTCCGGCGCGAAAAATTCATCCCGTTTGGCGGGCCGAATGGAGGAGATGGCGGTCGAGGCGGCAACATTGAAGCGATTGCAGATCGAAACATCCATACTTTGATTGATTACCGTTACATGAAGAGGCATCAGGCGGGCAATGGCAAAAATGGGCGCGGTTCTGACTGTTATGGCAAACGAGGGCGAGATACTATATTGCGTATGCCAGTGGGTACGGTGATTACGGATCTTGACACAGGGGAATTGATTGCCGATTTAACCGAACACGGACAATATATTACCCTTGCCAAAGGCGGAGCGGGCGGCCTTGGCAATCTCCATTTCAAATCTAGCACCAATCGCGCGCCGCGCCAAAAGACGGATGGTCAGGCAGGGGAATGTCGGAAATTGCACCTCGAATTGAAAATCTTGGCGGATGTGGGATTACTCGGTATGCCAAATGCGGGCAAATCCACTTTGATTGCAGCGGTATCGAATGCCCGGCCAAAGATTGCGGACTATCCTTTTACAACACTGACGCCCAATCTGGGGGTAGTACGGATTGAAGTAGGTAAAAGTTTTGTGATGGCGGATATTCCCGGACTTATTGAAGGCGCGGCTGAAGGCGCGGGGCTGGGACATCATTTTCTAAAACATTTACAGCGTACGCGGCTCCTGCTGCATCTGGTGGATATGACTCCTGATCAAACGACTGATCCGGTCATGCACGCGCGCGCCATTATGGATGAATTACGCAGATATGATCCGTCATTGTATGAAAAACCGCGCTGGCTCGTCTTAAACAAGATAGACCAGATACCGTATGAGATGCAAAAAATATGCGTTGAAAATTTCGTTCAGCGTTTGAATTGGAAAGGGCCCGTATTTGCATTGTCTGCGCTGACTCGACAAGGATGCGCTGAGTTAATTCGAGCGATTGATGCGTATCTTGCATCACTACAATTAGAGGGCGAAGCGGACAACGATGAGGCGGCGGATCCGCGCTTCCGAAATATAAACATGCGCTAGGCGAAGAGTCATATATACTCAATTCAATGAGCGCCTCTCATTCAGTCATAACCGCAGCGAAGCGGCTAGTGATCAAAATAGGCTCCAGTCTAGTGACCAACGAAGGACGCGGACTCGATCATGAAGCGATTCGGCGTTGGGCAGCGCAAATCGCTCGTTTGAAAGATTTGGACAAGCAAGTCGCGCTCGTCAGTTCCGGCGCAATTGCTGAAGGGATGCAGCGGCTCGGTTGGCGTCAGCGTCCGAACGGCATTGAGAAATTGCAAGCTGCGGCGGCGGTGGGTCAGATGGGCTTGGCGCAAGGTTATGAAAATTGTTTCAGTGCGCATGGGATACGTACTGCGCAAATTCTTTTAACGCACGCAGATATTGCGGACCGCGAGCGCTATCTGAACGCGCGTTCGACATTGCGCACCTTGCTGGAGATGGGTGTCTTGCCCGTGATTAATGAGAATGACACGGTGATCACGGATGAAATTAAATTTGGCGATAACGATACCTTAAGCGCTCTGGTTACGCATTTGATTGAGGCCGATGTGCTGGTGATTCTGACTGATCAAAATGGATTGTATACGGCGGATCCGCGCACCAATAGATCCGCAACTTTGGTGACTGATGCGCAGGCGGACGATCCTGCCCTTGAGTCTATGGCAGGCGGCGCAGGCACACGATCTGGACGAGGTGGTATGCTGACCAAAGTGCGCGCCGCGCAGCGCGCAGCGCGCGGCGGCACGCATACCATCATTGCCAATGGACGGGAGCCGAATGCACTCGTCCGGCTTGCAGAAGGTGAGATGATCGGCACACAGTTACTGGCGCGCGCGTCAGGGATGGCAGCCCGTAAGCAGTGGATGACGAATCATTTGCAATTGCGCGGACGCGTCATCATTGACAACGGCGCGTGTGCAAAATTGATCGAGGAAGGCAAAAGTCTATTGCCAGTCGGAGTGGTTGAGGTGCAAGGGGAATTCGCACGCGGTGAAGTGATTGCATGCATCAATCAGTCAGGTCATGAGGTTGCGCGTGGATTGACGAACTATAGCAGTGCGCAAACCCGTCTGATTCGTCGCCGTCCAAGCGCTGAGATTGAGGCCGTACTTAGCCATATACTTGAGCCGGAACTGATCCACCGTGACAATCTAGTACTGCTTTAGAATCCGCTTTCAAGTTCAAGCTTAGTTATCGTCCAGCACGCGCATTCATAAAAAGCGCCGTTTAGGTGAATTTCTAAACGGCGCTTTTATCAAAGACGCATGTTATGGACGTTTTAAAGTTTTTGCTGCCGCTTTGATTCTGGCTTCCTCATCCGCAGTAAAGTATTTCACCCGTGCGCCGTCTGGAGCCTGGGTTCTAGACCATTCAAGGTGGCTGCCGGAAAGCGGCTCTGGAGCGCTATCGACGCTATCTATTTTGTACCACATTCCTTTGAATTTACGTAGGGCAAAGAAGTGACCGCCTTGAGCGCCCGTCGTCAGAATGAGACGTTCAGCATTCATGAAATCCTGAGATAGCTGTGCGAGCGCGCTCTTTAAGTCCTTGTCATAATGATTTAAGTCTAGTTTTAAATCGTAGAGCTGGTTAACAATAGGTAAAACAAAGTGGATGTTTTTTGGGCCTCCAAAGAGTCCCATATCCTGTGAAAAAGTATTCCAATCAAGCGGGAATTCAGCGTCTTGATGCGCATCAAATTCCTGCATCAGCGCTGCTCTTTTGGTCTCAAGGTCGCCAGGCGTATTAGGATCGTAATATTTTCTCAGCGCTTGCTGCTGGGCGACAGTGAAACGATATTGAGTGAGAAAGAGGCCGCCTACATAAAAAGCGCCATCATCTGGAATATCCCCTGTTTTCTGGGCAACCGTTAGACTGATATATCGATCATAGTCTTCTGACGACAAAAATGAGCCGCCAAAAGCATTGTTGATTGAATGCAAGGTGCAGTTCGCGTCCGTCTGTTTCTCAAAATAGAGTTTTTCTTCCTGTCCAGGGTTCTGATTTCCAGGGGGCGGCGTTTGATCGTCTGGCGGAGGTTTTATCCCCAGGCGCAGTGACTGGAGCGTTAGCGCTTCCGCCGCCACATGCATGTAATGCAATCGGTATGAGAATACTCATGTATTTAAGAAGTTTCATATCAGTTGTTGAGTTAATTTAATTGAAATCAAGGAAGCGTTCATTCCTTATTTTCTGATTCTACAAGATCTACAAGACAGTATATAAAGATGAAATTCACAAAAGATCAGGTGATGCAACGTGGCGCCCGCTCGCTACAATTTGTGGACAGGTTCTAATAGAGCCTTCTTTTTGAGGAGAATGCTCTCCGATATTTTGGGTTGCGCTCGATATGTCAGGCAAGAATCTTGACAACTCGGTCAATGCCAGCTGATACACGGCGCGCTTAAATTCGACGACGGCATCGAGTGGAACCCAATACGGATGCCAGCGCCAGTCATCAAACTCAGGGTGATCGGTTGCGTGCAGACGAATATCGCGATCTTGTCCTAGCATTTTGAGCAAAAACCAGATTTGCTTTTGACCGCGGTAATGACCGTGCCCTTCGCGCCGAATGAACTTGTCTGGCACTTCGTAACGCAGCCAATCGTGAGTATGCCCAATCACTTTAACATGTTTGGGTTGCAAGCCTATCTCTTCATATAGTTCCCGGTGCATCGCCTGAAGGGGTGCTTCTCCCTGTTTGATGCCCCCCTGTGGAAATTGCCACGAATGCTGATTCAGCCGCTTACCCCAAAACACTTCATTGCGGGTGTTCAGAACGATGATGCCAACGTTGGGGCGAAACCCTTCACAGTCTAGCATATCCGCACCTATCCTGTTGAATCAATTAAAATGGCTGAATTATAGACAGATCGCAAACTGCTGAAAAATACTCTATGAATACCATGCAGCGATTTTTTTGAGCGAAATTCAATGAAAGCATCGCGTTTCTTAATCCGTACGCTTAAAGAAGCGCCGGCGGATGCGGAAATTATCAGCCACCAACTCATGATACGCAGCGGCATGATTCAGCGCATTGCCGCCGGCATTTACACTTTCATGCCCCTTGGTTTGCGCGTGATGCACAAAATTGAAGCGATTGTTCGCGAAGAAATGAATCGGGCGGACGCGCTGGAGATGCTGATGCCAATGGTGCAGCCCGCTGAACTTTGGCAGGCGTCGCAACGTTTGACCCAATACGGGCCTGAGCTGCTGAGATTTAAAGACCGTCATGCACGTGATTTTGTGCTGGGGCCGACGCATGAAGAAGTCATCGCTGAGGTAGCCCGTAAGAGTTTAGACAGTTACCGGCAATTGCCCCTCGTTCTGTATCAGATTCAAAGCAAATTCCGCGATGAAATCCGGCCGCGTTTCGGCGTGATGCGCGGTCGCGAATTTGTGATGAAAGACGCCTATTCTTTTGATCGGGACGCCGCTGGACTGGCGCGCACCTATCAACGGATGTTTGAAACGTATCAGTGCATTTTAACCAGGCTCGGTCTGAACTTTCGCGCGGTTGCGGCGGACAATGGCGCAATTGGCGGGAGCGGTTCGCATGAATTTCATGTGATTGCAGAAACAGGCGAAGACGCCATTGCCTATTGTCCAACTTCCGACTATGCGGCCAACGTCGAAGCAGCGCCCGCGCCCGCTTTGCTTGACGTGCGCGCGTCGCCGCGGCAGGCGCTCGCCAAAGCGGCAACGCCGGGGAAGACGACATGCCAAGACGTTGCGCACTATCTCTCGATACCGATTGAACGCACCGTTAAATCGCTGGCTCTGGTCGTAGAAAAGAAAGAGAGCGCCACATATGGGCCGGAAGTTTGGCTCTTGCTTTTGCGTGGCGACCATACCCTAAATGAAGTTAAAGCGGGCCATTTGCCCCAATTATCCGGTTTTCGCTTTGCAAATGAGCAGGAAATCAAGGAACGGTTCGGCGCGCCGCCCGGCTGTCTAGGCCCGCTTGGCGCTCAAAAGCCGGTCAAAATATTGGCAGATTGCACCGTTGCGCGGATGAGCGATTTTGTCGTCGGGGCGAATGAAGCGGGATTTCACTGGACGGGCGTCAATTGGGGCCGCGACTTAGCTGAGCCGGAAGTGGTCGATCTGCGCAATGTCGTTAAGGGTGACCGTTCACCAGACGGCAAAGGAACGCTTTCAATCTGCCGCGGCATCGAAGTGGGGCATATCTTTCAGCTCGGCACGCGCTATTCGGACATCATGGATGCGCATTATCTCGACGAAACGGGCGCATCGCGGCCGTTGATGATGGGATGTTACGGCATCGGCATTACGCGCCTGCTCGGTGCAGCCATCGAGCAGAATTTTGATGCCCATGGCATTCTGTGGCCAACCGCCATTGCGCCTTTTGAAGTGGTGCTCTGTCCGATTGGCTATCAACGCAGCGAAGCGGTGCAAAAGGCAACAGACCAGCTCTATGCAGCGTTGATTGAACAACGCATTGACGTGATTCTAGATGACCGCAATGAGCGTGTAGGCGTGATGTTTGCGGATTGGGAATTGGTTGGCATCCCGCACCGATTCATCATCAGCGAACGTGGACTAAAAGAAAATACCGTTGAATATCAAGGCCGCAGCGACACTCACCCAACACCGCTTGCGCTTGAGCAAGCAGTAACGCATATTGTGAACCTGCGGAATTTTTGAGCTAATACACATCTTTATCGCCGTCCCTTATGGGTTGCCATTTCTGCATTGGCCATTGCGCTTGCCGGATGCGGTGGCGGTAGCGGCGGAGACGATAGTTCTACTCCATCGCCTTCTCCAGAGCCGAAGCCAGTCTCGCCACCGCAAAATGTCCTGTTCAAATATCAATGGCATCTGAACAATACGGGACAAGCCGGCGCGCCAGGGTCAACGCTCTACGGCACAGCAGGCGTTGACATCAATGTGTTGCCGGTTTGGAAAACAGGAATCAGTGGTCAAGGCGTGACAGTCGCGGTGCTCGATGACGGACTGGATATCGGGCATGAAGATTTTGAAGGCAATATCGCCAACGAATTAAGTATCAACTATTTCAATCAGAATAAAAGCGATCCTACACCAACAGATCCGCGTGATTTTCATGGCACGAGCGTCGCGGGCATTATTGCTGCGGCGATCAATGGTAAGGGGGTGTTGGCGTTGCGCCCAAAGCGAAACTGGCTGGATTCAAAATATTCGACCAGGACAAGGGCTTATCAGCGGCGGATACGCAGGATGTACTCAGTCGAGGTGCCGAGGATGGCAGCATCGCTATCTCGAATAATAGCTGGGGGACTGAGATCAATGGAACCGTCGGTGGTATATATCAAGATGCTGCGGTGCGTGCAGGGACCCGTTATGGCGCCGATGAGGGTCGTGATGGCAAAGGGATCGTCTATCTGTTCGCCGCCGGTAACGATTGCGAAGGCCCGACCTGCGCTTTGCCGGGCTATGGTTGGGCCAATTTCGATTGGATGCGTTACCCGCAGCTGCTGGCAATTTGCGCTGTGGATGCGAACGGCAAACATCCCGGCTATTCCACCCTCGGATCCAATTTACTCGTCTGCGCGCCATCCAGCGGAGATCGTGAGGTTGTCCCGGGGATTACCACTGCGCTGCTGCGCGTGACATTTCCATCGTATCCCTATACGCATATTTTCGGCGGAACTTCGGCGGCAGCGCCGATGGTCTCAGGCGTCGTTGCGCTGATGCTGGAAGCGAATCCCAATCTAACGTGGCGCGACGTGCGGCTGATTTTAGCGCGTACTGCGTGCATCTTGCCAAGTATGGAGACGGCCGACGCGCAATGGGTCACCACTCACGCGACAAATCCCTATACTCAGAAACCCTATCGATACAGTCTACGGTATGGCTTCGGGCTGGTCGATGCGGATGCGGCGGTGAACTACGCGAAGCACTTCCAAACCGTCGGAGAGTCATCTAAAGTCTGGTGGGAAACGCAAGGGTGCACAGGCGAAGTTGAAAAACCGTGGGCGTGGCCGCTGCCGTGGTCGAAGACCCCTATCTCGATGTCGTGCGATGCGAAAAAGATTGAAATAGTGGAGATTGAGATTGGTCTTGAACATCCCCGTTTCCGGGATTTAAAGATTACTTTAACTACACCAAGCGGCGCCCAAATACCGCTGACTGACAGATATCCCAACTGCGGCACCCAAAGCAACGGCTACCAATGCCCAACCTCAGACTTTGGCAACGTGTACCGCACCAGCACGACGATGCCGCTCGACGAAACTGCGTCTGGCGTATGGAAATTGCACGTGACCGATACCGGCACGAGCGGCGCGTGGAAGATGGTGAAACACGTGGCGTTGACAGTGCATTGAGATATGCCCGATATCAGAGGTCGGGCTGGAATGAATTCCATTCATACTCGCAAGTTTTTATCTTTTTACTGGAGTAATTGATATGAAACGATATTTAGTTCTTTGTTTGCTGTGCGCCCTGGGTATGGCCCATGCAGAACCCTCACAGCCGTTGATTTGGTACAACGGTGATGTCCCGATCAAAATCTATGCTCATCCCGATATATGCGCGAGCGCACAACCCAAACAGGGGATGTCTGAGGTGAGCCAGAAGGACGGTTTTTATCTTTATCGAACCAAGCCCAGCGGCGATTGCTTGCCGGTGTATTCGAGCAGTCCGGATTTAGATAAAAGTACGCTCTATGCGCAGGATGCAGGGATAGTGGCGCAATTCGCACCTAAACAATCCAAGGAAAAGATTCAGAAATGGCTGGCGAAAAACGGAATGGAAGGCAAACCGCTTTCACTGCCTGCCTCTTTTTTGATTAAAAAACATCAGGGTAGGGAAGTCAATGGCATTGAAGCCATCAAGCTAGCGGCAATGATTCGCGCTTCTAAAGAGATTGGCGTGGTTTTCGCTCAGCCGAATTGGCGTGAGCAAGCGTCTTTACACTGACTTCCACTGACTTCGCTACGTCCGTCGATGAGGTGAATAATTGGCTTGAACAACAAGGACAAGAAAGACGCCAAATTAAACCGCTTTCATCAGACCATTCTGATTTGCTTGAAGAGATCGATGGTATTCAAGCAATTCAGCTCGCCAACACGATTTTTGAATTTGATCGAGACTATGGCCAAAAGCAACTTGTCATCGCACAGCTCAACTGGCTTAAATAAACCATAATAAGTTTCTCAGCGCAGCCCAGGCAATCCACCCAAGCCGCGCATCATTCTGGCTAGATTGCCGTCTTTGAGTTTCTTCGTCATCGCGCGCATTTGTTCAAATTGCGCGAGCATCCGGTTAACCTCCTGAACGTGCACGCCCGCGCCGGCGGCAATGCGCTGCTTGCGGCTCGCTTTAATCAGTTCGGGGTGAGCGCGCTCCGCAGAGGTCATCGAGTGGAGGATGCCAGTCATTCGGCGCATCTGTTTTTCGGCCTGATCTAATTTAGGCGGCTCGCTAGCCAATTGAAATTGCGCGGGTAGTTTATCGAGCAGTGCGGCCATGCCGCCCATTTTCTTCATCTGCATCAACTGCGCTTGAAAATCATTCAAATCAAAAGCGCCGCCTTTTTTGACTTTATGGACCAGCTGTTTCGCCTGCGCGCCGTCGATGCTGCGCTGCGCTTGTTCAGCAAGCGACAACAGATCACCCTGGCCTAGAATCCGGTTCGCCATCCGCTGCGGATGGAACACCTCAAGGCCGTCGAGTTTCTCGCTGACGCCGACGAATTTGATGGGTTTACCGGTGATCTGCCGCACCGATAACGCTGCGCCGCCCCGTGCATCGCCGTCGAGCTTGGTCAATACCACGCCGGTCAGCGGCAACGCGTCGTTAAACGCTTTGGCGGTATTGACCGCATCCTGGCCGAGCATCGCGTCGACGACAAACAAGGTTTCCGCTGGCTGCAGCGTCGCGTGCAGCGCGGTGATTTCGGCCATCATCTCCGCATCGATGCTGAGGCGTCCGGCAGTATCGGCGATCAGCACATCGTGGTAATGGCGTCTGGCCCAATCGAGCGCTGCGCGCGCGATATCGACGGGCATTTGCTCTGTTCGAGACGGGAAAAAATCGGCCCCCGCTTGTTCAGTGACCGTTTTAAGCTGCGCAATCGCAGCCGGGCGATATACGTCGACCGATACTGTCAAGACCTTCTTTTTCTGGCGTTCACGTAGCCATTTGGCGAGTTTGCCAACCGTCGTCGTTTTACCCGCGCCTTGTAAACCCGCCATCAAAATAATTGCGGGCGGCGTGACGGCGAGTTGCAATTCCGCCGCTTTATCTTCGTCAGCGCCGCCCATCACGGCGGTTAATTCGCGCTGCACAATGCCGATTAGCGCTTGGCCGGGCGTTAGACTGTGGATGACTTCCGTGCCGAGCGCTTTTTCTTTGACGGCTTCTATGAAAGCGCGCACCACAGGCAGCGCAACGTCCGCTTCGAGCAACGCCAGCCGCACTTCGCGCAGCATGTGCTGGATATTCGATTCGGTCAAACGGGCTTCACCGCGCAGCGTTTTGACGATGCGCGTCATCCGTTGAGTGAGGGCGTCAAACATAATGAGAAAGCTAGAAAATCTATAATTTTTAGAACTGCGCCGGTATTTGAAGATGCCAATCCGTTACGCGCTGAAACGCGTCTGCAATCTGGAGCATGCGCGCTTCATCAAAATAGTTGCCAATTAACTGTAATCCAACCGGACGGCGCTGATGCGCGCCTGTGCCAAAACCGCACGGCAGGCTCATCGCAGGCAAGCCGGCTAAATTGATCGATAAAGTGTAAATATCGGCCAGATACATTTGCAGCGGATCATTCATTTTCTCGCCTAGATGCCAAGCGACGGTTGGGGACGCCGGCCCCATCAGGACATCGCATTGTGTGAAAGCGCGCTGGAAATCCTGCGCAATCAGGCGGCGAATCTTCTGCGCTTGAGCGTAATAGGCATCGTAATAACCGTGTGAGAGGACAAAGGTGCCGGTCAGAATGCGCCGTTTGACTTCAGCGCCAAACCCTTCGCTGCGCGTTTTTTGATACATATCGGTGAGATCACGGTAAGCGGCGGCGCGGTGTCCGTACCGGAGGCCGTCAAAACGCGCCAGATTCGATGATGCTTCAGCCGATGCGATGACGTAATACACTGGAATCGATAATTCTGTATGGGGTAATGACACTTCGATCAACGCGGCGCCGAGCATCTGATAGGTGTTCAGCGCTGCATCGAGCGCGCGCGCAACGTCTGCGGCCAACCCGCCGCCGAAATACTCTTTGGGCAGACCAATCCGCAGGCCACGCAATGGTTGCTTAGGCGGATGTTCACTAGAGCGCGCGTCTTCCACCCATGCGCAGCCTAATCTGCGTGTGAAATCTTCCAACGCGCGCGCAAGACTGGTGGAATCGCGCGTATCAAAGCCAGCGAGCGCGTTGAGCAACAGCGCACAGTCCATCGCGCAAGCGGCCATCGGCCCGGCTTGATCGAGCGATGAAGCAAAAGCAATCATGCCGTAGCGCGAGACGCGGCCATAAGTCGGTTTAATGCCGGTGATACCCGTCAACGCCGCCGGTTGGCGGATCGATCCGCCGGTATCGCTGCCGGTTGCGGCGGGGGGCCGGCG
>LXRJ01000566.1 GCA_001684025.1 Candidatus Glomeribacter gigasporarum | reverse complement strand
AAAAAACCGGATGGCTCATGTTTCCCGCCTTTTACATCCTGTCCTTCGGATTGCTTGCGTTACCGGCAGCGGTTCGGTTGAAGGTGCAAGAAAATGGCAAAACGAGCCGATAAGCCGGATTCTGTGCGCCAGCGTAACCTCGTGTCGCCACAGATGGTCGTTAGCCATTACCCTGTCCTATGAAGTCCGGACTTTCCTCTACTTCTCCAAGGGCTTGGATCAAGAAATGGAGGGCCGGTTGAAATCGGCACGGACAGCAGTAGACTGCTGATTATGGCCCTCCTGCACCAGCCGCACGACCGTCTCTTTAAGGACTCGCTCAAGGAGAAACCCGTTGCGGTCGACTTTCTCAGATCGCATCTACCGCCTGAGCTTTTTAAGCGCTTGGATTTGAACACCTTGCAGTTAACGGACAAAAGCCTGCTCACGCCCGAACTCA
>LXRJ01000420.1 GCA_001684025.1 Candidatus Glomeribacter gigasporarum | reverse complement strand
CGCATTTTTTGATAGATGTCTTTGTGTAGGCTCATTTCAAATTACCCCTTTTCTCTTTAACCTCATTGACCCGATGGCATTCGGCAATGGCCCTGCACATGGCTTCGTAGCGGATGAGAGCGGGTTGCTGTACTTTGTCCGGCGTTGCATCTTGGCCGATCAAAGCATTGTTCTGATTCACGCGGCCACCTCCCCGAAGCGTTTCTGAATAAAAGCCAGCCCCTTTCCAGTAATCAGCGTTCGGATGTAGGTATGACTCTCGCCGCGCAGGTCGTTGTATTGCCGTTCGATGACGCGAAAACGTCCCGCGTCGATATGCTCCTGATAGGGGATGTTGTTGTGCATCAGGAGGCGATGTTGGCGGAGCCAGTGGAATAAACGATTGCGACCCGTTCCAAGCACTTTTGCAACTTCTTCGATGGTTTGCGCATTGACGGCTTCGCATACGGCATCGTGAAAGTGCGCTTTGGGTTTGAGTACCGTGTTTTCCTGTTCCAGGTTTTCAACCTTCTCAGCCAAGTCTGCCGCCAATCTCAGCGCTTCCGGCAAGGTTTTAGGGATGAGGAAATGGATGTTGCTGGCGGACTGTGGGCGGAAATAGCTTTTCACCAGTTCGCGTTGCACTTGCCAGGCCAGATCGTCGGTGAATGACTTCACGAGCATCAAATAGCCG
>LXRJ01000374.1 GCA_001684025.1 Candidatus Glomeribacter gigasporarum | reverse complement strand
GGCGCGCATGTTGAAGAACATGGCGAAAGTCTTCGGAGATCGCAGTTTTTATGTAGGCGCAACGCGCGCCAGTCATGAACTGTGTATCTATACGAATGATAAAGCAGTGGCTGCTCAAGCGATTGCTGCCAAGCTCGATAAGACAAGCGCAGTAGAAACGATTCAGCACCATGAAGCAGTTCAACCATCCTTGCAAAGACAGCGTGCGTGGTCAAGATAAGGCAAACGCAACCCTTTTAGCGCCCCTACAGAAAGGGATGAAGAAGGCAACGGAGAGTATGAGCACCCTGTTCAGGCACCTTGTTAGCAGGACTGGATGTTTTTGATTCTCTGTGTAATTCCTGTGTAATCGTGCCAAGAAAATGCTCCCAAAAACGGGAATTTTAGAGAAAACACAGAAACCTCTAATTCAGCATAAATCCTTTATAGATAAGCATTTACAGAACATTTAGGAACTAGATAGAATGTATGCGCTGATTCCTGTTAATCCGCAGGTCGTAGGTTCGAGTCCTACTCGGGGAGCCAGTTCTGATAAAGCTTTCAGCGGGATTTAACAGATTATTTCAGTTCGTTTTTAGACAGAATATTAGACAGTTGTCTAAAATAATTGAGTTATCTTTAGTGAATCCACTTCCCTCACAGCGCCCTTTCGAGCTTCCGTTGCGCCTCACTTTCGATATCAAAGCGCACTGAGCGCGCGAATTCTTGTACGGGATCATCTTCGCCTTTGGAAAGGCGCTTTGCTCGCTCTTTCTTGTGGACAGAATAGATGAACTTATTCACC
>LXRJ01000368.1 GCA_001684025.1 Candidatus Glomeribacter gigasporarum | reverse complement strand
TCTCAACTCGGTGTATCCATTTTCAATCGCTGACCTGTGTCAATTTACATCCGATGGTGACAAGCGGGGAATTGACCGTTAAAGCCTGCAATGTTGCGATGTGCGTCCGCAATCTGGAAACGACCGCCGAGCAGATCAAAACGGCTGAGGCGCACATGGCGAAGCGTCGAAAAGCCTTGGAAAACCGTGCGGCGCGCATCCGTCAATACATTCTGAACAATATGCAGCATACAGGGATTCAGAAGATCGACTGCCCCTATTTCCGCATCGCCCTCCAGGACAACCCGCCCGCCGTCCAGATCGATGACGAACGGCAGATTCCGGCTGAATTCATGCGCCAGCCCGAACCCCCGCCGCCCGCACCCGATAAGAAAGCGATTAAAGACGCGCTGAAAGCGGGTCGGGAAGTCTCCGGCGCGCGGCTGGTCAAAGGGCAATCGTTACGCATTCGATAAAGGAGCTGAACCATGATGTCTGAAAACAGCAAAGACGCGATGAATCGCAAACTGAGTTAAATTCTATATAAATCAACAAGTTAACTAGTTTTTTGGGAACTTAAGGTAAGCGGAAAAGCGCATGCCGCCATACCTGGAATTTTCATGTTCCCAAAATTTTATGGTGTTTAACCAGTTGATTTTTAATGAACCCACTCCCCTCGCAACGCCCTCTCAAGCTTCTGCTGCGCTTCGCTTTCGATATCAAAGCGCACTGAGCGGGCGAATTCTTTGATGGGGTCTTCTTCGCCTTTGGAAAGGCGCTTTGCTCGCTCTTTCTTGTGGACAGAATAGATGAACTTATTCACC
>LXRJ01000321.1 GCA_001684025.1 Candidatus Glomeribacter gigasporarum | reverse complement strand
CTAAGGGCCCCCCGGCGCCAGCCCCGCCCTTTAGGCCCGGGAGTAAGATAAGGTTCTTTTTGCCGGCCCCAGGGCGGGCTAAAGCGGGGCTACGGGGGGGCTCCTCTGGATCCCCGCTTCTCTGAACCCCCCGAAGGATCCCTTAAGGATAGAGTTAATTAGACATTTCAGTTAATGATATAACTATCCCTTACCGTTACAGACCCAACTAGTAAGCTTTTTAGCTAGCCAACTGGCTCATTGCCGTCTTGGGGGCCCAGCATAACCGACGTCTTCACTAGGATATTGGGTCATAGCCAATAAGGCAACCATCATTGATACTCCTTTGGGCACTTGGTAGTACCCTTTACCCTTGCTACCCCCTAGGTTAATTCAATAATGAATTATTGAAGCTCATTCGAACCTTCATTTCAACCTAGACTACTTCCCTTCCTTTTAACCTCCCTTTTTCGTATCGACAATTTAACTTCATTGTTAGGTAGAGCACTTGCTTAGGTTAAATTCATTTCTTACTCTCTTGGGGCCCCGGTTACGGTAAAAATTAGGTTAGGTTAAATTGGGGTAAAATTAAGGCAGAGCCTTAAGGGTCTACGGGGCCCCCGCATCAAAATTGAAAGTAGTTGCCTAGAAACGGGAAGTCGCTAAGTAGGAAAGTAAGGAAGCCTTAAAAGAGCCTCTTTACTAGTGTACTCTTAAGAATGGAGGAAGAATAAGTCAATTTCGCTAAAAATAGCTAAAAACTAAGGTAACTACTCTTACTATGAGTAAAGATAAGGTTTGATTCGTTACACTACTCAAACTAAAGACTCCTTACTATTAGTTTTAGTAAATAAGGAAAACTTCTACTCTATCCTTAACTTCACTGTAAACGTAGGCTTATAATCCCTTCATTAGAATACTTGTTCTCCTTCAATGGTTTAAATTCAAGGGCTGGCAAAGGCTGTAAGTAGCTTTCTCAATTAGAGTCAAAGAAAAAAGGCTAATAGAAGAATAGGGGGCCCCCTGTAGTTGCAATCTAAAGCCTTGCCTTTTCAACTCA
>LXRJ01000284.1 GCA_001684025.1 Candidatus Glomeribacter gigasporarum | reverse complement strand
AAAAAAAATATATATATATATATATTACAAAATTCTAAAATTATTAACTTACATGTTGTGTCTACACCACACTCATGGATATTAATATTTATTTGTTGCAAATACTTATAAATACCTGTCATAAAAGCTAGAGCATGTACTGAATATATTTCGTCAAAAATTATTTTATACTGGCCTTCTTTGAGCCATTAGCTGCCAATTTAAATAGATCTTCATGACATTTATATCTGGTTTGTCCAAGCTTTGACCACCAAAAGTGAGTTTGTTTTTGTTTAATTAATGGATTAACAAGTTGTGCATATATTTCCTGTGGTAAAAGGTCAATATTATTTTGTATAAAATTTTTAATATCCTTAGATACTGATATTTTTTTTGGTCTTTCATGCAGAAAATCATAATTTATAGTTATGTATGCTATATTAGTTTCTTGGTTAATAGTAATTTTTATAGAACCTTGACACTTAAATCATTCCATAAAAGGCCTATCATGATGCTTTGAAAGATCCTTATTCTTTTTTAGTTTTTCTGCTAAGGTATCTCTCTGTAAACAAATATACCAATATGAGAATGCATATATTTCTAAATATGATCTATATAGATCATCCAAATTCACCAGCATCTTCAATAATTTCAATTAGATCATCAGCAATTTCTTTTGGTAGTTTTTTGAATGTCAAGGTATTTATATTACACTGTAGAGAAAATGGTGTATTTTTTAATCCATTATTATACAACTCTAAATATGCATTTAATTTTTGTAATATAAAATTACCAGTACATAACCTATCTCCACAATGACCACTATTTTTTAAAAAAAAATAGGTGAGAAGAAATTCAGCACTATTTATTTTTGCCTGAAAACTATATAGCTGTATTTTAAAGCCATTTGTATTATCTAAATATAATATAATATATTAGTGTAAATTAAATTTATTTATTTATTTATTTAAAAAAAATATTACATCCCTCTTTAGAAGAGTTAAAAAAAATATATATATATATATATTACAAAATTCTAAAATTATTAACTTACATGTTGTGTCTACACCACACTCATGGATATTAATATTTATTTGTTGCAAATACTTATAAATACCTGTCATAAAAGCTAGAGCATGTACTGAATATATTTCGTCAAAAATTATTTTATACTGGCCTTCTTTGAGCCATTAGCTGCCAATTTAAATAGATCTTCATGACATTTATATCTGGTTTGTCCAAGCTTTGACCACCAAAAGTGAGTTTGTTTTTGTTTAATT
>LXRJ01000265.1 GCA_001684025.1 Candidatus Glomeribacter gigasporarum | reverse complement strand
ACAAGACAATTTACAGTAAATTATCTTATAATATTTCTTTTAGTCTTTCAGCATTTACTAGTGAATTGTCTTGTAGTTGCTAGTTTATACTATCTTTTCTTTTTTTTATAGAATTTCTTTTCGATATTTTTTTCTAGTATTTTTTTTCTGGTCCTTTAACATTTTGTTAGCGAATTGTTTTGTGGTATTTCTTCTAGTCTTTCATATTTGCTTGTAAATTTGTCTTGTATTATTTCTTTTGTTCTTTCAGCATTTCATTGATGAATTGTCTTGTAGTAGTTTTTCTGATCTTTTAGCATTTTCTGGTAAATTGTTTTGTGAAATTTCTTCTAATCTTTGACATTTCACTGAGAAATTGTCTTGTGGTAATTTTTTGGTCCTTTGTTATTTGCTGTAAATTGTCTTGTAATATTTTTTTAGTTCTTCAATATTTTGCTAGTGAATGTCTTGTAGTATTTCTTCTAGTCTTTTGGTATTTGCTAGTAAGTTGTCTTGTAGTATTTCTTTTAATCTTTTAGCATTTGCTGGTAAATTATTTTGTGATTGCTTATTTGGGTAGTTTTATATTANTCTTTTTTTATTTTTTTTGTAGAATTYCTTTTTACAWTTTTTTTTTCTCATTTTTTTTTTTGTTTCTTCAATRTTTTGTTARYRAATTGTCTTGTRATATTTCTTCTAGTCTTTTAGYCTTTGCTATTAAATTGTCTTGCATTATTTCTTTTGTTTTTTTGATGTTTCACTAGTGAATTGTCTTGTAGTTGTTCTTCTAGTTTTTTGATGAATTKNTCTTGTRKWATKTNTTCTRGTCTTTCAACATTTTGCTAGTGAATTGTCTTTTGAGAATTCTTCTGATTCTTTATCATTTGCTATAAATTGTCTTGTGGTATTCTTCTGATCCTTCGATTTTTTGTTAGTGAATTGTCTTGTGATATTTTTTCTGGTCTTTTAGCATTTGTTGATAAGTTGTTTTGTAGTATTTCTTCTTGTTTTTCTGATGAATTAACTTGTAGTATTTCTTCTAGTCTTTCAGCGCTTGCTGGTGAATTGTTTTGTAATGTTTTTTTGGCATTTAACTTGTAAATTATCTTGTAGTATTTCTTTTAGTCCTTTAATATTTTTCTGATGAATTGTTTTGTAATATTATTATAGTTCTTCAGCATTTATTGGTGACTTGTTTTGTGGTATTTCTTGGCATTTGCTAGTGAATTGTTTTGTTGTATTTCTTCTAGTCCTTCTGCATTTAACTGGTAAATTGTCTTGTAGTATTTCTTCTGATCTTTTGACATTTTTCTGGTGAATTGTTTTGTGGTATTCTTCTGATGCTTTAGTGTTTACTGACAAATTGTCTTGTAATATTTTTCTAGCCTTTTAGCATTAAACTGATGAATTGTTTTGTGATATTTCTTTTAGTTCTTCAG
>LXRJ01000251.1 GCA_001684025.1 Candidatus Glomeribacter gigasporarum | reverse complement strand
ATGATATGTATATGTAGTTAGCTTGCAGTGGTTGCACTATATTAGTTGTTTTTGAAAATCATTGTCATTAATTCTCCAGTGTGTAATTTTTGTTGTATTTTGCGTAAATGTTTGGATTACTTTGCCGATGACTGCTTTGTTTCTGATATTGGTAGTTATCTAGGTGTTTTTTGTTATAAGTTGATTGTTTATTATGAATGGGTTAGRTATTACTAGAGGTATYYAATGTGATTGRATGATATTGTCAACTTTTTGCTTTAAGGATTTGAACTATAATGGTTCTCTTYCYGTTGGTATTTTTTGTGTCGTRTGTGAGATCTCCTTCYAGTTGCAAGTTTTTGTATTGTTGATGTTTGTTAGTTGTTCAATAATGTATATTTTGTGCTTGTTAAGTTTTGTTTTAAGTTCGTTTGGGTTTAGTTTTTTTTTGTCCGTTTGGATTTAGTTTTTTGTTGCCTATTGTTATGTCTGGGAAGATTTTATTGATGTTTGTTCCTTTATCTGTTATTGGTGCTGGCCAGTTGCTTATTATGTTTGTAATTGTGAAATGGTTATAGTGCAATAAGTTAATACGTTTAGCAGTATTAGTGTTGTGTTCTTGTGTTAGTAGGATATAGTTAGAATCACTAATAATTGTGATGTTTGTTGTTGCTGCATTTTGAATTTGTTGTATTCTGATATATAGTGATGTGTTGCACAAATTAGGGTCATTGATTTGTTGTATTAACTTGGATATATGGTGTTGGCATTGGATGTTCCACACAGTTCGTAGTGCRTATATTTTGTGATTGAACAGTGTTGAGTTGGGCACAGACTTTGACATRYMTGCTTTGTGTTTTGTTATCATTGTATATTTGTTTGTGAGTTTGTCATATAATGGTTTTGTATAGATGTAGTTTTGGATTCTGTATTCAAAATATGTTAGAATTACTGTGTTGATGATGTAGATAGCTTGTTTGTCTGTAAGTGTTGCTTTTCTTATTAGTTTAAGTGCTTCTACTATTTCTGTTGTGATTGTATCTTGTATATATTTTGTGTTGGTGTTGGGTGTAAAGTAGCATCTCAGAAATCAGAAGCATTTGTTTTGCAGAATAGAGTTGATCTAAGTATTGTTAAAGAATATATGGTTTGTGTTTGATGTTTTTGTCTTTAAGTTTGTAGCAAGTACTGATTTGTGTGGGTTGACTTTGATTCCTGTCATTTGGTAGAAAGAACTTGCAATATTTATTAGTGTTTGTAGGTTTGCTTTGCTGTTAGCGATCCATAGTGTGCCATCCATATATGCTAGTGTATTATATTGTTTTTGTATGACTTGTGATTGCTTGTATCTATTTGATGTATTTGTGGGTAGTGTAGTCATTATTGTGTATTTTGGGTGATTGTTGTTGATTTTGGTGAGCAGAGAATCATAATATATTCTCCAGAGTAGTAGTGTTATCATTTCACCTTGGTCTATCACGTCCTGTACATGGTAGTATTGTGTGAGTCCATAATTTGTTATTATGTTGTTGGATCTTTGTGTAAGAATATTATTGAGAAGATTTATGACTGCATTTGGTACTTTGATTTGTTGTAGAGCTTTCGTAAGTAGTGGTAAGTGTACCGAGTC
>LXRJ01000016.1 GCA_001684025.1 Candidatus Glomeribacter gigasporarum | reverse complement strand
AAGGCCTTGGGCAAGCAGTCAAACCTGTCTGTCGATGCCCTCAACGCCTTGATCCAGGCGCTCGAAAATAAGGACGTCTATGTGAGGCAGTACGCAGCGACAGCTCTGGGCCAGCAGTCGAACCTGTCTGTCGATGCCCTCAACGCCTTGATCCAGGCGCTCGAAGATGAGGGCTACTTTGTGAGGGAGTCCGCAGCGAAGGCCCTGGGCAAGCAGTCGAACGGGTCTGTCGAGGCCGTCAACGCCTTGATCCAAGTGCTCGAAGATAACGATGAAAATGGCTATGGGGGGCAGTCCGCAGCGCAGGCCCTGAGCCAGCAGTCGAACCTGTCTGTCGAGGCCGTCAACGCCTTGATCCAAGTGCTCGAAGATAAGGACAGCTATGTGAGGCAGTCCGCAGCGMAGGCCYTGRGCMAGCAGTCRAACCTGTCTGTCGATGCCSTCAACGCCTTGATCCAGGCGCTCGAAMATRAGGACRKCKATGTGARGCRKTACGCAGTGGAGGTCTTAGTCAAACACCGCTGGACGCTGTATCGCTTGTTACCGACTTTGGAATGGGACAGTATCGCCTCTCTCTATCAAGAATACCTACTGAAACAGCCCTTCAATCAGAGCGCGCCTTTCTATATACAAGACGGCAAATTCTGTTTTTATACCGCCAGCGGCTTGGAGACAGTCCCCTTCGACCCTCCAGAACAGGAAGCCGAATTCCGAAAAGTGATTCAAAACGCGCAGCAAGCGGCGGGTATCCCCTCAGGGTCTTGCCTAACGATGGATCAGGCCACGGAGGCAGACCTTTCCTCAATCAGCCAGACCCGATTCAATCTCTTCAAGACTGTGGACCAAGCCACGCAAACAGAGGTTTCTCAGACAGAGCCGGCGCATCCGGTCGAAGATAAGTCCCTGAGACGAAATGGTTAGGACCGCAAGTGGAACAAGCGCATCAGCGAGCGCACAAGGAGAGTTTGGCTGCCATCCGCCACCCATCCTTCAAATCAAACTCGCGCGCGGAAAGGCCCGTAAAATGGACACCAACGCTTACGGACGTCCGCAGGCAAAACGGAGAATGGAGAGAGAGAAATGCCCCAAGAGAACCAAAAACCGCCCAAATCGCTGTGTAGCGTCCGCAAGGCGGTTTTGGGGACCCTGTGTTTAACTGCGTCTGAGCGGGGGATAAAAAAAGCCAGAGGAGATTCTGGGCTTCAGTAAATGGTGGAGCCGGCGGGAATCGAACCCGCGTCCGTCAGCACTCTACAATCAGTTCTACATACTTAGTTCAATCATTTGCTTTAACCGCGATGGCGCGGATGAACACGCTCCATTGCAGCGAGTTGCTAGAAATTTAATATCGAGCGCCGCAACGCATCCCGATACGATCTGATGTCAATGACCTCACGTGATCTTGCGATCCCCGCCCATCAGAGAGCGGGTGTGAGGGCGGCTGAATCAAGCAGCCGCGCGGTAATTGCTTTCGTTTGCAGTTACTTTTATTCCCATGGATTAACGAGGGAACGGGTCCTCGGTATGCCCTAAGTTGCTTCGCTACCCACGTCGAAACCGGATCGGCCCCATAAATCAGATTATTTCATACATTATTTTTAAAATGCAATCATGTATTCCACCCAACCGGGCATGCGCTACCTTAATTTGCGATTGGGACAATTTTTTTTACGGCACGTGCCATAAAGCGAAAGTGAGTGGTCGTGCAGGGCAAAGCCGCGGCTTTTTGCAACGCTTTGTTGGCGCTGTTCAATTTCAGCATCGTAGAATTCTTCAACCAGCCCGCAGTCAATACAGACTAAATGGTCATGGTGCGAGCCTTCGTTCAGCTCAAACACCGATTTGCCAGATTCAAAATGCTGGCGCGCGAGCAAGCCCGCCTGCTCGAATTGTGTGAGGACCCGATACACTGTCGCCAATCCAATATCGAGTTTTTCACTGAGCAAGGCACGGTAGACGTCCTCAGCGCTTAAATGCCGAATTTCGCTGCGCTGAAAAATCTCGAGAATTTTCAGGCGCGGCAGCGTCGCTTTGAGGCCGATACTTTTTAGATCAGAGTGATTGGTCATTAGGTCGCGTTCCCGACGTTACTCTACATCCATTCCGGTAAAAGCGGAACATACCGCTCTCATGTATTCATTTCATCTGATTCCATCGCCAACGCATGCAATTCAAACAATGCATTGAGCGCATCGCGCGCGCGCATCTCATCCGGGTTCAGCGCGCGCAGTTTCTCAAGCGCCGGATGCAAAGCGGAACGATCAGAGGAAACACGATTGCATCGTTCAGAAACCGGCGGGGACGCATCGAATAGATCGCATTGCATAGAATGCGCTCCCATGTGCGCACGCTGCTCAAGCTCAGCCAAGTGCGTGCGCGCAGCGCCGATCACCGTGCGCGGCACGCCGGCGAGCTGCGCCACCTGTAGACCGTAGCTTTGACTGGCCGGACCGTCCTGAACGGTATGCAGAAAAACAATGCCCTGCGCATGCTCGGCCGCGGACAGATGGACATTCGCGGCCTGCGCATATTCGTCCGCGAATTGCGTCAATTCAAAGTAATGAGTCGCAAATAAGGTATAGCAGCGGTTGTGCGTGAGCAGATGATGTGCAATCGCCCACGCCAATGCCAAGCCGTCGAAAGTGGACGTGCCGCGCCCGATTTCATCGATCAACACGAGACTGGACGGCGTTGCGCCGTTTAGAATCGCCGCCGCTTCAGTCATCTCAACCATAAATGTCGAGCGCCCGCCTGCTAAATCGTCTGTGGCGCCAATCCGCGTAAAAATACGGTCCACCGGCCCCAGCCGCACACGCCGCGCCGGCACATAACTGCCGATATAGGCCAACAACACAATCAGCGCCGTTTGCCGCATGAAAGTGGATTTTCCGCCCATATTCGGGCCGGTAATCAGTAGTAATTTCCGTTGTGCGCTGAGCTGACAGTCGTTTGGGACAAAAGGATCGATCTGTGCCTCGACCACCGGATGCCGGCCTTGTTCGATATCGATTCCATCGCCGCCGAATTCGGGCGCCACCCAATCCAGCGTCCGCGCGCGCTCGGCGAACGCCGCTAGAACATCGAGTTGCGCGAGCGCCTGCGCGATTCGCTGGCAGTCCGAAATATAAGTGGTGAGCATCTGCAACAGCGCTTCATAAAGCGTCTTTTCGCGCGCGCGCGCGCGCTCGGCGGCGGAGAGTGCTTTGTCTTCAAATGCTTTTAACTCCGGGGTAATGTAGCGCTCGGCGTTTTTCAGCGTTTGACGGCGGCGATAGCCGTCCGGCACTTTGTCGGTCTGGCCGCGCGTGACTTCGATATAAAAGCCATGCACTTTGTTGTACTCGACGCGCAAATTCGTAATGCCGGTGCGCGCCCGTTCGCGCGCCTCCAGTTCAGTCAGAAACTGGCCGCAGTTCTCGGACATTGCGCGCAATGCGTCCAATTCCGCATCATAGCCGTGCGCAATCACACCGCCGTCACGGATCAATACCGCCGGTTCAGGCGCAATCGCGCGCTCGAGAAGCGCAACGCAGTCATCGGGCGCATGCAGCGCCGTTTCGATACTTTTCAGCAATTCAGCGTGCGTTGCACCGTCTGTCAAATGCGCGCGCACGCATGGCAATTGGATCAACGCGTCGCGCAAATGGGCAAGATCGCGCGGGCGCGCGGTCAATAGCGCTAACCGGCCAGTAATACGTTCGATATCCGCGATCTGCTTTAAGGTTTGCCGCAGCGTATCGAGCGCGCGCGCGCCTTCCGGCGCAGCCATCCATACGCCGACGGCTTGTTGACGATTTTCCGCAATGCGCGCAGCGCGCGGCGCGTGGTGCAGCCAATGGCGCAGCAAGCGGCTGCCCATCGATGTGCAACAGATATCAAGTCTGGACAAGAGCGTCGGCGATTCTGTGCCGCGCAGCGTTTCAGTCAGTTCGAGATTGCGGCGCGTCGCCGGATCGAGGCCAATGTACTGCGTCTCGGATTCCACCTGAAGGCTGCCGATATGCCGCAACGGTTGGCCCTGTGTGTGAGCCGCATACCACAACACGGCGCCTGCCGCGCCGCAGGCGGCGGATAAATGATGTGCGCCAAAACCTTCCAGATGCGTCACCCCAAGCTGCTCGCATAAACGCGCGCGTCCTGAATCGATCTCGAAATGCCAAGCGGGTATGTGCGTCACCGTGCCAAACCCCGCGCGCGGGGTAACGGCATCCGAACCGCTGCGCGCGTCGGCGAGCAAGATCTCGGCGGGCCGGATTCGTTCAAGCGCTGCCGGCGCTTCATCCGCAGACATCTCGGCCAAACGCAGCGCGCCGCTGGCTAGGTTCAACCAAGCCAGCCCAACAAGCGGCGGGCGCGCGTTGAGTCGGTTCTGAACCGCGCACAAGGCCAGCAAATACGCATCTTGCTTATCCGCCAGCAATGCCGCATCGGTCAATGTGCCCGGCGTCACCACTCGAACGACCTTACGCTCAACCGGCCCTTTGGACGTATTCGGATCGCCGATCTGTTCGCAAATCGCGACCGATTCACCCAATTTGACGAGCTTAGCCAAGTAGGATTCCAGTGAGTGATACGGGATGCCCGCCATTTTGATCGGCTGGCCAGCCGACGCGCCGCGCTGGGTCAGCGTAAGGTCGAGCAGGCGCGCCGCTTTTTCAGCGTCTTCGTAAAAAAGCTCGTAGAAATCGCCCATCCGGTAGAGGACCAGCATGTCCGGATACCCGGATTTAATATTCAGGTACTGTTGCATCATCGGCGTATGCGCGGCTGCGGCATGCCGCGCGCCGCGCGCCGGGTGCGATTTTTCATTCATTGCGCCTCCTCGCTTTAGCGTTAGAATATTTTTGATCCGGCGCTGCCATGCCGATAGGTCAATCCACCGAACTCTGTCATCACCCAGACTATTTTCTCTGAATAGTATTCAGACAACGGCTGGTCTCTCCCTTTTTCAGTGAAATGATGCATGGATGATTTCTGGCAACACTGTTCCAGCCTGCTCGAGCAAGAGCTCACGCCTCAGCAATATCAAACCTGGATCAAGCCGCTCGCTGCGCTGACTTTCGATACCGAAGCGCGCGTGGTGTGCATTGCCGCGCCGAACCGTTTCAAGCTGGATTGGGTCAAAAGCCAATTTTCAAGCCGGATTACTGATTTGGCATGCAGTTTTTGGCGTCAGCCGGTCGAGGTACACTTTGTGCTTGCGTCTAAAAAGCCCGCCGCGCCCGCGAATGGAAATGGCTTGAACGCAGACATGAACACGGACGCGGAGCCTGAATCACCGGCGCTCAGAACATCCAACTCCAGCAATAGCGCGCTGGAACGCTCAAAATTGAATCCGCTTTTGACCTTCGATAATTTCGTCACCGGCAAGGCCAATCAGCTCGCGCGCGCCGCGGCGCTGCAAGTCGCCGGCAACCCCGGCCGTTCGTATAACCCGCTTTTTCTCTACGGCGGCGTCGGCTTGGGTAAAACGCATGTGATTCATGCGATTGGCCATCAACTACAATATGAAAAGTCGTCTGCGCGGGTCCGCTATATTCATGCCGAGCAGTACGTGTCCGATGTCGTTAAAGCGTATCAGCGCAAAGCCTTTGACGCCTTTAAGCGCTATTACCATTCGCTCGATCTGCTCTTGATCGACGATATCCAATTTTTTTCCGGCAAATCGCGCACCCAGGAAGAGTTTTTCTATGCCTTTGAAGCGCTGGTCGCGCATCAAGCGCAACTGATTATCACCAGCGATACGTACCCTAAACAAATTTCCGGCATTGATGACCGGTTGATTTCACGCTTTGACTGCGGGCTAACAGTCGCCATCGAACCCCCCGAGCTTGAGATGCGGGTTGCCATTCTGATCCACAAGGCCAATGCGGTCAATATTACCTTACCGGAAGAGGTCGCGTTTTTTATCGCCAAACACTTGCGCTCGAATATCCGCGAACTCGAAGGCGCGCTTCGGAAAGTGCTCGCTTATGCAAAATTCCACGCGCGCAAGATTACGATCGAACTCACCAAGGAAGCATTGAAAGATCTGCTGACGGTACAGAACCGCCAAATTTCAGTCGAAAATATCCAAAAAATCGTTGCCGATTTTTACACTATCAAAGTGGCGGAGATGTATTCGAAAAAGCGGCTGGCAAATATTGTCAAACCGCGTCAAATTGCGATGTATCTGGCCAAAGAGCTGACGCAGAAGAGCTTGCCTGAAATCGGCGAGCTCTTTGGGGGACGCGACCATACGACTGTTCTGCACGCGGTGCGCAAAATGATGGACAAGCGCGGCAAGGACGCGCAATTGAACCACGAATTGCATGTGCTAGAACAGATTTTAAAAAGTTAACGCCCTCTTTCAGTCATTTTAATTTTTATTTAATCCAGAATTCTGAATTTGGTGATATGAGCGCCTTCTCCTCTCTTTTATCGTAGACACTCACACGGCAAAGATTACACAATAGTATTCGTACTGATTGGATTTTCCACTTTATTTTGGGCTGTAATCTCTTCAAATATATTCAATTTTTTATCTAAAACTGCGCTTACGATTATTTCTAAATAAATTCGCGGGTCAGTGTGTTATTCGGCAAACGACTCGGCACAATGACTGCATACTCATCCTTTTGGGGAAAAGGCCGGTCTATGTAGCTCTGTGCACATTCTTCCAGGCCACTCGATCGTAATTCTTGTATTGTCTCCCAGCTGAGGTTCTCCTCTCCTGCCTCTATTTTGTTAAGCCCTTCCGAAAGTAAAATCAGCATGTGATAATTGTTCTTTTATCTGAAAGTATAGAAAAGTTCAAATATTTAGCGCCTAGTTAAATATCGATATTTGCCGCTCTTAACGCATTCGCCTCGATAAATCCGCGCCGGGGTTCCACCTCATCGCCCATCAGCGTTGTAAACAAGCGATCCGCGGCAATCGCATCTTCAATCTGCACGCGCAACAAACGCCGCGCTTTCGGATCCATTGTCGTCTCCCAAAGCTGCTCGGGATTCATTTCGCCCAGCCCTTTATAACGCTGCTTGGTGAGATTGCGCTGGGTGTCGTCCATTAACCATTGCACCGCGCTCTTGAAATCGTTTACTGCATGGCTGCGTTCACCGCGCTTAATCTGCGCGCCGGCGCTGATTAAATCTTTGAATGTCTGTGCGGTCATTTGCAGCTGCTTAAAATCAGAGGTTGCCAGAAATTCTTCGTCGATGACGCTTGTTTTAAGGCTGCCATGCTGATGGCACTCAATCCGCAACGCGTGCAATTCACGCACCTCATCATAGCAAGGCGTTATATGCACCTCAGAGGCGAGAGGCGCATTGCGTAGCGCCGCTTCGAGTGTTTGCGCGCTCGCCGCTGCTCGCTCATGCGATGACAAATCCATTTCAACCCCCGCCATCACGGCTTCGAGCACGCCCCGATCGATGATCTGGCCAACCCGGTCAATCACCGTCTTAGCCAATAAATACTGCCGCATCAGTTCGCCCAGCGTCTCGCCAGTCATCGGCGCCGCGTCCTGCGCGGGAATCAGTTCAGCGCCAACCAGCGCGAGCCGCAATAGATAGCGGTTCAGTTCGTCGTCGTCCTTCAAATAGCGTTCCTCCTTACCGTGCTTGACCTTGTAAAGAGGCGGTTGCGCAATATAGACATGGCCGCGCTCGATGATCTCCGGCATGTGCCGGTACAGGAAAGTCAGAATCAGCGTGCGGATATGCGCGCCGTCGACATCCGCATCGGTCATAATAATCACGCGGTGATAGCGCAATTTGCCGATGTCGTAATCGTCTTTGCCGATGCCGCAGCCGAGCGCGGTAATCAATGTCACCAGTTGCTCTGACGAGAGCAATTTGTCGTAGCGCGCTTTCTCGACATTGAGCACTTTGCCGCGCAACGGCAGAATCGCCTGAAATTTGCGATCTCGGCCCTGCTTCGCTGAACCGCCTGCCGAATCGCCCTCCACAATACAAATTTCGCTTTTGGCGGGATCGCGCTCCTGGCAGTCCGCCAATTTGCCCGGCAACCCAACGCCGTCCAGCACACCTTTACGGCGCGTCATCTCGCGCGCTTTACGCGCCGCTTCGCGTGCGCGCGCGGCATCGACAATCTTGCTGCAAATGATCTTCGCATCCGCGGGCGTCTCCAGCAGAAATGCCTCCAGAGCGCGCGCAACCAGTTCTTCGACCGGCGCGCGCACTTCGGACGAGACGAGCTTGTCTTTCGTCTGCGCGCTGAATTTCGGCTCCGGCACTTTGACTGACAATACGCAGCTCAACCCTTCGCGCAGATCGTCGCCGGAGGTCTCGACTTTCGCTTTTTTGGCCAGTTCCGCCTGTTCGATATATTTATTGATCACGCGCGTCATCGCCGCGCGCAAACCAGTTAAATGTGCGCCGCCGTCGCGCTGCGGAATATTGTTTGTAAAACATAGAACGTGTTCGTTATAACTGTCATTCCATTGCATCGCGACTTCAACGCCGATCCCGTCTTTCTCGTCGACCGCATGGAAAATTGTGGGATGTAGCACCTGCTTCGTTTTATTGATGTACGCGACAAAGCCTTTGACTCCGCCAGCGAATGCAAATTCGTCCGCTTTGCCGCTGCGCAAATCAGTCAACCGGATCCGCACGCCGTGGTTCAAAAAGGACAACTCGCGCATCCGTTTAGCGAGAATGTCATAGTGAAATTCAATCTTGCCGAAGATATGCGCATCCGGCAAAAAATGGACTTCAGTGCCGCTATGCTCAGCGGTTCCAATGACTGCTATCGGAGAGACAGATACCCCATCCACCGTTTCAGTGACGCGGTTTTGCACCATACCGCGGTGAAACTCCATAAAGTGCTTCTTGCCGTTGCGGCGCACCGTCAAACGCAACCATTGTGATAAAGCGTTCACGCACGACACGCCCACGCCATGCAAACCGCCGGAGACTTTATAGCTATTCTGGTCGAATTTGCCGCCCGCATGAAGCTCAGTCATCACAATCTCGGCCGCGCTGCGTTTCGGATCGCGTTTATCGTCGAGCTTGAGATCGGTTGGAATGCCGCGGCCGTTGTCGATGACTGAGACGGAATTATCCGCGTAAACGGTCACTTGAATATCGTCGCAATAACCGGCCAGCGCTTCGTCAATCGCATTGTCAAGCACCTCAAAAACCAGATGGTGCAAACCGGTGCCGTCCGAGGTGTCGCCAATATACATTCCCGGGCGCTTGCGCACAGCCTCCAAGCCTTCAAGAATTTGAATGGATGCGGCGCTGTAGGCAGTATCAGTTTGTTTTTTAAGATGAATCATTTTGTTTCCCTAAATCCGCATCGGCATCACAACGTATTTGAAATTTTCATTGCCCGGGATAGTCAGCAACACGCTTGCGCTTGCATCCGCAAAGCTAAACTGCCATGTTTCAGCCTTGACATGTGTGAGCACGTCCAGCAAATAACTGACGTTCAAACCAATATCCACCGATGCGCCGTTTGCGTAATCGATGTCGAGTTCTTCCTGCGCTTCTTCCTGATCCGCATTGCTCGAAATGACTTTCAACTGCCCGGGCGCAATTAGGCAGCGCACGCCTTTGAATTTATCGGACGTTAGAATCGCAGCGCGCGCGAGTGCCTGCTGGAACACCGCATGATTCACCTGAAAAGCATGGGTATAGCCCTGTGGAATCACGCGCTGGAAGTCAGGAAATTTGCCATCGACCAGTTTTGAGATCAATTCGACTTGACCAAAGGTCAATTTGGCCTGATTTGACGCAACGTCGATGCGCACCGGCGCGTCGCTCTCCTCCAATAAACGCTGCAATTCAAGCACCGTCTTGCGCGGAACAATCCACTCGCGGCGCTCAAACGCGCCTTCAACTGCGACCGAAGCAAACGCGAGACGGTGCCCGTCGGTCGCCACCGCGCTTAAGGCGTTGCCTTCGACCACCAGCAACAGGGCTTTCAAGTAATAGCGCACATCCTGCTGCGCTATCGCAAAATGGGTGCAGCTCAGCAAGGATTTGAATTCCTTTTGCGTCACCTGCACGCTTAAATCAAACGCTTGGGCCTGCGTTACGGTCGGAAAATCGGCCGCGTCCAAGGTTTGCAGCGCAAAGCGGCTCTTTCCCGCCTGAATCGTCAAGCGTTGATCGGTCACGGAGATATTCACTTCGCCCGCCGGCACGGCGCGCAGAATATCCAGTAGCTTTCGGGCGGCCACCGTGGTTGCCGCGGATTCCGGTCCGCTGCCCACATCCGCGCGGGTGGTCATTTGCAGATCGAGATCGGTCGAAAGAAAAGCCAATTCCGAGCCATTTTTGGTCATCATCACGTTGGCGAGAATCGGCATTGTATGACGGCGTTCGACAATACCAGTGACGATTTGCAGCGGCGGTATTAATTGATCCCGTTCGGCTTTAATCCATTGCATCGTATTCTTTCCCAAGTATTCAAAATGAGCCCGACTCATAGCGCGCGCATTCGCTTAATATCACGTCCAGCGCAATATCGTGCGGTTCATGCGGCAGTTGCTCGACACGGCCGCATTCATAGCTGATGCCCACTGCGACTGGACGCGGCCGCAAAGCGGCAAGCGTGCGGTCATAATAACCGCCGCCGTAGCCGAGCCGGATACGCGCCGCGTCAAAACCGAGGCATGGAATCAGCAGCAAATCGGGGTTGACCGGCGCCTCTTCAGCGGGCACTGGAATCCGGAAGCGCCCTTTTTTCATCTCGGACGTCAGCGTCCAGCGATGAAAACTCAACGGTGCGTGCGCGCTTGTCACGACCGGCAGCGCCGCGCTGCATTCCGGCGCATATTGCAACCAGCGTTGCATGACAGTGCGCGCATCGAATTCGCCCGCCATCGGCCAGTAAAAAGCCGCGCAGCGCGGCGCGCATTCAATGAGCAGCCGCGCAAGACGGGCCGAGAGCGCCGCATCCCGGTCCGCATCGCCATAGCGCCCTGCTCGGGCGGCCAGTAACGCGGTGCGCAATGCGGCTTTGGTGCTAACCATAGCAGACTTGCATGCGATACGGTGCAAGTCCATGATGTGTTTTTTCTGAAGTCATTTTTCTATTTTCTGGAATCTACAGATTTATTTGATCCAATCTTGGCCCTATGTCCAACCGCCTCTTTCAGAAGCTGCTGGTTTTTGCGCTTTATGCACTGCTTGCGTGCAACGCAGCGCATAGCCGGCTGCGCGCCGGCGCGCAAGACCCTGACCAGATTTTTATCGCGCTGCGCAATGCAGCGCAAAAAAACGACGCCGAGCGCGCGCTCGAACTGGCTGCCAAAATACCTGATTACCCGGTGCCATCCTATCTGGATTACTTTACGATCAAACCGCGCTTGTTTGATTCTTCCGGGCGCGCGCGTGTGGACGCGCCCGATGCGCCGGTGTTGGCTTTCCTAAAAAAATACGCCGGCACGGCGATTGCCGACCGGATGCGCAACGATTATTTGCTTGTGCTCGGCGCACGCCGCGCTTGGCGCGACTTTGAGACGCACCATGCCCAATTCACGCTGGATGACGATCCACAAGTCAAATGCTACGCGCTCACCGCCCGCGCCGTCCGAGGCGAGCACGTTGCGGCTGACGCGCATACTGCGCTGCGTATTGAACCCAAACAATACGGCGGAGGATGTACAGACCTGATGGTCGCGCTGGCGCAGAAAGGCCAGTTCACCCCCGAGGACGTGTGGCCGTATCTTCGCTTCGCCTATGAAATGAACGAGATTGAAGTAGGCAACCGGATTGCCAATGCGCTCGGCGCACAGCAGCCTGACCGAGTAGATCTGAATCTGGCCGCAGCGCAGCCGGCGCGCTTACTGGAACACATTCAATTGGATGCCGGCCCAGCCGCAGCGCAGCTTGCGCTGCTCGCCGTTGCGCGGCTGGCGCGCACTGCSCCTGCCGCCGCAGCGCAGGCGTTCTCCCGCATTGCGCCGCAATTGCCGGCGCAACAACGCGCAACCGGCTGGGGTTCGATTGCTTGGCGCGCGGCACTCGAACAAATGCCAGATGCACTTGACTGGTATCGCTTGTCTAAGAACCTGTCCACAAATTGTAGCGAGTGGGCATCAGGCAAGGAGGACGGAGCGCAGGAACCGGAATGTATTGAAATACATGAGGATTCCGAGCACCGCCCGACGCAGCATGGTGTCCGCGCAGTCAATTTGTGGACAGGTTCTAAAGACGCGCAGCTTTCAAATACAGCCTATGAGTGGCGGGTACGCACCGCCTTGCTGGCGAGCGACTGGCCGATGGTGCGCTGGGCGATTGAATCGATGCCAGAGCCATTGCGCACCCAATCCGCCTGGGTCTATTGGTATGGCCGTGCGCTTGACGCAACGGGCCGCGAGGAAGGCGCGATGCAGGCCTTTGAACAGATTGCGTCGGACTTCGATTTTTATGGGCAACTGGCCGCCGAAGCGCTGGGCCGAACCGTCACGCTGCCGCCGCGCGTGAGCGTCACTGAAGACGAAATTGCACCGATGCGCGCCTTGCCTGGTTTTGCGCTCGCGCAGCATTTTTATGCGCTGAATCTGTATTTTGAAGGCCATCGGGAATGGAATTGGACGCTGCGCGGCATGAATGACCGTCAACTACTTGCCGCCGCCGAATACGCAAAACAGATCCAGCTCTATCATCGCGCCATCAATACGGCTGACCGGACCCGCGCCCAGCACGATTTCACCCTGCGCTATCTTGCGCCGTTGCGCGCGCTGATGGCGCGTTATGCGCGCTCGACCCGTCTTGACCTCGATTGGATTTACGGTCTGATTCGGCAAGAATCGCGCTTTATCATGAACGCGCGCTCCAGCGCGGGCGCGGGTGGACTGATGCAGTTGATGCCCGCAACCGCTCAACTGGTGGCGCGCAAAATTGGGCTCGGAAAATTGTCATCGGCCGCCGTCGACAAAGCCGATACCAATATCCTGCTCGGCACACAATATCTCTCTATGATGACGGCGCAATTCGACGGCTCCGCTGTGCTGGCCTGTGCCGCTTACAACGCCGGACCGGCGCGCGCGCGGCGGTGGCGCGCAGCGCTTGCGCGCCCTGTCGAAGGCGCGATCTTTATCGAAGCCATCCCATTCAACGAAACGCGCGACTATGTGAAGAAGGTGATGGCGAATACAATGTATTACGCCGCTTTATTTAAAGGCCGTTCTGGCTCGTTGACAAGCCGTCTGGGCACAATTGCACCGGATATCGAAATGGAGAAATAAAAGAGGGTAAACGATGCAATATCACACGGTTGGTTTAATCGGCGGATCGGGCTTTATTGGCACGCACGTCGTCAATGCCCTGGTTAAAGCGGGCTACCGGGTGCGTTTGGCGACCCGGCGGCGCGAGCATGCGCACCATCTCATCATGCTGCCCATCGATGTGCTAGAAGTGGACGTACATGACCTCGCCGCGCTGAGCGCCTTCGCAGCGGGGACTGATGCTTTGATCAACCTGGTCGGCATTTTGCATAGCCGGCGCGACACACCCTACGGGGCTGACTTCGCCAAGGTGCATGTCGAACTGCCCGGAACCCTCATCGCCGCGTGCCGCGCTAATGGAATTAGGCGCCTTCTGCATTTGAGCGCGCTCGGCGCGGATTCAAACGGCCCGAGCATGTATTTACGTTCCAAAGGAGACGGCGAGCGCATCGTGCGCGCGGCGCGCGGCCTCCAGACCACGATCCTCCGCCCTTCGGTCGTATTCGGCCCGGGCGATCATTTCCTGACCATGTTCGCGCGGTTGCAGCGGATTTTTCCGGTGCTTCCGCTGGCGGGSGSGCGCGTGCGTTTTCAACCGATTTATGTGGGCGACGTGGCGCGCGCGCTGGTCAATGCAATCAACCTCAACACTACATTCGACAAAACCTATGAACTCGGCGGCCCGCGCATCTATACACTCAAAGAACTGGTGCGTCTGGCCGGAGACGCCATCGGCAAACCCCGCCCGATTATTGCATTGCCCGACTGGGCGGCGCGATTGCAGGCGCGCGGCTTTGAGTTTATTTCAAAAACGCCGCTGCTCTCGCGCGACAATCTGGATTCGATGCGCATCGACAACGTCCTCTCGGCGCCGATGGCGGCCGAACTCGGCATTCAGCCGGCCAGCGTTGAAGCGGTTTTACCTGAATATTTAACCCGCGGCCGCTAGCGCATTCACCAGAGACTTGCTATGGCTCTACAAAATCCAGTCATCTATACAACAAGAAGATACACGGCGCCTGCGATGACATTGCATTGGCTGATTGCCGCGCTCATTATGTGTGGTTTCTCCCTTGGCTGGGTGATGACCGATATCCCAGGCTTCCCGCCGATCAAACGCCAATACTACACCTGGCATAAGTGGATCGGCGTGACCATATTCGCGCTTGCCGTGCTTCGCGTCTTGTGGCGCGTCACGCATCCCGCTCCGCCTCTGCCAAGCACGGTGGCTCCTTGGCAACGCCGCGCCGCCTATTTCACGCATACGTTGCTCTACCTGTTGATACTTGCGATTCCATTGTCCGGTTATCTGATGAGTTCAGCTTCCGGAAAACCGGTCGTTTATCTCAATCTTGTGCCGTTACCACCGCTGATTGAAGCCAACAAAGCACTTGCCCAACTGTTCAATACCGTTCATGTGACTCTGAATTACCTACTGCTGGGCTTGGTCACCCTGCATGTATTGGCAGTACTTAAACATCAATTCATTGACCGCGACGGACTGCTCTCCCGCATGCTGCCATTCCTCAACAAATAAAATATTTCGCTGAATCGCCTAGTGTTTATTCATCCAATGCGCCTTAAAATGGCGTTTTTCAAACAGGATCCTGCATGGAAGAACCGAGCAACAGGCAAAACATTCTCACCGCTGAAAAAAACAAGGCGCTGACCTCCGCGCTGGCGCACATTGAGAAGCAATTCGGCAAAGGATCGGTGATGCGGCTGGGCGATCATGAAGTTGTCAAAGATATTCAAGTCATCTCGACGGGTTCGCTAGGGCTGGACATTGCGCTCGGCGTCGGCGGCCTGCCGCGTGGCCGGGTCGTTGAAATTTACGGACCGGAATCATCGGGCAAAACGACGCTTACTCTGCAAGTGATTGCCGAAATGCAGAAAGAAGGCGGCACATGCGCATTTATCGACGCCGAGCACGCGCTCGACGTTCAATACGCGTCGAAACTGGGCGTTGCGGTACCTGATCTGCTGATTTCACAGCCGGATACCGGCGAACAAGCACTTGAAATCGCCGATGCGCTGGTGCGCTCCGGCTCGGTCGATTTAATCGTGATCGACTCCGTTGCCGCCTTGGTTCCAAAAGCCGAAATTGAAGGCGAAATGGGCGGTTCGCTGCCTGGATTGCAAGCACGCCTGATGTCGCAGGCGATGCGTAAACTTGCAGGGACGATTAAACGTACTAACTGCCTGCTGATTTTTATCAACCAAATCCGGATGAAAATCGGCGTGATGTTCGGCAATCCGGAGACCACTACCGGCGGCAACGCCCTGAAGTTTTACGCTTCCGTGCGCCTTGATATCCGTCGCATCGGATCAATTAAGAAAGCAGACGAAGTGATCGGCGCGGAAACGCGCGTCAAAGTCGTCAAAAATAAAGTATCGCCGCCGTTTCGAGAAGCGATCTTTGACATTCTGTACGGCGAAGGCATTTCCCGCGAAGGCGAAATCATCGACCTCGGCGCGCACGCGAAGATCATTGAGAAGTCGGGCGCTTGGTACAGCTATAACGGAGAGCGTCTTGGACAAGGCAAAGACAACGTGCGCGAATTTCTGCGCGAACATCCCGACCTTGCACGCGAAATTGAGAATAAAATCCGCATCGTACAGGGCATTGCTGAAATGCCTCATGCAGCCGCACAGAACACAATAAAGTGAATTCGCGTGTCTGATCTCCGCGCGCGGGCGCTCGCCTATTTGTCGAGACGTGAATACAGCCGCGCTGAGTTGCGTCGTAAATTAAGCAGAGAATCGGTCAACCCCGATCAACTTGACGCCGCACTTGATCATCTTGAGCGTGAAAATTTCTTGTCTGATGCTCGCTTTGCCGAGCAACGGATCGCGCAGCGCTCCGCGCGTTTCGGCACGCGGCGCATCATCGCTGAACTCAAACAACACGTGCTCGACGAAGCGCAACTGGCCTCCCTGACAGCACAATTGCGCGATACCGAGCTTTCGCGCGCCCGCGCCGTCTGGGAAAAGAAGTTCGGTTCAGCGCCGAAAACGCCGGCTGAACGCGCCAAACAGATGCGTTTTTTAGCAATGCGCGGCTTTGATGCGAACACTATCACTCAACTTTTTAAAAGCCATCTAATAAATCAATAAGGAAATAAGAATGAAAATTCACGAGTATCAGGGCAAGGAAATTCTGCGCAGATTCGGCGTTGCCGTGCCGCGCGGCAAACCCGCGTTGTCGGTCGATGAGGCGGTCGAAATGGCGCGCGAACTGGGCGGTCCGGTCTGGGTCGTCAAAGCGCAGATTCACGCCGGCGGGCGCGGTAAAGGCGGCGGCGTCAAAATCGCCACATCGATTGATCAAGTGCGCGAATACGCCGGCCAAATCCTTGGGATGCAATTAATCACCCATCAAACCGGCCCGCAAGGCCAGAAAGTCCGGCGGCTGCTGATTGAAGAAGGCGCCGATATCCGCAAAGAATTGTATATCGGTCTCGTCGTCGACCGCGTGAGCCAGCGCGTGACGCTGATGGCGTCCAGCGAAGGCGGCATGGAAATTGAAGAAGTCGCCGAAAAAACGCCGGAACTGATCCACAAAATCACCATCGATCCAGTGCAGGGCTTAACGGACGCGGACGCAGACGCGCTTGCCACAAAAATCGGCGTGCCGCAGACTTCGCTGTCCGCTGCGCGTCAAATCCTGCGCGGCTTATATACCGCATTCTGGGAAACCGACGCCGAACTCGCTGAAATCAACCCGTTGATTCTGAGCGGCGCCGGCCGACTGATCGCGCTCGACGCCAAATTCAATTTTGACGCCAACGCCCTCTTCCGCCATCCCGATATTGCCGCCTATCGAGACCTCGACGAAGAAGACCCGGCCGAAGTGGAAGCCTCCCAATACGACCTCGCGTATATCTCGCTCGACGGCAATATCGGTTGTCTGGTCAACGGCGCGGGCCTTGCAATGGCGACCATGGACGCAATCAAACTGTTCGGCGGTGAACCGGCGAACTTCCTTGACGTAGGCGGCGGCGCGACGACTGAGAAAGTCACCGAAGCCTTCAAAATCATGTTGAAGAATCCGACTTTAAAAGCGATTCTGGTCAATATTTTCGGCGGCATCATGCGCTGCGATGTCATCGCCGAAGGCGTCATCGCCGCCTCCAGAGCCGTCCAGCTTAAAGTGCCGCTGGTGGTGCGGATGAAAGGGACGCACGAAGACTTAGGCAAGAACATGCTGGCAGAGTCCGGCTTGCCGATTATCGCGGCGGATAGCATGGAGGAAGCGGCGCAGAAAGTGGTCTGCGCGGCGGCTTGATAGAAATACGCGCCCTATTATTTTCAAATGGAAATCTAAATGAGCATCCTGATTAACAAGAACACCAAAGTCATGACCCAAGGCATCACCGGCAAGACAGGCCGGTTTCACACCCGCGCATGCCGCGACTATGCCAATGGCCGCGCCGCTTATGTCGCGGGCGTGAATCCAAAGCGGGCCGGCGAAGATTTTGAAGGGATTCCGATTTTCGGAACCGTACAAGAAGCCAAAGCCCGCACCGGCGCGACCGTCTCAGTGATTTACGTACCGCCTGCCTTTGCTGCGGCAGCGATCTGGGAAGCGGTCAACGCGGACCTTGATCTGGTCATTTGCATCACGGAAGGGATTCCGGTACGCGATATGATCGAAGTCAAAGACCGGATGCGCCGCGAAAACCGCAAAACGCTCTTACTTGGACCGAATTGCCCGGGCGTTATCACGCCGGATGAACTCAAAATCGGCATTATGCCGGGCCATATCCATCAAAAAGGCCGCATCGGCGTCGTCTCGCGTTCCGGCACGCTGACCTACGAAGCCGTTGCACAACTCACCGCGCTCGGCTTAGGTCAGTCTTCGGCGGTTGGCAGCGGCGGCGATCCGGTGAATGGCCTGAAACATATCGACGTTTTGCGCCTGTTCAACGACGATCCGGATACGGACGCCGTCGTGCTGATCGGCGAAATTGGCGGTTCGGATGAAGAAACAGCGGCACAATGGGCGCAGCACCATATGAAAAAACCGGTCGTCGGTTTTATCGCGGGCGTCACCGCGCCGCCCGGCAAGCGGATGGGTCACGCCGGCGCGATTATTTCAGGCGGCAAGGGCACCGCGGATGAAAAGCTGCAAGTGATGCAGGCATGCGGCATCCAAGTCACAAAAAATCCGTCTGAAATCGGACGTTTGTTGAAATCAGCCCTATAAATTTACCATATGAGATTGGAGGCGCGCAGCCTGCGCTGCGCGAATTGGAGAGGTTGATGTCTGAGTATGTTAAGCGCGCCGAATTGCACACTGAGCTTGCTGATTTCGCCACCAAAACTGATTTAAAAGTCGAAATCGAAAAGTTAAAAACCACAATGATCCAATGGTTTGTAGGCTCATCCATTTCAATCGCTGCGCTTGTCATCGCTGCCGTTAAGTTCCTCCATTAACGGTTTGGAACTCAACGCTGCATGCCAGAACTCATCGCCAGCCTGAATTGGGGGGTGATTGCGCAGATCATCGTGATCGACATCGTGCTGAGCGGCGACAATGCCATCGCAATCGCACTGGCTTGCCGTGATTTGCCCGCGCCGCAGCGTAAACAAGGCGTCGTATGGGGCACTCTCGGCGCAATTGGATTACGCGTGTTGCTGATGTTTTTTGCGCTCGCGCTGTTTGAATGGCCCGGACTCAAAATGGTCGGCGGCGTGTTGCTGCTCTGGATGGGTATCCAATTGATTGCGCCCCGCCACAACGCACCTCACGCCATTCAATCATCCAAACGCCTCATCACTGCCATTAAAATCATTCTGATCGCGGATTTTGCGATGAGTCTTGACAACGTGCTTGGGATTGCCAGCGCGGTCCAGGTCGCTCATGTCGAGCATCGCTTTGTACTGATTGCATTTGGACTGCTGCTCAGCGTTCCGCTGATGATCTGGACCAGTCAATTCTTATTGAAATCGCTAGACCGTTTTCCGTTCATTGCCACTGCGGGCGCAGCGTTACTCGGCTGGATCGCAGGGGGATTGATGATCAAAGACGCCCGCCTGCAGCATCTCTCGGTTTTGACCACCACCGCTGCGAATCTCTGCGCCAAACTTGCCGGCGCAACGCTGGTCATCACACTCGGCATGCGGCTCAGACAGCGGCGCGCCCCTTGCGATGATTGACTGAACGGTAGACTTCTACCGCCTCGCATCGCGCGTTAACGTCTTGGAATCTCCAAAAAATGGCTGGAAGACGCCCATGAAGAAATCACATCTCGGCGCAGGCGGCTTATTACAGTGGGGATTTACATTGATTGAGCTGATGATCGTGTTGGCGATTATCGGCGTCGTGGCCGCTTATGCGATTCCTGCGTATCAAGACTATCTCGCCCGCAGCCGAGTCGGAGAAGGATTGGCGCTGGCTGCTTCAGCACGCCTTGCCGTCGCTGAAAACGCAGCGAGCGGTGTGTCATTGGATGGCGGATTCAACTCGCCGCCGCCCACCCGCAATGTCGAGTCGATCAAGATCGCGTCTGAAACAGGACAAATCGCAATCGCTTATACGCCGCGCGTCGCGCCGGCTGGATCGAACACCTTGGTCCTTGTGCCATCGGTGCCGGATGACCCAGCCGCGCCGACCGCACGCGTTGCACTACAATCGGGAACGCTCCAAGCCGGCACGCTCGCTTGGGAATGCTTCGCCGCGGACAAAACCGACTCATCGCTGCCGGCGCCCGGCTCCGGCGGCCCATTGCCTGATGAAACGCCAACGCTGCCGCCCCGCTTCGCACCGCCGGAATGCAGGGCGTAACGCATCATGTGGATTCCACTTGCGCTGTCGTAACCGCCGTTTTAGATGAACGGCCGTTGACCACCCAACGCAGCAATAACATGCCGGGAATACCGAGCGCCGCACAGAATAGAAAGAAATTGAACCAACCCATCGTTTCGACAATATAACCGGCGCTTGCATTGATCAAGGTGCGCGGCACCGCTGCGAGACTGGTAAATAATGCAAATTGGGTCGCGGTATAGCGTGGATCGGTTGTGCTTGCGATATAAGCGGTGAATGCAACGATACCCAGCCCAACCGTGAAATATTCCAATCCATGGGCTAACGCTAATCCGAACGCTATTGGCTCTGCATGCGCTAACCATGCAAAGCCCAGCGTGGAGAGAATTTGCGTAATGCCAAAGATCCATAATCCGCGCGCGGTTCCAAGCCGGATCAACAGAACGCCGCCGAGCAATCCACCGATAACGCCTGCCCACAAACCGGACGTTTTAGCGATTATGCCAATTTGAGTCTTAGTAAAGCCTAGATCAAGATAAAACGAGGTTGACAACGCCGTCGCCATATTATCGCCGAGCTTGTATAAACAGATAAAGGCCAGCACCAGCAGCGCGTAACGCCATCCACGACGTGCAATAAACTCACGGAAGGGCAGTACCACCGCTTCGCCCAGCGTTTTAGGCGGTTCACCGACAATAGCGGGTTCACGCACCAGAAAGGTGATCAAAATACCCGGCAGCATACAGGCCGCCGTAATCACGAAAACCGCTGACCACGGCAGATGATCGGCCAGAATTAAAGAAAGTGAACCTGGAATCAGGCTAGACAGTTTATATGCATTGACATGAATCGCCGTACCCAACCCCTGTTCACGATCTTCAAGTAATTCGCGTCGATACGCATCAATCACGATATCCAGACTCGCGCTGAAGAACGCCAGCGCCAGCGTCAGCGTCGCAATCATCCAGATTGACTGGCGCGGTGAAAAAAAACCAAGCGCAGCCATCGACCCGCAGACTAAGATTTGCATCAGCAACATCCAACCGCGCCGCCGTCCCAATGCAAGCCCAGGCAAGGCAAATGTAAAACGGTCCATCAGCGGCGCCCAGACAAATTTCCAGATATATGGAAACTGAATCAACGTAAATAAACCGATCGCTTTTAAATCGACCCCTTCCGTGCGCAGCCAAGCCTGCACAAGATTGACCAATACAAATAGCGGCAAGCCGGAAGTAAAACCGAGAAAAACGCAGGTCAGCATACGCGCATTGAGATATATGTGCCAGCGAGAATGAGATTGAGTCGGCATAAAAAAGTAAAAAATCTGAACAAGAAAAAGCGACAAATATGTAGCTGAATGTAACTGAAAGAGGCTAAATCAAAGTAAAGTAATGCGCGCATGTGATTTTGCGCATGCGCATTTCTTTTCACATTTGCCGCATGGGTCCGCCAAGCGGTACACATTAAGGAAAAATATGACAGGGGAAATCTTTATCGCAAGTCTGCAGGGGAGCGGCATGGCTCGGGCGCAAAACGCATCGATTGCTCAAATGTTCAGAGAGAAAGACGGCCAAGTCTACGCGACTGGAGAAGGGTTGATGAGCGGCTATATTGAAGACTTCGGCACTTTGACACCGACGCTGCCAGCCGAAAGAGACGAAAGCAAAGGCTATTACATTCTTTCTAATGAGACTCCGACGGCTGCGCAGCCATTGGTACTCATTGGAACAGCGCCTCAAATCTTGGATTTTTTTGCACAAAAATCCGATTTTGGAATCGAAAACCGGTTCAAAGAACTACCGACTATTTATATGATCATTACGCCTTATAAGCCAGTCAAATCAAGATATAAAGTCACCACTCCCATTTTTGGGGTGATTAAGCACTTTACGCAACGCCTCAAAGGAGCAGTCAACACGCTTGTTGACCCGCCTCAGGCCGTCAAAGCGCTAGAAGGCGCAGCAGATGGGCTAGAGTTCGCGCAAAAATTTAAAAAATACGCAGCAAAACTGAAAAAAAACCTAAAGAAGCAGTGCTTTATGTCAAATTCAGCTACCTGAAAGAAGAACCGAAAATAGAAAAGGTCAAAAAAGAAATCAAGAATTTTGAAATCGGCCGGGGTAAAGTCTCTTTCAGAGAGCTTCTGGACCGTTTCCATCAGGAATTCCAAAATCCGGTATCAAACGTACCGGTATGAATTGACATATGGATGATGCGCGCCCGCCTTTAATTGACTTTATTTCTATGGATCCCCACACGCAAATGTTTGAGTTTCCGGTATAGATGGGTACGTTCAAGACCCGCTTTTTCAGCAATGCGCGTCATGCTGCCGTTATGACGCGCCAAATGATATTCAAAATAGGCGCGCTCAAAAGCATCGCGCGCGGCGCGCAGAGGAATATCGAAGGAAATATGCTTCATGCGCGCGGTTGGAGAATCCGTATTCTCCGCATCCGCAGCCGGCAACTCTTGCTGCTGCACGTCTAATACTGGCTTCAGGCAAGCAGGTGGCGCTGCCGGTACACGCACCCCCTGCCCCAATCCTTTCTGGATGGCCTTCAATAGTTTCTGCAATGCGATTGGCTTTTCCAGAAAGTCCAGCGCGCCGATTTTGGTCGCTTCGACGGCCGTATCAATCGTTGCATGTCCGGACATCATAATGACCGGCATCGTCAGCCGGCCTTGCGATGCCCATTCCTTGAGTAAAGTCACGCCATCGGTATCCGGCATCCAGATATCGAGCAACACAAGGTCCGGCGCGCCGTGCAGCCGGTAGTCGCGCGCCTCGCGCGCGTTTGCGGCAACTTCAACCGCATGCCCTTCATCATGCAGAATTTCCGAGAGCAATTCACGGATGCCCACTTCATCGTCTACGACCAGAATGGTTGCCATACTCTTCTATCCTATCTGTGTATGCGACACCGCATCATCGGACAACTGAAAAAACAAAATAGAAACCTGCGCACCGATACCTGTCCGATCGATTCGCGCGCCGTTGCGGATTTCAATGCGCGCGTTGTGTTCCTCGACAATTTTTTTGACCATGGCCAGCCCCAGACCCGTGCCTTTAGGTTTACTCGTGACATAAGGCTCAAACGCGCGCGCGAGCAAATGCGCCGGAAAGCCCGGGCCGTTGTCGGAAACGCTCAAACGCACTGCTTGACGGACGTGTCCCGGCCTCTCAGAGGCAGACGGTTCTAACCTCACCGTTTGAGTCTCGATGAGCACCCGTCTCCGAGGCAGATCCGCGACCGCATCCTGGGCATTTTGCACCAGATTATGAATCACTTGCCGCAGTTGATTTGGATCGCCGCGCATCATCGGCAGCGGTTTCAGATCAAACTGAAGCTCACTCTTGCCCTCGCCCGCGCCATAGAGCGCAAGGACTTCGGCAATTAGATCGTTCAGCTGCAGATTTTGCAGCACAGGCGGCGGCGTGCGCGCATATGCGCGAAAATCGTCGACCATCCGTTTCATCGCCGCGACCTGATGGATGATCGTCGTGGCGCTGCGCTTCAAAATCGCGGCGTCGTCCGCGTCCAGTTTATGCGTCAGTTTCATCTGCAATCGCTCGGCGGACAGTTGAATCGGCGTGAGCGGATTCTTAATCTCATGCGCCAGCCGGCGCGCCACCTCGCCCCAGGCCATTGAACGCTGCGCTGAAATCACCTCCGAAATATCGTCGAACACCACCACATAGCCCGATGTAACGAGCTGTTCGGCCGCGCCGTCTGGTGCGCGCAGCAGGCGCGCGCCGCGCACCAGCAGCGTCAGCGGCTCCGTTTCGCCGACAATGCGGACTTCAAGCGGATGCTGCCAATGATCTTGATCCGTATATTCGTCAGCGTCCGCCGCTTCGTACTCAGCAAACGCTTTACGTATCAATGCGCTCAATTCATTCAAGCCGGTGATTTCGTCGAGCCGCTGGTTCAGCCGCAGCTGAAAGGACTGACGCAAAATACGCTGCGCGCCCGCATTGGCGGTGGTCAGCCGAAATTGACGATCAAACACAAACACGCCCGCGCTCAGATTTGCCAATACACTTTCGAGGTACGCCTTAGCATTCTCTAGTGCGATCCGGTTCCGTTCAACCGCCGCGCGCGCGTCGGACAATTGCCGCGTCATCGCATTAAACGACTGCGTTAGAAAACCCAGTTCATCCCTGCTCTTGATTTCGCGCTTCGGCGTGTAATCGCCCTGCGCGACTTCCTGGGTACTTTGCGCGAGCAAGAAAAGCGGGCGCGTCAACTGATTCCCCAACACGAGCGCTAATATCATCGCTAAAAAACTTGCAAAGAACAGTGTGAGCGTCAACGTGCCAATATACATTTTGCGCAAGCCGGTGCGTCCGAGCTTTTTCATTTGATAGTCGCGGTAGGCGCGTTCCACCTCTTGCGTATTGCGCGCGAGCGGGGCCGGTACGGTGCGCGTGAGCTGTAGAAATTTTTCGCCGTGTTCCGGAATCGGAATCAGCACGCGCAAGCGGAGCGCGTTTCGGTTTTGCGCGCCTTTCTCTATTTCTTTAATGACTGCGCCGCCACCCGCCTGCGCGCTTTCAAGCAGCATCGCGCGCGCGGGCGTCTCTTTCTCTGGGTTGGAGACATCCAGCACCGGCGCGCGCGCAAGTACGCGGCCCGTTTGCGACACCACCAGCGCTTGTTGTGCGCCGGATTGCGCGCGCTGCTGCTCCAGCGCAGCGGAATTGATATGATCCAGCGCCGATAACCGGGTTGCGATCCGTTCTCCATCACGGCGCAGTTCCGCCAGTTCAGTATCGAGCGCGGCGCGTCCTAACTCTAAGCCGGATTCAAGCGCCGCCTCAATATTCACGTCGAACCACGACTCGATACTGCGCGCGACAAATTGCAGCGAGACCAGATAAATCATGCTGCCCGGCAATACGCCCACCAGCGTGAAGAATACCGCCAGCTTCGCCAGCAGCCGCGTACCGAAACGACCTTGCCGCAAACGGGCGACAATCGCCGCCGCCAAACCGCCGACGATCAGCATCAGAATCAACGCGACCGCGGCGTTTGCCTGATACAACCATGAATAGTAACGGTCGAAGAATTCGGTGTTCGCGGCGGCCAGCGCAAGCAATGCAAGTAAAAGCAGCGCGCAGAGCGCGGCCATCATCAGCAACGCGCTGAGGACAAGACGCTTCAGGCGGGTTTTGGAACCGAACTTCATCAATCCAACGCCTCTGGCGTAAAGCTAAAACGCTTCCAGTCGGAAGCCAGCTTCCAGTCGTTATCGTTGATCGCATTGATCTGAAAAGGCTTAGGCATCAGCGCCGTATCTAGAACCATCCGCACCGATGCGGTATAGCGCGCGCCCGGCCGCGCCGCGCTGCGGTCAATCACATGCCAGCCATTGATGCGCTGAATCACGCCCAGCGCTTCTTTCAGCGTTGGCAAACCCAGCTGCAATCCTCCGCCTTTTGAAATCCGGTATTGACGGGTTAAGGGCTGATAAGCCAGCCGGACGCTGCGCTCAACTGAAACGGTGTGCTCGTCAAACCAGTACCAGCGCGCACGTGTCAGCGTAAAACTGGTCGTGAAATAAAGGGGAATCCCTTTATTGACCGCTTCCACAAGATTGTCATTGAGGGTGAAATCAAAGTGCGCATCGAGCGTCCAGCCCTTCAAATCGGCTTCTAGCCGCGCGCTGCGGATATAGATGGCGCTCGCCTGCGCGGAAGGGGTCGCGCTGAGCGCGCTTACGATCGCAACGGTTGCGCATATTCGTCTCAGAAAAGAGCGGACAGCCATTAGCTTTTCAAAAAACGCGCGTAAAAAAATCCATCGCGATTCTGCTCTGCCAGTGCGACGGATGGGAGTAACTGGCCCGGCGCCGGCAATCGTATCGCATCGGGCACGGCGCATTCAAATGCGCGCGCATGCAACTCGCCTTCTTCAGGAAAAATCGAACAGGTCGAATAAAGTAATTCACCGCCGGTTTTAAGCAGCGGCCATACTGCCATCCGCATTTGTTTTTGGCGCGTTGCCAGTTGAACGATATCGTCCGCGCGCCGCAGCCAGCGCAGATCGGGGTGACGACGCACCACGCCTGAACCCGAACACGGCGCATCGACTAAAATCCGGTCGAACAGGCAGCCATCCCACCACTGTTCAGGCTGACGCGCATCGCCGACGCGGACAGTTGCGCGTAAGCGCAAGCGTTGTAAATTTGCCTCTATCCGCGCGGCGCGCGCAGCGTCGATATCGAGCGCGACCAATTCCAAATCGGCCAATTCAAGCAGATGAGCCGTTTTACCGCCGGGCGCGGCGCACGCATCCAGCACACGCAAACCATCGCGGACATTGAGCAACGGCGCTGCGCGTTGCGCGCCGGCGTCCTGCACCGATACTACGCCTTCCTCAAAACCCGGCAGCCGCTTAACCGGACGCGGGCGGACTAACTGGACCGCGTAATCGCCCGCGGCGCAGGCCGGAATATGATGCGCGCGCAGACGCTCTAGATAATCAGCCACGTTCGTTCTGCGCGCATTGACGCGCAGCGTCATCGGCGGATGCGTATTGCCCGCAGCCAGAATGTCTTGCCAATGCGCCGGCCAGGCGGCGCGCACGACATCGATCCACCAGCGCGGGTAATTCCAGCGCGCGACCGGATCGCGCAACGCCGCCTTCAGCATCGGCGCGCGCGCGCGCAGAAAGCAGCGCAATACCGCATTGACCAATCCCTTCGCGGACTGCCACGGCGGGSGCGCGCTCACCGTCCGCACCGCTTGGTCGACGACGGTATACGGCGCATAGG
>LXRJ01000003.1 GCA_001684025.1 Candidatus Glomeribacter gigasporarum | reverse complement strand
GTCAGCCAGCTCAAGGGCGCATTGGACGGACTGGGCGGCGGTGCAGGGCTGGATAAGGACGGCAATGTCAAAAAGCCAAGCTATACCGTCGGCGATAAAACCTACAACACCGTCGGCGATGCGCTTGCCGAGGTGCAAGCAGGGCCGGGGACAGAGAACCCCTATATCAAAATTCAGCCGGTGGGCCATAACTACTCTACAGAAGCGAAGTCGCCTGGAGATATTGCCATCGGTCATGGCGCCGTGTCCGAGTCAAAAGGAAATCATGACGCTCCGCATATCAGTAGCGTCGCCATCGGCGAGCGTGCAAATGTCTATGGCGCCAGCGGCACTGCGATAGGCAGTCATACGGTGATCGGAACCGCAGATAAGGGCGTTGACAATGGCGTCGCCATCGGCGACCGGTCTCAAGTGTTGGCGAATAACAGCATCGCGCTTGGCAATCAAAGTTCGGCGGATCGCACCAATGCGGTCTCTATCGGCAATCAAAAATTGCTTCGGCAACTCATCTATCTGGCGAAAGGCGAGGCGGATACGGACGGCGTCAACATCAGCCAGCTCAAAGGCGCCTTGGCCGGACTGGGCGGCGGCGCGGCGCTGGATAAGGACGGCAATGTCATCGCGCCGAGCTATACCGTTGGCGATAAAACCTACAACACTGTCGGCGATGCGCTCTCCGAGGTGCAAGCAGGGCCTGGCGCAGAGAATCCATATATTAAAGTTGACGGTGAAAAGGCGGCGCAAAATAATTCTAAATGGGGGATTGCCATCGGCTCAAACGCTCATACCGCACAGGCGGCTGGAGAATATGGCGCGATTGCGATCGGCGCGAATGCCTCGGCAGGAGAAAAGGGATATACGGGCGCGATTGCGATTGGTCCGGATAGCGTTGCGCACAAAAACTCGATTGCCTTAGGCCGAGATACCGTTGCCGACGATTTATCGGTCGCGGTCGGCATGTTTGCAAACGCAGTTAATAATTCGGTTGCACTTGGCGATCACTCAGTCGCTGACCGTCCCAATACGGTATCGGTCGGCAGCCCAACGGCCCCTCGCCAGATTGTGAATGTGTACCGCGCGACGATGGATCGAGATGCGGTCAACCTGCGCCAGCTGAAGGGGGCATTGCTCGGTTTAGGCGGCGGCGCAGGTGTGAATGTGGATGGCGTCATTAAGTCGCCGGCTTATACCATTGGAGGCAAAGTCTTCAATACTGTCAGCGATGCGCTGGCGAGTCTGGATTCCCGTTCATCGCTGAGTGATTTGTATATCAAAATCGACGGAGAAACCAAAGCAGTAGAGTCAAGTAAATGGGGGATTGCAGTGGGTTCAGGCGCTAAAGCGCTCGGCACATTGAGCGGCCCCGGCAGTAACGCATATGGCGCGATTGCCATCGGCGCGAATGCCTCAGCAGGAGAAAAAGGATATACAGGCGCGATCGCATTGGGGGCAGAAGCCCAAGCGCTCAAAGAGGCAACGGCAATTGGCAGGAGCGCCCGCGCGGATGATCTGTCGATTGCATTGGGTTCGTACACCAAAGCCAGTAAAAATTCAGTGGCATTGGGCAATAACTCAACCACTGAACGCATCAATACGGTATCGGTGGGTAGCGAGACCGTGCAGCGTCAAATCATCAATGTCGCCCGCGGTACAGTGGACAACGACGCCGTCATCATTGCTCAGCTGAAAAGTACGCTGCTTGGATTAGGCGGCGGCGCAGGCTTGAACGCGGACGGCGCAATCCAGGAACCCACCTATACCATCGGCGGCAAAGTCTTTCACACGGTGGGCGATGCGCTGACCAACCTTGAGTTCCGTGAAGGATTGAAGGATACGTATATTAAAGTGGATGGAGAAAAAGAAGCGGCCGCGAACCAAAAATGGAGCATTGCGCTGGGTTCGGGCGCCAAAACGCAAGGTTCTCCGAATGGTTCGGGCGATATATACGGCGCAATTGCCATTGGAACGGGCGCGTTAGCCGGCGATGTGGGCTATCCGGGCGCAGTTGCCGTAGGTGCCGATAGCACGGCGCGGAAAAATGCCACCGCCATCGGTTGGAAAGCGTTTGCAGATGACACGTCGGCCGCTTTAGGCGTTGCAACCAAAGCCAGCAAAAATTCAGTGGCATTGGGTTATAACTCAGTCGCTGAGCGACTCAATACCGTATCGGTCGGCAACGAGACTGTGCAGCGCCAGATCATCCATGTAGCCCGCGGTACGACTGACAACGATGTCGTCACCATTCGCCAGTTGAAGGAAGCATTGAGCGACTTGGGCGGCGGCGCGGCCTTGAACCCGGACGGTTCAATTGAGGCGCCGGCTTATACTATCGACGGCAAGAGGGTCAGAAATGTGGGTGATGCGCTGAAAGGCCTTGAATCTCACGCCGGGCTGGACGATAAGTACATCAAAGTGATCGGTGAAACGGAAGCAGCGGCCGACGGCAATCTGAGTATTGCCATCGGTTCAGACGCCAAAACACAAGGTACACGCAGCGATCCGGCGGATCTGTATGGAGTGATTGCCATCGGCGCTCATGCGCTTGCGGGCAATAATGGATATGCAGGCGCAATCGCATTGGGCGCGGATAGCAAAGCGCTCAAGAGTGCAACGGCGATCGGCTGGAAAGCCTTTGCGGATGACACATCGGTGGCGTTGGGCACTTCTGCCAGCGCGATCAATAATTCAGTCGCATTGGGCGCTGGGTCCGTCTCTGAACGTGCGAATGCCGTATCGGTCGGCAACGCGAAGCTGCTGCGACAATTGATTTATCTGGGACGCGGCACGGCCGATACCGATGCGGTAAACGTGAGTCAGTTAAAAGGCGCGCTGCTTGGCTTGGGTGCGGGCGCCGGCTTGAATGCGGACGGGTCAATCAAAGCGCCGAGCTATACCGTGGGCGATCAAACCTTTAACAACGTGGGCGATGCGCTCAGAAATATTAAATCGGGTACGGGACTGGATAATAAATACATCAAGGTTGACGGGGAAAAAGAAGCGCAGAACCTCGGCAAATGGGGGATTTCGATCGGTTCAAACGCTCAAACGCAGAAAACAGGCGCGGCGTACGGTGCGATTGCGATCGGTCCCAATGCGCGGGCCGGCAGTGAAGACTATAAGGGCGCAATGGCAATTGGCGCGGATAGTCAAGCGCTCAAGAACGCTGTCGCGGTAGGCTGGAAGTCATCGGCCGATGACACATCGGTTGCTTTAGGTCTTGGCGCCAAAGCGCAGGACGATTCCGTTGCACTGGGCGCTTACTCAATCACTGACCGTCCTCATAGCGTATCGGTCGGAAACGCTACCGCGTTGCGTCAGATCACTTATGTGGCAAACGGTACACGGCCTAACGATGCCGTTAACGTCAAGCAATTCAAAGGGGCAGTCAGTGCGTTTGGAGGCGGCGCGGTTCTGAATGCTAATGGTACAGTCAAGGCGCCACAATATCGGTTCGAAGATGGTAGCCTTTTCACAAGCGTTGGCGACGCATTGATGAATCTCGACGAACGCTTAACAAATCTGAATCCCCTAAAAGGGCTGATGCAGGCCAACGACTCGCCATTGAAAATGCTTGCTCTGAGCGATACATCGGGCGCGACAAGCGGCGCAGATCAGCCGTCAAATCTAAAGAATAGCAACCGCTTATCCGGCACAGATGCGGATTCAAAAGCCTCCGGAGAGCATCATTTAGCGCTCGGCGATAACGCGCAGGCGAGCGGCACGCGCAGCAGCGCATTCGGCGATGGCGCAAACACAGCGGGCGCAGACTCGGTTGCGCTTGGTTCAGGCAGTACCGATGATGGCCGCAACTATGTTGTTTCCATCGGCAGCGAAGGGAATGAGCGCCAAATCACCCATGTCAAAGCGGGCACCGCCGATACCGATGCAGTGACTGTCGGTCAGATGAAGGCCGAGATCAACGAGCGCAGCGCGCATTATGATCAAAATTCCGATGGATCGGTTGATCATAAAAATATGACCTTCGGTTCGGATGGAAGCCCTGTGGCGCTGCATAATATTGCGGAGGGCACGGCAGATCACGATGCGGTGAATGTCGGACAGTTGAAGCAACGCTTAAATGACGCGCTCGTAAAATCTAAGGAATATACCGATCAAAGATTCGATTCATTCAAGCGCAATGCGGATGCCGGCGTCGCGGCGGCAATGGCGGCCTCCGGCCTGCCTCAACCGTCTGACGCGGGTAAAAGCATGATGGCGGTCGCTGGCAGCGTGTATCAAGGGCAAAGTGCGGTTGCAGTCGGCGCGTCTACAATTACTCCGGATGGTCACTGGATTTTCAAGGTTTCCGGAACAACAAATAACCGTGGAAAAGTCGGCGGTATTATTGGCGCTGGATTCCAATGGTGAGGATTTATAAGACTAGACGATAGAATCTCTGAGTTAAAAAACTTAAAAAGCCGCCGGTGTTGCTCACTGGCGGCTTTTTTCTTTTTGCAAATTGAATAGGCGGTTTTCGGTTTTCTATTCAGCAGGAATCCAGGCCGCTGTCACTTCTCCTGCCTTTACAATTCCTGCTCAACAATCACTCTCATGCTCTATGTATACGGGCCTCATCCATGGACGAAATCCGGATTCGCGGCGCGCGCACCCATAATTTGAAAAATGTCTGCTTGGATTTACCCCGCAATCAGCTAATTGTGATGACCGGCTTGTCCGGTTCCGGAAAGTCTTCGCTCGCGTTCGATACCTTATACGCTGAAGGCCAGCGCCGTTATGTCGAGAGTTTGTCCGCCTATGCGCGGCAATTTTTACAACAGATGGATAAGCCGGATGTCGATTTAATCGAAGGCCTTTCTCCAGCCATCTCTATCGAGCAGAAGGCCACTTCGCACAACCCGCGCTCGACGGTCGGCACTGTCACCGAGATTCACGATTATTTGCGTTTGCTTTACGCGCGCGCCGGCACGCCGTATTGCCCGGAGCACGATCTGCCTTTGCGCGCGCAAAGCGTGGCGCAAATGGTCGATGCGGTATTGGCATGGCCGACCGGGACTCAATTAATGATCGCCGCGCCAGTAATTGTTAACCGCAAAGGTGAGCAGGCGGATTTTTTTGCGCACATGCAGGCGCAGGGATTTATCCGTTTCCGGATTGCGTCCGGCGCTGGACCGGCGCGTATTTATGAAGCGGGTGCGCTGCCGCCATTAAAAAAGAACGAGAAATATACGATCGACGTGATCGTCGACCGTTTAACCGTGCAGCCTGAGCGGGGGCAGCGCCTGGCGGAATCGTTTGAAACCGCATTGCGGCTCGCGGACGGACGCGCGTCCGCCATCGAAATGAAAAGCGGCCGCGCGCATGCGTTCAGCGCGAACTTCGCCTGTCCCGTCTGCGCGTATTCGTTAACGGAACTTGAGCCGCGCCTTTTTTCTTTTAACAGTCCGCTCGGCGCGTGTCCAGAGTGTGATGGCTTAGGCCAGAAGACGATATTTGATCCCAAACGAATCGTTGCGCATCCATCGCTCTCGCTCGCGGCGGGCGCGATCAAAGGTTGGGATCGGCGCAACGCCTTTTATTTCCAAATGTTGCAAAGCCTGGCCGCGCATTTGAATTTTGATTTGGAAACACCGTTTGAAGCGCTGGCCGAAGAGGTGCAGAAAATCATTCTGTTTGGATCGGCGCCGCGCAGGCTGCCCTTCTCCTATGCGAACGAAGCGGGCCGATTCGTCATCCGCGCCCATGTGTTTGAAGGCATCGTGCCGAATTTTGAGCGCCGCTATCGGGAAACGGATTCAGTCGCGGTGCGTGAGGAACTGGCAAAATATCAGAGCCATCAACCTTGTTCGGCGTGCGGCGGCGCGCGGCTGCGGCGGGAAGCGCGACACGTCAAAATAGGAGAAGGTGAACATGCATGCGCGCTGCATCAAGTGGGCTGTTGGCCGCTGGCTGAAACGCTGCGCTTTTTTTCGACGCTGAAGTTAAGCGGCGCGAAGCAGGAGATTGCGCGGCGCGTGATTCAGGAAATCATCGCGCGTCTGTCTTTTCTCAGCGATGTCGGGCTGGGATATTTGTCGCTTGAGCGCAGCGCTGAAACCTTATCGGGCGGTGAAGCGCAGCGTATCCGGCTGGCGTCGCAAATCGGATCGGGATTGACCGGCGTCATGTATGTGCTCGATGAGCCTTCCATCGGCCTGCACCAGCGCGATAACGCGCGTTTGATTAAAACGCTCAAGCAGTTGCGCGATCTGGGAAATTCAGTGATTGTCGTTGAACATGACGAAGAGATGATTCGCGCGGCCGATTATGTGGTCGATATGGGGCCGGGTGCGGGCGTGCACGGCGGCGCGGTGGTTGCACAAGGAGCACCCGCCCAGATTGAAGCGCATCCACATTCTCTGACCGGCGCGTATTTAGCGCACCGCCGCGCGATTGTTGTGCCCGCCGCGCGCAAACCGCCCAATGCGCACCGGCTGCGGATTGCTGGCGCGCACGGCAATAATCTGAAACACGTCACACTCGATTTACCGGTCGGATTGCTCAGCTGCGTTACAGGCGTGTCTGGTTCGGGTAAATCAACGCTGATTAACGATACCTTGTATTGCGCATGCGCGCGCCATTTATATGGTTCGGCGGTTGAGCCGGCGCCGTATCTGGAGATCGACGGGCTGGAACATTTTGATAAGGTGATTAACGTCGATCAAGCGCCGATTGGCCGCACGCCGCGCTCGAATCCGGCCACTTATACCGGCGTATTCACGCCGATCCGGGAACTGTTCGCAAGCGTTCCGGCTGCGAAAGAGCGCGGTTATACGCCAGGCCGTTTTTCATTCAACGTCAAGGGCGGGCGTTGTGAAGCATGTCAGGGCGATGGGGTATTAAAAGTGGCAATGCACTTTTTGCCGGACGTGTATGTGCCATGCGATGTGTGTCACGGCGCGCGTTATAACCGCGAGACGCTTGATATTCGGTACAAGGAGAAAAATATTCACGAAGTGCTGAATATGACCGTCGAACAGGCGCATGCATTTTTCCGTCCGGTACCCATCGTTGCGCGCAAATTGAAGACATTGCTGGAGGTCGGGCTGGGTTATATTCGTCTCGGTCAGTCGGCGCCGACGCTTTCAGGTGGCGAAGCGCAGCGGGTCAAGCTCGCGCTGGAATTGTCCAAGCGCGATACCGGACGTACTTTGTATATTCTCGACGAGCCGACCACCGGGCTGCATTTTCATGACATCGCGCTGTTGCTGGAGGTGATTCGCCGGCTGCGCGACGCCGGCAATACGGTGGTGATTATTGAGCACAATCTCGATGTCATTAAAACCGCCGATTGGGTGATCGACCTGGGGCCCGAAGGCGGCGCGCGCGGCGGGAGAATCATTGCGCAAGGCGCGCCGGAACACGTTGCGCAAATGGCGGCCAGTGTGACTGGACAGTACCTAGCGCCACTGTTAAAGCGGTCAGCAGGGAGGAAAACATGAAAGAACCGCGCGCGCATGCAACGGATACGGCGGCGGACACATCCTTAAGAATAAGGGCGGTTGAGGCAGCCAGTTATGTCCTGGCGGGGTGCGCATTGTGGCTGGTGCTGGCGTTAAAACTGCTGGGCGGTTTGCTGGCCGGTTTATTTGTTTTTCAGCTGATTCATCTGCTTGCGCCTCATCTGGAAAAATGGTTTCCAAGTCAACGCGCGCGCTGGGTGGTGCTGATTCTGTTAGCAGCGATTTTAACGGCCGTGCTGAGCGTCTCGATGATCTCTGCCTATTCCTATGTCCAGCGCAGCGCAGAGGATACTCAGCCCTTACCTGAACGGTTAATCCAAATTATCGATGGCGCGCGCGTCCATTTACCGTTCTGGTTGCAGGATATGCTGCCCGATGGCGCTGATGAATTGCGCGCGCAGGTGCTGAATTGGTTGAAATCGCATTACAGTGAACTGCGTCAAGGCGGAAAGAATGCGATCAGCGCTTTGATGCGTATCCTCATTGGCATGATTTTGGGCGCGATGGTTGCGGTGAATGCGGTGCGCCGCACTCATCCGCGTCTTCTGGCGGCTGCGTTGAACCAGCGGCTTTGCCGGTTGAGCAGTGTTTTTAGGCGGATTGTGTTTGCGCAGATCAAAATCTCGCTCGTCAATGCGGTGTTGACGAGCCTTTATTTATTGATTGCATTGCCGCTATTCGGGATTCATCTGCCATTTTCAAAAACGCTGGTATTGATGACTTTTGTGGTTGGTTTGCTGCCCGTGATGGGCAATCTGATTTCAAACACGCTGATTTTTATCCTTTCTTTATCGGTTGCCGGGTTGCCGGTTGCGATGGCCTCTTTGGTCTTTTTGATCGTCATTCATAAACTCGAATATTTTCTGAACGCGCGGATTATCGGCGGTGAAATTGCCGCGCGCGCCTGGGAGCTTTTATTGGCCATGCTGATTATGGAGGCTGGATTTGGCTTAGCTGGCGTCATCGCCGCGCCGATTTATTACGCGTATCTAAAGCGCGAACTGGTTGCTGTAAAACTCATCTGATCATAAAACGGCCGCATGTGATGGCGAAGAACGGCAGAGCGGCGAAGCATTCCATCATTTCGCGTGTGTTAGCTGCCATCATTTTTCTCACTTTTCTTGTGTGCGCAGCTTCGACATTTTGGGTTGGCTGGCAAAGCTATCAGGATGTCCGCGCCGATGCGCTGGCTGACTTGGAGCTCGATCTATTGAATAGCCAGCGCATGATTGCTGAAAATCTCGATCTCACCCGGAAAGGCGCGCAGCGATTACTAAAACATTGGTCTGGATTAGCGCTGCAGCACACTCGTGCGCATTCTTCGACTGATCGTCGGGCGGTTTTTATGGCCGATCCGGGCGCACACGTGGCTGGGCTGTTAGCTTCTAAAGCGCGCTGGGCGGTACAAATATTAAATGCAACCAAGGCTTCGGCGGAAGATACCTTTTTCGATTTGCCTGGCGCAGGAACGGCCCTGCAGCGTCCAGCGGGCGCCTCTGCTGAATATTTATCCAAGCGCGCGCGGCAAATTCGCGCGTTGCGCGCGCATGCTGGCCGCAGCCGTCGGAACATGGTATGGGAACCGCTTTATTTCGACCCGCTGCGTCATAGATGGGTTGCGCCGATTGTGGCGGTAGAGCGCGATTCTGCGGGCCATCCTACCTTGCTGGCTGGGTATGACATCGCCGTAGAACGGCTTATCAAGCATTATTTACCCTTTTCATCGGATGTGCTGAGTTTTGTCGTCAACGAACGGGGCGAATGGATGGCGCCATTGAGCGATGCCGGAACGCAGCCGCTTTACGCGCAATTCTTACGATCCGGCGGGCTGCGGGCTGCGCGTTCAGTGCCGCAAGCGATCCAGCTAGAGAGCGCGAAAGCTTATCATGTGTTTTTGGACGCGCCAGGCTGGCATTTGATTGCGGCGATTCCTAACACTGTGTTGAGCCGGAGCGCCTGGGCGCCGGTTTGGCGCTTGCTGCCCTTTACGCTAGCTGGCATCGCCCTTATCTGGTTCGGAATTTGGGCCGCGGTCAGCCAATTGCTCGCCAAGCCTTTATTGGCTTTTGAAAAGGGGATCGAGCAGGGGCGACAACCCGATGCGCAGGGTGCGCGGCCCCGTTTGCATTACCGCAAACCAGACGAATTCGGCCGGTTTGCCGCCGCCTATAACGCGCTGCTGGACGAAGTCGATGCACAACATGAGGCGCTTGAGCAAAAAGTGAGGGAAAGAACCGCCGAACTCGAGATTGCGCGTCAGCAAGCTCAGGAGGCCAATCAACTCAAAAGCCGTTTCCTGGCCAATATGAGTCATGAAATCCGCACGCCGATGAACGGCGTGGTGGGCATGTTAGGCGCGCTGATGGCCTCCGATCTGACGCCGGAGCAGCGCCGCTATTGTATGGCAGCCAAACAAAGCGGCGAATCTTTATTGACCATCATCAATCAGATTTTGGATTTTTCGCGCCACGAATCAGGCCGTGTATCCGTCAACCGCGTGCCCTTTAATCTTCTCGTGCTTTTTGACGAAGTCATCAGTATTTTTATTCCCAGTGCCTATGAAAAGGGAATCCGGCTTGAACTCGATATTGCGCCGGAAGTTCCGTGCATGCTCGTCACAGATGCAGATAAGTTGCGTCAGATTGTGACCAATCTGTTGAGTAACGCGATCAAGTTTTCAGATGTCGGCGTTGTCACGGTCACCGTGCGCAGCGTTGCGCCGGCGAATGCGTCTATAGCGATAGATCAAGCGATCTATTTAACAATCTGTATCGCGGATACGGGGATCGGCATTCCAGAAGACGCCCAGGAGCGTATCTTTGCCCCGTTTTTACAGGCGGATGCGTCGATTACGCGTCGTTTCGGCGGTACTGGCCTCGGGCTGGCGATTTGCAAACAATTGACCGAATTGCTGGAGGGCGAAATTCATCTGCATAGCGTCGTGGGGCGGGGGACGACCTTCACTTTAACTGTGCCAACTGTCCCGACTGCGCCCTCTGAGCCGAATGCGCTTGCAGGTTTGCATGCGGTGACGGTGACTGAGCGTCTTTCGATTGCGTTACAAAACGGGTTTAAGCGGCTAGGCATCACTTGGCAGCGTGCGGATACAGCGCTGCAAGCGCGACGCCTGATACAGGCGATAGAGGACGGTGCGCCGCGCATCAACGTTTGTCTATGCGATGAGGAACAGGGCACGGCAGCATTTCAAATGCTTGGCGATGCGTTGAACCCAAAATCTGCAGATGCTGAACATTTGCCTGCGCTGGTCAGGCTGACTTCAAAACCGTTTGTATACGGTACTGCAGCGCTGCTGCCTGATATTCAGGTCGCTACTTTGCACGATGCGCCGTTATTGTTCCGGGATTTGGTCAATGTGCTGGGCACTGTAACAGGCCGTAGTGCGCCACAGCTCACGGATCCACGCACTGCGGCGCAGCCTTGGTCGTTGAATCTGCTCGCAGTCGACGATATTGAAGTGAATTTGGGATTGATTGAATGGATGGCGCGCAGATTGGGGCATCGCGTTCAGATCGCGCGCAATGGCGCGCAAGCCATCCAACTGCTGACCCGAGAAGTGTTTGACGCGGTGATTATGGACGCGCAAATGCCCGTAATGAGCGGCCTCGAAGTGACGCGCCGGATTCGCGCCGAACAAGAGCCAGTGCTCGATGCCGATGTCTACATCATTGCGTTATCCGCCGGCGCTTTTGATGACCAGCGTGACGCCTTTCTTGACGCGGGCGCGAACGATTTTTTGGCTAAACCACTCATTCCGGACGCGCTGGCGGCAGCGCTTTTGAGAGTGATCTTCTATCAGAATTCTCGCGGTATATCAATGGGGGAAAATTCCATGGACGCGCCCGCAATGCAGGATGAAAATCAAATATCTGGTTTAAATAGCGAATTACGTGGCAAATTTAGCGAAGAATTGGGGCGCTTGTTCCAGTGCGCGCGGGAACAATTTGATCAAAATGATCCTTCCGCTTTATCGCAGGAGTTGCATAAAATGAAAGGTATTGCCGGTCAATTGGCACAACCGTTAATTGAAGCGGCAATCCTTGACGCTGAGCGTGCCGTGCAGCGGGGCGAATGGGCGGGTATCGGCGTTCGGCTTTTACACCTGGGCGAGAGGTTGCGCGCGCAAGGATGGACGATTTAAAAGTCGTCTAGCCGGCAACTCAGGTTTTCCCCTGATCTTTTTTAAGACTTTTATGATTTATAATGACATTTAAAAAATATCTCTTACGGGGCTGAAAAGGAGAGAAATATATGGCTCACAATGAGCAGTCCGAGACATTGCGCCGCCAGATCTCCGATCTGGAAAGATTGATGCAGCATTTCGATGCGTTGCGTGAAAAGGTCAGTGATCTGGTGGAAAAAGCCGCCCACGACCCGGCGGCTGCCGAGCGTTTAGCCAAACTTGAGCAGGCGTGGAAAAATGATATTCAACAGAAAACCGAGCAAATGCAGCAATACATGAAAGAAGCGTTGCGCATGGGTGTTCAATATCAGCAAGTGAAGCGCCAGTTGAATAACGATACCTCAGGAGCAGAAAGTCCGGTAACGGTGGCTGCCATGGTGCCGCCTGTGCCACCTGCTCAAAAATCCCGCATCAGCATCAAAAAGAAGACGCGATGCTTTGCGTAGAGTGAATAAGTCTTCCTCATCCATTTTTTAAGCCATATCAGAATAAATATTCGTCTGGCTTATCTCTTTAATCTGAATAGGAGTTTCTGAAATGCTTCAAGGTAGCTGCTGCCCAACTTCCACAGTAAATAGCGTAACGCCATTTTCATCCCTATCTGCTTCTGCTGTGCAAAAAAATGATGAAGTTTCAAATGCCGGGGAAAGAGAAGAGAATCCTTTTGCGCTTTTGATTGAGGCATTTGCCAGATTACGTGACCTCACGAAAAGGCTGATGATTTTACTGGCGCGTGAAGTGAAGGAAATGGTTGGAAAAACGCAGGAGTTGGTGGATGCAGCGAGTTATGTGTCGGGCGAATACGCTCGTTTGCAAGACGATGCGTTATGGAATTGGAAAGAGAATGAACAATTTAAAGCTTACCTTGAAAAAATCAAGAAAATCAGGATTGATGGTAAGCCTATTCAAATTGAAGGTAAGCCTATTGAAAAGTGGCTGGAAAAAGTGACAGAAGTTAGAGATACGGAAGAAACTAAAACGCATTGGGATGCAAACCCGTTCCATTGGAGATGGGTGGGCTTGGGGACAAATTTCGGCTTCACGAAAGAAGTTATTCTCGTCAGTCACGAAGAGGGTATTCCAAAATTTCAGGTGTTGAGGCTCCAGCAAGCGTTAAACGCGGCGGCAGCCAGCGCAAAGGATGCCAACACGGACACGCAAACAAGAGTCACGCAAGAGACTCAGAATTACAACAATTTTGCGAGTTTTCTGAGCAATATCATTACGGTTCAATTTAGGATAAACAGTCAAATTCTCGCCAATATAAAAGGTTAAGGGGTTCGTAAAAATTGAGGAACCGCCATGCTCGCGTCTGAAATCAAGTCTGTCAGAGATTTTGCGTGTTGAGATAGATTTAAGCAGGAGTCAGATTAGACATGGCATGGCGCAGTTTCAGACAGGGAACTCACAATGATCGCTATCAATTCTGCAATATCATCAGAACACTTATATTGGACAGATGGCCCAAATGAGCGGGCGTTTTCCTCCAAAGAAAACAAGGCTGTCGCGCATTTTGCTGACGAATATAACGGAAGCATAAAAAAAGAAGTCGGACTTTATGGCATTTACTGTGCGCTTGAAGGCAAGGACCGTGTGCAAGAAAAAGAAAATGGCTGGCATATTTCTCCTTTAGAGTTTGAACACTTGACGCCTTTAGCGCTTTTGTACGCAATGTATGCGTATATTACGGACGCCAACCTGGGACTGCAGCGCAGTCTGGTGCAAGGGCTTGAGCAGATGCATCGAGCGGAAGCGCAACTTGAGAATGAAAGGCTGAATCTCTACGAGCAACAAGTTCAGAAATTCCTTGAGGCGCAAAAAGAAGCGCGTAAAGGAGACATCGCCGCTATTGTCTTCGACTTGATTATCGGTGTAGTCGAAATTGGCGTTGGCTTAGGCCAGTTGAGTTTTGGAATTGCCACAGGTAATGCGTTTAAGATAGCAAGCGGCGTTTTTCTGCTGACGTCGGGTTTGCTTGGATGCGGCAATGCGCTGCTTGAAACGATTGCTTTTTGCAGTGACGATCCATCGTCCGCTGATCAACTGAAAGAATACAGCGGTTTTGTCCGGTCGGTACAGATCGGATGCGCGTTGATCGGCTTTGCAATCGATGGAATGGGCGCTGTTTGTGAATGGCTGCAAGGTTCACGGATGGCGGGCGGACGGGCGGTCGTCCGTATACGAGAGACGGATTTTGCTCGGTTGAACGCAACCCTGCAACGCCTGGCTAGATCCACTTTGCCGGCAAATTTAACTGAAAGGTTTTTAAAACTGCTTTCAGAGTCCATACAGCACTTATATATTATTACAAATGTGATCCATCACGTTTTACAGGCGCTGCGTAAAATTGTGAGCGGCGTCATTGGGCGTGAAATTTCCCGGAGTGAAGCGCAAGGCAAAAAATTACAAGCGCAAGGCGAATTTTTAAAAACACTTACGTCAATCCAGAGAGACATGATCAATTGGCTCCTGAAACAGGAGAGAGGGATGGCAACCCGCATCGCAAACGATCAAGCAACGCTGCTTCAAAGTAGCCGGATGCTGAATCGAAGTTCATTGCGAGTAGTGAACGCGCTCGCGCAGGCTGCTTGATTGAGCAGGGTGTGCGAACGCTAGAGGTATAAATAACAGAGATTTTAAACTTTAAAAGAATGAGGAGGAGAGCAAAATGTCTATGCCCATATTGCCAGTAGAAGCACAGCAAAATTTCTTGTCTAAGATTGAAGAACAAAAAAATTGCTCAGTTACAGAAGGAATTGAGGATCCGGTTGAAAACCTTGACCCTGCTCAATTGACCGGTCAATCAATCATAACGATGCTCAATACAATTATGCGGTATCTACAGAAATATGCAGCTTGGATGCGCGATAAAAATATGGATATAGCAGGGAGTGTGATAAGTATGAATATGGCAAGCGCACTTGATGCATTGGATAAAACTCGGGAAAGCGCTGAGAAGGAGCTTGCTGCGAAAGAATCGATTTATATGAGTCAGATTGTATCGGGTATCATGAATGTTGGAATTACTGTTGCAGGCGGTTGTGCTGCAATACCGTTCATTGAAGATGGAAAGGCTGTTATAGGGATAGGAATGTTGACGAGCGGTCTAGCGGGAGGTGCAAGCAACATTATTACAAGTGGTATGGAAGCATATCAGGCGGGTAATATTACCGAGGCGCAAATTGAGAAAGCGCAGGCCGATAATCAACGCCAGCTCTTGTCTATTCTTGAGACGGTCAGGTCATGGCTATCAAATTTGGCCGAGCAAATGTCAAACCAGTTCCGAGAAATTAATAATATAGTCGTTGATATATATCGCAGTCTTGCTAAGTTCTTTGAGACCCCGCTCGTGTAGATAGGTAGATTGTTGAAGAGATGTTGAACGTTGTATGCCACCCCGTTTTTTTTGGAAATTAATATTTCAGTCCGGCCCTTTAGCAGGGCGAAGTTTGCATTTGCCGAATGGTGATATCACAATAGGCGATTCGCCGGATTGTGATGTGCAGCTTTCTTTGTCTAAAGCTTCAGGTCAGCATTGTATCTTGCAGGTGTCTGAGCAAGGCGTCCGGTTACGGGCGCTGCGAGTGCGCTGCAGGATTAATGGCCGCCGTGTCAAAGGTGAAGAGGTGAACATACTTGCTCATCAAAGACTGGAGCTTGGTGGTTGTAGAGTAAGTATTATGCGCGCTGGCGAAGAGACATCCTTGGAACCTGTCAAGAGTCACCAGTACGGGATGCGCTTATGGGGGATTGCTTTGCCGAGCGCAATGGCGATGGGATTAATGGTCCTTATGCTTCAAGCGGTGCGCGATTTACGCGCCTCAGTGCCTAATCATAGGCAATTTGACTTGACGAGTTACCAGAAAGCGCTGCGGATGAAACTTAAGCACGTGCAGGTTGAACGTGACGAAGAGGGTATATTAACGCTCTCTGGGCTATGTCATGATACGGCAGAGCTCGCGCCCTATCTCAATACACTGGTCGAAGCGGGCATCATATACCGGAATCAGACTGTTTGCGAAGATGAGCTGCAGCGTAGCGTTGCGTATATTCTACGCGGAAACGGATATCGCTATGCTCAAGTGACTTCAGGGCAAATGCCAGGATCGGTCGTCATTTCAGGCAATATATCGGACAACCCGCAATGGGCGTCCGTGAGTCAGCAGTTGGATCAATTGCCGGGCCTAAATTCATGGATGGTACGCAATGATACGGATGCGATGATCGTCGATTTAATCGATATGTTGCGCCAACAAGATCTGTTTGAACAATTAAGCGCGGCCTATCAAGGCGATGTCCTAACGGTGACCGGTCAGGTTCCTGAAGCGCGCGAATCTCAGCTGCGTCAGGCGTTGGAGCGCTGGCGACAGGAGCAAAGGTATGAGATTCGCGTGATTTATCAAAATATTCCAGCGACGAAGCTCGAAGCTGGAATATTCCCTGCTCAAGTTATCAGTTTTAGTGGCAATCAACGCGCTGTGTTTTTAAAACTTGCAAATGGGATGAGAATACAAGCTGGCAGCACTTTACCAAACGGATATACGGTAACGAAACTGGATCAAAACGGCGTCGAACTGCGTAAGGAAGGAGAGTGGGTCCATTTACCGCTTGGGTTGTAGCAGAAAATTCTCAACATTATTCTAGCTGCAGCTTAGTTGAAGGGCGATAAACCATGTTCCAACGCATCACGCCATTGGAAGATCGTTTATTTGAAGATCGGAAAGGAATTTATCGTGCCCATGTCATGCGTCTGCTCAATGATGAAAGGACGCGTCTTGGCGCATACCTGCAGCAACCTTGCTCAAAAGAGCAGTGCCGTAATATTGTTTGGCAATGCGCTGCTATCGAATACGCACAGGCAGTAATTGATGCAATTTGGAATATTTATCATGTCCGTTCTTAAGAACCTGTTCACAATCTTATTGTACGCCCCTCTCACCTAAATGGCGGCGAACCAGGCTCAAACCGTTCGGCCTCTGGATAAGGGTGGATTCGCTGCAAAATAATATTTGATACCGCGCAGGATTGCAGCGGCCATTTGTTCACGGTAGGAGATACTATTCAGTTTCTTTTCTTCTTCAGGATTACTAATAAAAGCAGTCTCAACCAATATAGATGGGATATCAGGCGCTTTTAACACAGCAAAGCCGGCCTGTTCGACATGCGGTTTATGAAGCACATTAATTTGGCCGATTTCGTTAAGCACGAACTTTCCATAACGCTTACTATCCTTAATTTGTGCAGTGGTTGACATATCGAATAATGCATGCTTGACTACGACATCCTGCGTTCTAAAATTAACACCTCCAATTAAATCCGAAGCATTTTCTTTATTTGCAATCCATTTAGCGGCTGCGCTGGTCGCGCCGCGCGTCGAGAGTGCAAATACGGATGCGCCGTGCGCGCTGGGTTCGATAAAAGCGTCAGCATGAATCGAAACAAATAAATCGGCTTCTACGCGGCGCGCTTTTTGCACCCTCATATGAAGGGGTACAAAATAATCGCCATCGCGCGTCAGCATGGCGCGCATCTGCGGTTGAGCATTGATTTTCTGCTGCAGCCGCCGTGCAATATCCAGTACGATATCTTTTTCACAAGTTCCGCTGAGTCCGGTTGCGCCAGGGTCTTCCCCGCCATGTCCAGGATCAATCGCGACGGTGAGTAAGCGTGTTGCGCGCACGGCGGCTTGCGCGTGCGGCCGCGGCCGAGAGTGAGGGACAGCGAGCGCGGCAGATGGTATGGTCAACGGACGCGCTTTCTCGTCGTGTGCATAGCGTTCAAAAAAAGCATCGCTGTCATCCGTTGTGAATGGAGATGGCGGAGTGCGTACTAACATGGCTTCTTTCAGTTCAGTTTCAGCCAGCAACTCAAGCAGTGGATCGGGGGCGACGGCGGGATACAGGTCAAAGACAAGCCGATAGCGATAATTTCCGACCGGTTGTAGCGTAAACACTTGCGGTTTCGCCGCGCTTTTTAAATCCAGCACCAAACGCACCACATGCGACGTAAACTGTCCAACGCGCACCTGTTCAATTTGAGGATCGTTCGGCGTAATTTTGGTCACCAGTTGTTGCAAAGTGACGTCGAGTTCAAGCCCATTTAGATCGACGACGACACGATCGGGCGCTTGCAGAATTTGAGCGCTATAGTCAAGCGGCTGATCGGATTCGATGGTCAAGCGTGTGTAATCGCGTGCCGGCCAGGCGCGCACCCCCAGAATCGTTGCCGCAAACGCGCGTACCGGCACCAGAGAGAACAGCGCAGTAGATAGACCAACGCGTAAAATCCGGCGGCGCGAGTATAGGGTGATGGGCGCAGAGGCAATGGATAACGAGCGCTTCATCAGCATTGAGCAAATATTGTCTGACCCGTTCGGCTAAATGCATGGGCGGTTAAACGACGCCCCTTATGCCCTATTTCAAGCATGAGGGCGAGGTCCGGTATACCCAACAAATCTCCGGCCCGTTCAGGCCATTCGATCAGACAAAGCGCGCGCGCCGCCAAATATTCCTGAAAACCGGCTTCAGTCCATTCCATGGGATGCGTGAAACGGTAGAGATCAAAGTGATAAATATCCAAAGTATCCAATGTCTTCGAGATTGGATTCGGCAGTTCAAGCGCATAATGCTCGACTAAAGTATACGTCGGGCTGCGGATTCGCTCGTTGACGCCAAGCGCAACGAGCATGGCGCGCGCCAGTGCGGTTTTTCCAGCACCGAGTTCGCCGTACAGATAGACGCGCACGCCTGAAAAACAGCCAGAATGATACAAAGATGTGAACGCCAGCGCGAAGCGTTGACCCAGTCGCTCGGTTGCGGCTAGGTTGGGTAACTTGAGATGCTGTTCAAGCAGTGGATGATGAGTAGATAAAGACATACAGATTCTAGGGATACGCTCAAAATGTTACGGTATGCATCTGAATCAGCGCGCGTGCGCGCATATATGCACTGGACGCTGCGGCAGGGCCAATGTTTACCCTAAATCCAACGGATAGGGCCGACGCAACTGCGTTAGCAACCTCCGATCGGTCCGCGCTGCTCGCGATCAGTTTAGCGGCCATCAATGCATTTTGCGATGCGCTTTGGCTTGAGCACGGCCTAGCCAAAAACACCCTCGATGCCTACCGGGGCGATTTGCGGCTTTTCGCCGCCTGGCTTGCACAGCGGCGCAGTCTCAGCTTGGATGCGACGAACGCCGCTGCATTGCGCGCCTACATCGCGGCGCGCTGCGCCGGCAAGGCAAGTTCGTCCAATCGGCGTTTATCCGTGTTCCGGCGCTACTTTGGATGGGCGCTGCGCGAACACCGAATGACGGTCGATCCGACATTAAAAATCCGCGCCGCCAAACAGCCGCCGCGTTTTCCATCCTATCTTTCTGAAGCGCAAGTAGAGGCTTTGCTCAGAGCGCCGGATATCCAATCGCCATTGGGTTTGCGCGACCGGACGATGATCGAATTGATGTATGCGAGCGGTTTGCGCGTATCGGAATTAATCGAACTGAAAACCGTCGAGATCAGCTTAAATGAGGGTGTGGTGCGCATCCTCGGCAAAGGGGCAAAGGAACGGCTTGCGCCGTTTGGCGAAGAGGCGCGCGGTTGGCTGGAGCGTTATTTGCGGGAGGCGCGGCCTGCCTTGCTGCAAGCGCGCACGTCGGATACATTGTTTGTCACGGTGCGCGGCGCGGGCATGACGCGCCAGCAATTCTGGAATATGATCAAGCGTTACGCCCGCGCCGCAGCGATAACTGCACCTTTGTCCCCGCATACGCTGCGGCATGCGTTTGCAACACATTTATTGAACAATGGCGCTGATCTGCGCGCTGTGCAGCTTCTGCTCGGACATACCGATATTTCGACCACCCAAATCTATACCCACATTGCCCGCGAGCGCTTGACGGCGCTGCATGCAAAGCATCACCCGCGGGGTTAGAGGCGCCAGAGCACTCTTGCTGAAAAAGGCGCTAGATGATGCGGCTTGGCATAATGGCTTTTTCTTGCACTCTTCAGGAAAACTTTCATGAATTTCTCTCGCATCCCGGTTGGCAAAAATGCGCCGCACGAATTCAATGTCATCATCGAGATTTCCGCACACAGCGAACCGGTGAAATACGAAACCGATAAAGAGTCGGGCGTGTTATTCGTAGATCGTTTTATCGGAACCGGAATGCGCTATCCGGCGAATTATGGTTTTATTCCGCATACGCGTTCGGGCGATGGAGATCCAGTGGATGTTTTGGTCATCACACCGTTCCCGATCTTGGCTGGCGCAGTGATCTGCGCGCGCGCGCTGGGCGTATTGCAGATGAACGATGAGTCCGGCGTCGATGCAAAGATAGTGGCTGTTCCGCTCGATAAGATTTGTCCAGCGACCGCGCATCTCAAAACGATTGAAGATCTACCCGCCCATTTAAAGGAACAAATTCAATTCTTTTTTACCCATTACAAAGCGCTTGAAAAAGGCAAATGGGTCAAAGTCGAAGGCTGGCAGGGCGTTGAAGCGGCGCATCGGGAGATTCTGGACGGGATTGCAAATCACTGCTCTCTTACATAATCACGCCGCCGCCGATACAACGATCGCCCTGGTACAGCACCGCATACTGCCCGGGCGTGACCGCCCACTGAGGAAGATCGAAATGGAGCGTAAAGCGGTTTTCACCGGTGCGTATCAGTGTGCAAGGCCCATCCGTTTGCCGGTAACGCGTTTTCGCGCTGCATCTAAAGCCGTCTGGGGACGGCGCGCCGGAAATCCAGTGCATCTCTTCCATGTCAATCGAATCGCGGTTGAGCCACGGGTGCGTATGTCCCTGAACGACATACAGCGTGTTTTGAGCAGTATCTTTCCGCGCGACGTACCAAGGCGCGCCGGTTCCATTTTGGACGCCGCCTAAACCCATCCCTTTTCTTTGTCCAAGCGTGTAGAACGCCAACCCGATATGTTCGCCTACCGTTTGCCCATCGGATGTTTTAATGGGGCCAGGCGTGGGCGGCAGATAGCGGCCTAAAAAATCACGGAAAGGCCGTTCGCCGATGAAGCAAATCCCGGTTGAGTCTTTCTTCGTTGCATTGGGTAGGCCGATGCGCGCCGCGATTTCGCGCACTTGCGTTTTTTGCATTTCTCCGATTGGAAAGCAGGCGCGCGCGAGTTGCGCTTGATTCAGCCGATGCAAAAAATAACTCTGATCTTTCTTGGCATCACACGCTCTGCGTAGTTCAATGCCGCCTGGATTCGAACCGCGGATGCGCGCATAGTGACCGGTTGCAATCATTTGCGCGCCGAGTGTGCGCGCATATTCAAGAAAGGCTTTGAATTTGATGCGCGCATTGCACAACACATCCGGATTAGGCGTGCGTCCTGCGGCGTGCTCGCGCAAAAATTCTGTGAATACCTGCGCCTTATATTCAGCAGCGAAGTTGATCACTTCGATATCAATCCCAAGGATATCGGCGACTGACGCGGCATCAATCCAGTCTTGACGTGCCGGGCAATATTCCTCTTCTTCCCAGTTCTTCATGAAAAGCCCAATGACCTCATGCCCTTGTTGCTTGAGCAGCCAGGCGCTGACGGACGAGTCTACACCGCCTGACATGCCGACAATCACGCGTTTCTTCATTCAAAGTATCTCCTGATTCAAAACTTGATATCCCTTATCCGACGGGCGCTCGCAGAAGAACCGTGAACAGGCTCTTAGAAAACTGATTTTAGAAATGTTTGCCTGCAAAAGCCGCTGCCGCGCGGCTTAGGCGGTCGTTCACTGCAGCCCAGACAGGCGCTTCAGGCAATCTTTCAACCAAAAGGCGTGTGCAGCCCAGCGTGTCCAGTTGACGCAGAGAACGGTACAGTGCGCGCGCATAATCGGAGGGGCTAGATGGCGCGCCCACAATATGAACACTGGCATATTGCGCGGCGCTTTGCGAGATGTATTCAGCAAAATTGCCGCGCGCCAGCACGGCGAGGCGTTCACCGCGCGCGCTGGCTTCTTTTAAGGCATGCGCGATTTCATCCTGCGCGCATAAAAAAAGCGGCGTGCGCGGCGCGTAATGCGCGTGTAGCGTGCCGGACGCGCGCGGCGCGCCGGCCGTTGCATCGCGACCGGCGCGGGGCACTTCTCCAAGCGCTTCAGCGATTTGCGCAGCGCTGATATGGCCGGGACGCAGCACCGCCGGAAAGCTGCGCGACAGATCGACAATCGTCGATTCGATCCCGACGGCGCACGCGCCGCCATCCAGTACCGGCACTTGGCCGCCGAATTCATCGCGCACATGTTGCGCATTGGTCGGACTCACGCGCCCGAAACGGTTGGCGGACGGCGCAGCGATGCCCCGTTGCGGCGCGCCTTTCATCTGACCCAGGCGGTTAAAAGCGTTGAGCAATGCCTGCGCGAGCGGATGCGCCGGACAGCGCAAACCGATTGAACGCTGGCCGCCGCTGACGGCCGCCGGAATATGCGCTGCGCGCGGCAGAATCAAGGTCAGCGGCCCCGGCCAGAACGCGTCGATCAACGCGCGCGCGGCGCGCAGCATGGCGCCGTCGATCCAGTATGCAGGATCGGCGTTTGAGGCGAGGTGCACGATGAGCGGGTGATTCGGCGGACGTTCCTTAAGCGCATACACGCGCGCAATGGCAGACGGATTTTCCGCGTCAGCGCCTAGTCCATACACGGTTTCGGTCGGAAAAGCGACGAGTTGACCAGCGTCCAGAAGCGCGGCCGCGCGCTGCATCTCGATTTCTTTCTGGGCGTCGGCAGATGGCTTAATCGTCATTGAAATGGAGGGCGGGTTTAAATCGGCGCAATGCCGAGCTTTTGCGCTGCGCTGCGCGCGTTTTCGAGCGCTTCATCAAGCGTTGCAGCGGTCAACGTTAAATGCCCCATTTTGCGACCCACGCGCGGCTGCGGCTTAGCGTACAGATGGAGATGCGCGCCGGGCAATGCAGCGATGGAATGCCAGGGCGGCGTTCGTTCAATGCCTTCGACAGACCAAATATCCCCAAGCAGATTCAGCATCACCGCAGCCGAATGCAGGCGAGTGTCGCCGAGCGGCAGGCCGGKGAGCGCGCGGACCTGCTGCTCGAATTGGCTCGTTGCGCAGGTGTCGAGCGTGTAATGGCCGGAATTGTGCGGACGCGGCGCAATTTCATTCGCGAGTAACGCACCGTCCGGCAGGATAAAAAATTCGACGCAGAGCATGCCGACATAATCCAATCTTTCAGCAATTGTCTGCGCGGCGCGCGTCGCTTGTTCCGCCAGCGCTGACGGGATTGGCGCTGGCGCAAGCGTGCGCGCGAGGATGCCGTTGCGATGAACGTTGTGCGCAAATGGATAAATCGCCGTCGCTCCGTCCGCGCCGCGCGCAATCAGCGCAGATATTTCGTCGGCGATTGGAAGTTGCTTTTCAACAATGCAAGCGACATGGCCGAGCGCTGCGTAAGCGCGCCGCAATTCATCTGCGTCCCCAACATGGATTTGACCTTTGCCGTCATAACCCAAACGAGCGGTTTTTAGAATGCCGGGCAATACGGCGGCAAGGTCGGCGGAGTCGAGCGCAGCCAGTGCAGATGCAGATGCAATCGCCCGATACGGCGCGACTGAAATGCCGCAGTCAGCGATAAAGCGCTTTTCCGCTGTGCGGTCCTGCGCGATGGCTAAACAATGCGCGGCGGGCCGCACACAGATAATGGGGGTGAGAAAGTCGAGACAATGCGCGGGAATATTTTCAAATTCAGTCGAGACGGCGGCGCAGCGCTGGCCGAATTCAGTCAACGCTGCGTTATCCTCATAATCCGCGCAAAGATGCGCGTCTGCAACGCTGCCAGCAATGCAGTGGGCATCCGGATCGAACACACAGACGCGGTATCCCATTCGCTGCGCGGCAGAACAGAACATGCGGCCTAGCTGGCCGCCGCCGAGTATGCCAAGCCAAGCGCCCGGCAGAATAAGACCTTTTCCAATTGCGTTGAAACTGTGCCGCTGCGCGCTTGCCGTATTATTCATACTGATTTGGCGTCGGGCGGCGCGCGGAATCCTCATGTATTTCATATACCTTCTGGTTCCTGCACTCCGTCCTTGTGTGTTTTGAATATTTATTTTAAATACTTTCAGCAAGAAGCGCCTATCATCGGCACAGTCCGCAGTTCAAGTGCAGCGATGCACGGGTATTTGGAATGGCGAGGTTGGACGGCGTGAAGCGCGGCGCGCTTATCAAATCTCGGCCCATCTTCTCAGGGCCGATTTCCTCTGGTAATTGGGTTGCCGAATACACTCTTTTGAATGGTGGTGTGGGCGATTCGTGAAGGCCGCGAGTGCGCGCAGGCGGTGGATCGTTATTTGAGAGGATGAACAAAGATGACATCAGAAATAATGCGTTTTCAGGCGCAGACTCAGCAGCTTCTGCATTTGATGATTCATTCCCTATATAGCAATAAGGAAATTTTTCTGCGCGAACTGATTTCCAACGCGTCCGATGCGGCGGACAAGCTACGTTTTGAGGCCATCGCCGATCCATCTTTATATGAAAACGATCCGGATTTAAAGATTCGTGTGAGCTACAACGCTGCCGCGCGCACTGTGACGGTAGAGGACAATGGTATCGGCATGAGCCGTGACGACGCAATTGCGCATCTGGGCACGATTGCGCGTTCGGGCACCAAAGAGTTTTTTGCACAATTAATGGGCGATGCGCGGAAAGACGGGGCGCTGATTGGTCAGTTCGGCGTGGGTTTTTATTCCGCGTTTATCGTTGCCGAGCGGATCGTAGTCGAGTCGCGCCGCGCTGGATTGCCGGCGGCTGAGGGCGTGCGTTGGCAGAGTACAGGCGAAGGCGAATTTAGCGTTGAGACGATTGAGCGCTCGGCGCGCGGGACAATCATTAGCTTGCATTTGCGCGCGGGCGAAGATGATTTTTTGTCTGGCTGGCGTTTGAAGTCGATCATTCAAAAGTACTCCGACCATATTGCGCTGCCGATCTGGATGCCGAAGGAAGAGTGGAATCAAGAAAAGAATGCGATGGTGCGCTGCGATGAAGAGGAAATCGTTAATCAGGCGAGCGCATTGTGGACACGCCCGAAAAATGACATCGACGAAGCGCAGTACCGGAGCTTTTATCAGCATCTAACGCACGATTCACAAGCGCCGCTGGCATGGGCGCAACATCGCGTCGAAGGCCGCAGCGAATATATTCAGCTCCTCTATCTGCCGGCGCGCGCGCCATTTGATCTATACGACCGCACGCAGCGCGGCGGCTTGAAGCTGTACATAAAGCGCGTTTTCATTATGGACGATGCGCAGCAGTTGTTGCCAAGCTATCTGCGCTTTGTCCGCGGCGTGGTCGATTCAAATGATTTACCGCTGAATGTGTCACGTGAAATTCTGCAGGAAAGTCGTGATGTGAAAACGATCCGCGAGGGCGTTGCCAAGCGCGTGCTGACGCTGCTCGAGGATTTGGCTCAAAGCGATCAAGATAAGTACGCCGTATTTTGGCGTGAATTCGGCCAGACCTTAAAAGAAGGTATCGGTGAAGATCCGGCCAACCGTGACCAGATTACGGCGCTGTTGCGCTTTGCCAGTACGCATTTGGATAGCGCTGAACAAACGGTTGCGCTCGCCGATTACATGGCGCGGATGAAAGAAGGCCAGTCGAAAATTTATTACGTATGCGCCGACAGTTGGCGCGCCGCGCGCAATAGCCCGCATCTTGAAGTGTTTCGCGCCAAAGGCGTGGAAGTGCTGCTGCTGACCGACCGGGTCGATGAATGGATGCTCTCTTTTCTCAGGGAATTTGATGGCAAACCGTTAGCGAGCGTTGCGCGCGGCGATCTGGACTTGGGTGCGCTCAGCAAGCAGGAAAAAGAATCGCAACAAACGTCGAATAAAACGCTACAGCCGCTGATGGAAAAAATGCAAGAAGCGTTAAAAGATAAAGTGAAAGAAGTCCGTTCGACATGCCGGCTGATTGATTCACCGTCGTGTTTGGTCGTGGATGAAGGCGAAATGAGCGGCTATTTGCAACGTTTATTAAAGGCCGCTGGCCAGAATGCGCCTGAATCTCGGCCAATTCTTGAAATAAATCCTGAGCATGCGCTGATTAAACAATTGCACGCCGATCAAGCAGATTTTGAGGATTGGTGCCATATCCTGTTTGATCAGGCATTGCTGGCAGAAGGGGGAATGTTGGAAGACCCGGCCGCCTATGTAAAGCGCGTGAATGCGCGGTTACTCCCCTAACCCCTAACCGGTTTTCCTCCCGCAGGAAACGCTCCAAGCATAGGAGATATACGGCCTGATTTTTATTCAGCTAAAACTTTGCCTGATCGCGGAAGTGCTAGACTGACCAGTGCAAAGCGGGCCAGACAATCGCTGCTGCTCGTGCGCTGCTTGAAAGCAATTTTTGAACAGCGCCGAAAGCAGAGGAAAGTCCGGACTCCATAGGACAGGGTGATGGCTAACGGCCATCCGTGGCGACACGCGGAACAGGGCAACAGAAAGTAAACCGCCGATGGCCAGACATTTGCTTTGGCTCAGGCAAGGGCGAAACGGTGCGGTAAGAGCGCACCGCGGCTGCGGTGACGCAGTTGGCACGGCAACCTCCACCCGGAGCAATTCCAAATAGCGGGCGCGCATCGTTCGCGATGCAGGCGTGGTCCGCGCCGCCTGCGGGTAGGAAGCTCGAACGCGCCAGCGATGGCGCGTCCAGATGAATGATTGTCACGCGCAGTCTATGCTGCGCGCACAGAATCCGGCTTATCGGCTCGCTTTGCAATTTCGCGCTTATCTCAGCGCCTGTTCACAATTCTTCTACGAGCGCCCGTGATTCGGGGCCGGGCGGTGCCCGAATTCCGCTCACCTATTGCCTATATGCTCCGCTTCCTGCGCTGCGTTTGCTGCGGGCGGCGCTTATTCCGCCACGATGTCTTAACTCATTCAAAAAAAGATCAAAAAAGAAGGCCGCAACGCTTGACCTGTGTGATGTCCTTGCCATAAAGTGGGAGAAAGTGTTTCAAAGTGTAATTATGTGTAGACTCTTGGCTTGGAATCCCAGTTGTGAGGAGACAGCGAAGTGTTTCAAGGTGCGTCCGCGCTTTCACTCGATGCAAAAGGACGGATGTCGATTCCCGCGCGTTATCGGGAGGCGTTGCATGAGCAGGCAGAAGGGCGAGTCACGCTGACCAAACATCCCGATGGATGCTTGTTGTTGTTTCCAGCGCTGGCTTGGGAAGAATTTCGCAACAAGATTGCCGCATTGCCAATGGATGCGCACTGGTGGCGCCGGATTTTTTTGGGAAATGCATCCGAAATTGAAATCGACGGATCGAACCGTGTGCTGATTTCCTCTGAATTACGAAGCGCGGCGGCGCTGGACAAAGAAGTGATGCTGCTGGGAATGGGCGGATGTTTTGAGATATGGGACGCGCACACCTATATCGCTAAAGAGCGCATCGCAATGACGCAAGAAATGCCGGCCGCTTTGAAGCAGTTTACTTTCTAACAAATGTATGAGCATCGTCCTGTATTGCTGAACGAAGCGGTTGACGCGCTCGTGTGGCGAGCGGACGGTTTTTATATTGACGGCACCTTCGGGCGCGGCGGGCACAGCCGGGCCATATTAGCTCGATTAAATTCGAACGGGCGGCTGATGGCTTTCGATAAAGACCCGCAAGCCTGTGTTGCCGCACAAACCGTGCTGGACGCGCGTTTTGAAATGATTCACGACGATTGCGCCGCGCTGCGCGAATATCTGGCGCAACGCAATGTGCAGCAAGTGTCGGGCGTTTTATTGGATTTAGGCGTTTCTTCGCCGCAACTGGACGATCCTGAGCGTGGCTTCAGTTTTAGTGCCGATGGCCCGCTCGATATGCGTATGGACCCAGGACGAGGAGAAACAGCAGCGCAATGGCTTGCGCGCGCGTCACAACAAGAAATCACCGAGGTGATACGCAGATATGGAGAAGAACGGTTTGCTGGGCAGATTGCAAAGGCGATTGTGGCTCGCCGGGCGCAATCGGATCGATACGGGCCGCTCACACGGACACGCGAATTGGCTGAACTCGTGGCGCGCACAATCAAAACCCGCCCGGTGGGGCGCCATCCCGCGACCCGCACCTTTCAGGCTATACGGATTTACCTCAACCAGGAACTTGAAACGTTGAATGCGGTACTCCAAGCAGCGCTAGAAGCGCTCGAACCCGGGGGACGGCTAGTGGTGATGAGCTTCCATTCGCTTGAAGATCGAATCGTCAAACGCTTTATGCACACCCATGCGCGCGCGCCGCGACTCTGCGCCGCGCTGCGGCGTTTGCCGCTGCGCGCTGTCGGCGCGCCAGCGCCTGTGCTTAAGCTGGGGCCGCGCATCCGTGCGAGCGATGCCGAAATCAGTGCGAATGCGCGCGCGCGTTCCGCAGTGATGCGCAGTGCCGAGAAGGTGAGACTCAGAAACGGATGATGGGCCGCCTGAATATTTTCCTGCTCACCGCGCTGATTGCCTGCGCCTTATCGGTGGTCCATACGAGCTACCGGCAAAGACGTCTGTTTATCGCGCTTGAACGCGCGCGCGTGCAGCAGCAGCAGTTGCAGCAGGAGGGCGCTCAGCTCTACTATCAGCAAAGAGCGCTTTCGAAAACGGCGCGCATTGAGCGTCTGGCCGCGCACCAGCTCAAAATGGTACCGGCCGCAAACGTGGTGACCCAATATTTGGTTGTGCCTGAAACGGAGTCTGTTGCCCGTGGAGATGCGCAGTGAAACGCGGTTTAAGCCGACACGCTCCGCCTGCAACGCGCGCTGCATTATCGTTGCGTTTGCCGCTCTGGCGCTCGAAATTGCTTGTCTTTTTGCTTTTTACTGCCTTTGCTGCACTGGTTGCGCGTGCAGCGTGGATTCAAGGGTTTAGCAACGATTTTTATCAAAAACAGGGGAAGACTCGCTACCAAAGAACGCTTGAGTTGGCCGCAACGCGCGGAAAGATTATGGACCGCAACGGTTTAATGCTGGCGACGAGCCTTTCTGCACGTGCGATTTGGGCGATTCCTGAAGATATTCCCCTTGCTACGCCTGCTGCCAAAATAAACGCGCTCGCTGCGCTGCTGGAGATTTCTCCGCATATGCTGCATACCAAACTGGCGCAATCCAAACGTTTTGTTTATCTCAAACGGCAAATTCCAGTGGAGCTCGCCAATCGAATTGCAGCGCTTGAAATTCCAGGCATTTATCAGAGCAAAGAATACAAGCGCTTCTATCCCGAAGGAGAGATCGCTGCGCAGTTGATCGGCTTCACGAATGTTGAAGACGAAGGTCAGGAAGGCATCGAACTGAGTATGCAACAGCAGTTAGCTGGCCTTCCAGGCTCGCGCTGTGTGATTAAAGACCGGCTCGGACGGATTGTCGAAGATGTCGCAGAAATGATCGCACCGCGCGATGGTCAAGAACTGAGACTGTCGATTGATCACCGTTTGCAATATATTGCGCATACCGATCTGAAAGAGGCGGTTGCGCGCAACAAAGCCAAAGCGGGCGCGGTGATTGTGCTCGATGTGCGCACCGGAGAAGTGCTGGCACTGGCCAATATTCCAACCTATAACCCCAACGACCGTTCCCGACTCTCCGGTGAGCAGTTGCGCAATCGCGTGCTGACCGATACCTTCGAGCCGGGCTCGATTATGAAGCCCATCACCATCGCGCGCGCGCTCGATTTACGCCGCGTAACCCCCAACACCATTTTTCACACTTCGCCGGGCCGTTACACCCTCGATGGCGCGACGATTGCGGATACACACGACAAAGGGACATTGACCGTTGCCGGCGTGATTCAGAAGTCCAGCAATATTGGAACACTCAAAATCGGCCTGATGCTCAAACCGCAGGAAATGTGGGAAATGTTCAGCGGCGTCGGCTTCGGTCAAGCGCCGGAAATTCATTTCCCCGGCGCAGTGGCCGGCCGGCTGCGCCCGTGGAAAAGCTGGCGGCGTATCGAACAGGCCACGATGTCTTATGGCTATGGCGTTTCAGTTTCTCTGTTTCAGATTGCCCGTGCCTATACGGTGCTTGCGCGCGATGGGCAATTGCTGCCGGTGACCATTTTTAAACATCACGGCGAACCTGTGCAGGGGCCGCAAATCATCTCGCCGCGCACCGCGCAACAAGTCCGTCAAACGCTCGAAGCGGTCGTCGGACCGAACGGCACCGCGCCGGCTGCGCAAATTCCGGGCTATCGCGCGGGTGGTAAAACTGGAACGGCCTACATACATTCCGGACGCGGCTACGACAAATCCAGATACCGCGCTTCCTTTGTCGGCATCGCGCCGATGTCCGCGCCACGCATCATCGTTGCCCTCTCAATCGACGAACCGCGCGCCGGTCAGCATTTCGGTAGTCAGGTTGCGGCGCCGCTATTCGCGCGCATTGCGGGCGATACCCTGCGCGCGCTCAATGTTGCGCCGGATAAACCGATTGCCCCGATTGCGCTTGCCGGAGCCGCCCCATGAACGCTGCGCAACGGTGTTTCACGCCTGAGAACGGCGCGGTGCAGCGCACGGTCCAAAATGCGCTCGCATGGCTAAGCGCGCACGTGTCTAATACGGCTGATCTGCACGCCGACAGCCGGGCAGTCCGACCCGGAGATGTGTATCTGGCGTATGCAGTTCAGGGGGCAGATAGCCGACCCTATATCGATGATGCGATTGCCCGTGGCGCCACTGCCATCATCCGGCAACCGTTTTCCGAACACACCGCACGCGCATGGACGGTTCCCGATCTCGTTGTGCCTGATCTGCCCGATCTGGCCGGCTCTATTGCAAGCCAGTGGTACGGCACGCCAAGCCAGAAGATGCACGTGATCGGCATCACCGGCACTAACGGAAAAACCTCGTGCAGTCACTGGCTTGCGCATGTCTTGACGGGTGCAGGCATCCCTTGTGCAATCAGCGGAACGCTCGGCTTTGGCATGCCGGATCAATTGACAGAAGCGGGATTTACAACGCCGCATGCGCCGCAAATGCAGTGCAATCTTGCGCGGCTGGCCCGATTGGGCGCACGCGCCGTTGCGCTTGAAGTGTCATCACACGCGCTGCATCAGGGGCGTGTCAACGGCACCACTTTCAATACGGCAGTGTTCACCAACTTATCGCGCGATCATCTCGATTACCACGGCACGCTTGAAGCCTATGAAGCAGCCAAGGCGCATTTGTTTGGCTGGCCGGATTTACAGACGGCAGTGGTAAACCGTGACGATTCCGCCGGCGTGAGAATCCTCAAGCGTTTGCACGCAAACCGCGCAGTGCGCACGATCGCCTACGGGATTGGGAAATGTATCGGCATGCCACTGGCCGATGCAGCGCTGCATGCAACGGAGTTACGCATCACTGAGGCTGGAACCGCTTTTAAACTGATCTCCGATTGGGGGCGGGGTGAAGTCGAAACGCATTTGCTTGGCGCGTTCAACGTCCACAATCTGCTCGCGGTATGCGGCACATTATTGGCTGCCGAAGTGCCGTTTGATGTTGCGCGCGCGCAGTTAACAACACTTGCCCCCGTTGCGGGCCGGATGCAGCAAGTGGGTGGACAAAACGGCGCGCCGCTGGTCGTCATCGATTATGCGCATACGCCCGATGCGTTGGACGCAGCATTGACCGCTTTACAACCGGTTGCGCGCACGCGCGGCGGCGCGCTGGCCTGTGTATTTGGCTGTGGCGGTCATCGTGACCCCGGTAAACGGGCCGCGATGGGCTGCATTGCCGAGCGGCTTGCGAATCGGATCGTGTTGACCAGCGACAATCCGCGCTGCGAATCGCCGGAGGCCATTATCGACGACATTATGGAAGGCATTTCAGAGCCGCCGCGCATCCAGCGCTTTGCGGACCGTGCGCGCGCGATTTTGCATGCCATTCGGGTGGCCGCGCCCGAAGATGTGGTTCTCGTCGCCGGCCGGGGCCATGAAACGATGCAGGAGATCAACCGTAAAAAAATCCCCTTTTTGGATTATGACCATGTCCGTCTTGCGCTCGATGCACGTGCAACCGGGGCTTTTACGGCGTATCTAGGAGCGCAGCGATGAGCTTATTTTCACTGCGCGAAGCCGCTGCGCTCATTCCAGATGCGCACATCATCGGCGCTGCCGACACGCGTTTTGATCGGGTGAGCACGGATAGCCGGACAGTTGCGCCAAACGCGCTTTTTATCGCGCTGAAAGGAGAGCGCTTCGACGCGCACGACTTTCTGATGGAAGTCGCCAAACGCGGTGCTGCCGCCGTACTGATATCGCGCGATGCTTCCGAAATACCGTTGCCCACCTTAAAGGTGCCGGATACATGCGCTGCGCTCGGCTTGCTCGCGCGCGGCTGGCGGCGCAAATTCACATTGCCGCTCACCGCAGTGGTCGGCAGCAATGGCAAGACGACGGTCAAGGAAATGATCGCGTCGATTTTCGCTGCGGCGGTCGGCATCGATGCGCGATTTGTCACGCATGGCAATCTGAATAATCAGATTGGTTTACCGCTGACATTGCTGCGTTTAAAAGAGGTACACCGGCTTGCGGTTGTCGAGCTTGGGATGAACACTCCAGGCGAAACAGCCATGCTGATGAACATCGCCGAACCTACCATTGTGCTGGTGAACAACGCGCAGCGCGAGCATCAAGCCTTTATGAAAAGCGTTGCAGCGGTTGCGCACGAATACGCTGGCGCGATTGAGGCATTGCCCGCGACGGGTATTGCCGTATTTCCGGCTGACGACGTTTATACCGCCTTATGGCGAAAATCGGCCGGCGCGCGCCGCGTGATCGATTTCGCACTCGAAGATGAACCCTCGGAGGCCGCGGTGTGCGGCGCATGGAACGCCGATAGCCGGTTAACGATTCGAACGAAAGTTGGAACGCGCGAAGTTCAATTGCGCGCGCTAGGCCGACATAACGCGCGCAATGCGCTGGCTGCAACAGCGGCCGCGCTGGCGTCTGGCATCGGCGATTTAAGTGTGATTCAACGCGGTCTCGAATCATTTGAACCCGTTGCTGGCCGTTTAGCGTTAAAAATGGCGCGCGCAGCACCGTTGGCCGGTGTGACCGTGATTGACGATAGCTACAACGCAAACCCCGATTCGCTGCGCGCCGCAATCGACGTATTGGCCGCGCATGCTGCGCCGCGCGTGCTGGTGATGGGCGATATGGGCGAGGTGGGTGAGAACGGCGCCGCATTCCACCGCGAGATGGGCGCCTATGCGCGCGCGCGCGCTATCGACGCGCTCTACGCGCTCGGCGAAGCGTCACGCAACGCATGCGATGCGTTTGGGCCAGGCGCGCAGGCGTTCGACGATGCGACGGCGCTCATCGAACACCTATTGCAGGCCGGTTTTAATGCGCACGCAACGATTCTGGTCAAAGGCTCGCGTTTTATGAAAATGGAGCGGATTGTCAACGCACTGACCGCCCCTCTGCATACTCCAACTCCAACGGGCGGTTAGAACGAATGCTCTTTGCGCTTGCACAATGGTTACAAAGCGATTTCCGCTTTCTGCGCGTCTTCAATTATTTGACCTTTCGCGCGGTGATGGCGGCGATGACGGCACTGGTCATCGGTTTGATGTGTGGTCCATGGGTGATTCGCACACTACACGCGCTCAAAGTCGGCCAAACGGTGCGTCACGACGGTCCAAGCGCGCATCTGTCCAAATCCGGCACGCCGACGATGGGCGGCGCGCTGATTCTGATTGGCATGGCCGTTTCAATGTTGTTGTGGGCGAATTTGAACAATCGCTTTGTTTGGGTCGTGATGGCGGTGACGTTTGGCTTCGGGTTGATTGGCTGGGTCGATGATTACCGCAAAGTGGTCCATCAAAACCCGCGCGGGATGTCGGCGCGTGAAAAATACGGCTGGCAATCGCTGATTGGCGTGCTCGCCGCGTTTTATTTGATGTTTGCGATCTCCGAATCAAGTGTAGCCGGCATGGTCGAGCGTTTTACCGCATGGTGGCGCAGCGGATTTTCGATTGCGCTGCCTGCGCACATGAATCTGCAATTGCCGTTTATGAAATCGATCAGCTATCCGCTTGGCGCAGTCGGTTTTGTCGCGTTAACCTATTTCGTGATTGTCGGCGCCAGTAACGCGGTCAATCTGACCGATGGGCTCGATGGTCTGGTCATCATGCCCGTTGTTTTAGCGGGCGGCGCGCTCGGTGTTTTCGCATATGTGATGGGCAGCACAGTGTATGCAAAATATTTGCTGTTTCCGCATATTCCAGGCGCGGGTGAATTATTGATTTTCTGCGCGGCGATGGGCGGCGCGGGTCTGGCTTTTCTTTGGTACAACACCTATCCGGCGCAGGTTTTTATGGGCGATGTCGGCGCGCTCGCGCTCGGCAGTGCGCTCGGCACGATTGCGGTCATTGTCCGGCAGGAAATCATGCTGTTTGTGATGGGCGGCATTTTCGTGGCCGAAACGCTTTCAGTCATGCTGCAGGTCGTCTGGTTTAAATACACCCGCAAACGCTATGGCGAAGGCCGCCGAGTCTTCAAAATGGCGCCGCTGCATCATCACTTTGAGTTGGCCGGCTGGACAGAAACGCAAGTGGTGGTGCGCTTCTGGATCATCACGCTGATGCTGGTCTTGGTTGGGCTTTCAACGCTGAAGTTACGTTAGGAAGCATTTCAATGTCTGTATTTGGCACATTCAATCCGCCCGCAACATTGATTCTCGGACTCGGCATTTCGGGTCTGTCAATGGCGCGCTGGTGCGCGCGTCATGGCTGCCGGCTGCGCATTGCCGATACGCGCGCCGCGCCGCCGAATCTGCCGCAACTGCGCGCTGAAGGACTCGATGCGGAATTGTTCACGGGCGCGCTGACGCCCGCGCTGCTTGGCGGCAATATCGAGTTGGTTGCGCTCAGCCCCGGTTTATCGCTGCGCGCACAGGAAATTGCGCCGTTGCTGGCCGCTGCGCGCGCACGCGGCATTCCGGTTTGGGGCGAACTTGAATTCTTTGCACACGCGCTGCGTTCGCCCGAAATCACCGGTCATCGTCAACCCAAGGTCATCGCGATTACCGGCACCAACGGCAAAACCACCACCGCTGCGCTGACTGGACGATTATGCGAACGCGCCGGCTATCAGACTTGTGTGGCCGGAAATATCGGCATGGCGCTGCTCGATGCGCTCAGCACAGCGGTCGATCAACACACGCTGCCGAACATCTGGGTGCTTGAATTATCGAGTTTCCAACTGGACAGTAGCCAGACTTTTGCGCCTGACGTCGCAGCCGTGCTGAATATCACGTCCGATCATCTCGACTGGCACGGCGATTTCAACGCTTACGCCGCCGCCAAAGGCCGCGTCTTCGGCGCATCGACGGTGCGCATCCTGAACCGTGACGATGTGCACTCGCTGAAATTCGCGCTCGATACTGCGGATGAAGCTGAATCCAAACAGTTGACCTTTGGCCTAAGCGCGCCGCAGCGCGCGGGCGAATACGGATTGACGCATACCGAAGACGGCACGGCATGGCTTGCAATGGCTGAAGCGCGCGCAGATTTATCGTCTGTTTCAGCACGCATGCACCGCCGCACAGAGGATAACGCGCCATCCGAAACGGTCATTAAACGCTTGATGCCTGCTTCAGCGCTGGCGATGCACGGCCAGCACAATATTGCAAATGCGCTCGCCGCCCTTGCGCTATGCCGCGCGCTCGATATGCCGCTCGCGCCGCTGTTGCATGGCTTGCGCGATTACCGCGGCGAGCCGCACCGTTTTCAGCGCATCGCGCGCATCGACGGCATCGATTTTATCGACGACAGTAAAGGCACGAACGTCGGCGCGACCCATGCGGCGTTAAGCGGAACAGTCGCTCAACGGGTCGTGCTGATTGCTGGCGGCGAAGGCAAGGGGCAAGACTTCGGGCTTCTCGCTGAATCCGTTGCGCGCGCGTGCCGCGCGGTATTCCTAATTGGTCGCGCTGCGCCGCTGTTGCGCACCGCGCTTGAACCTTCGGGTGTGCCGCTGGCTGAATATGCAACGCTTGAGGAAGCCACACGCGCTGCCGCAGACATTGCTGAACCCGGCGATGCCGTGTTGTTATCGCCGGCGTGCGCTAGTTTCGACATGTTTCGAGATTACCAGCATCGCGCGGAAGTGTTCCGCAACACCGTTGAAGCGCTGATGAGTGCACGCGGAGCCGAATCATGATGCACTCTACACGGAGATTCGCAACCGGACAGACACGTGCCACGAACGATATTCGGGCGCGGCGCGCAATGCACAGTTACGATTCAGCGCTGCTGTGGGTCAGCATCCTGCTATTGAGTTTTGGGTTGGTGATGGTCTATTCGGCGTCAATCGCACTGCCAGCGGCGCCGAAATACGCGGCCTACCAGAGTGATCACTTTTTGATGCGGCATTCAGTCGCGCTGGTAGCGGGTTTTGCACTGGCTTGGGGTGCGTTTCAAGTCCCGCTTAAACATTGGGAAAGCGCCGCGCCAAAACTTTTTATCGGCGCGCTGATAGTGCTCACGCTGGTATTTGCGCCAGTCATTGGCAAAGGTGTCAACGGTTCGCATCGCTGGATTTCGTTCGGCATCGGCCATATCCAGCCCTCTGAAATCATGAAGCTCGCCGCGACGCTTTACGCGGCGGATTACACCGTGCGCAAGCAGGCGATGATGCAGAGTATGCGCGAAGGTTTTTTACCGATGGCGCTCGCAGTGGGCTGCGCCGGAGCGCTGCTACTGCTTGAGCCGGATATGGGCGCGTTCATGGTGATTGCCGTGATTGCAATGGGCGTGCTGTTCTTGGGCGGGATTAATGTCAAATGGTTCAGCGGGCTAGCGCTGACGGTTGCCGGCACCTTCAGCCTGTTAATCTGGCTTTCGCCCTGGCGGCGCGCGCGCATCTTTGCGTACCTCGATCCATGGGACGCGCGCTACGCGCAAGGCAAAGCATATCAACTCACGCATTCGCTGATTGCCTTTGGGCGCGGCGAATGGTTCGGCGTCGGACTTGGCAATAGCGTTGAAAAACTGAATTATCTGCCTGAAGCGCATACCGATTTCATCCTCGCCGTGATTGGCGAAGAACTGGGTTTTGTCGGCGTATTAAGCGTGATGCTGCTGTTTTTATGGCTGGTGCGGCGCGCTTTTTCAATCGGCCGGCAAGCGTTGGTACTGGATCGCGTGTTTGCCGCGCTGACCGCCAAGGGCATCGGACTGTGGATCGGCGTGCAGGCGTTTATCAATATGGGCGTCAATCTCGGACTGTTGCCGACGAAAGGGCTGACGCTGCCATTACTCAGCTATGGCGGTTCGGGCATTGTGGTGAACTGCATTGCGCTGGCGTTATTGATGCGCGTGGATTATGAAAATCGGGTGTTGATGCGCGGAGGAAAACTATGAAGCGCGACGCGCAAACGAGCCTTTCTCTCACTGTACTGATTGCCGCGGGCGGCACGGGTGGACATGTATTTCCCGGGTTAGCGGTTGCGCAATCTCTTAAAGCACGTGGCGCGCGCGTCGTCTGGTTGGGCAATCCGCTGGGGATGGAAGCGGCGCTGGTGCCGAAACAGGGTTTTGTAATCGAGTGGATCAATTTCAGCGGCGTGCGCGGCAAGGGGTTGCGGGCTGTGCTCCTGTTACCGTTCAATCTATTGCGCGCGTGCCGGCAGAGCGCGCGCGCGTTGGCGCGCATTCGGCCGGATGTCGTGCTCGGCATGGGGGGGTATATCAGCGTGCCAGTTGGACTAATGGCGCTCGCGCGCCGTTGCCCGCTGGTCGTGCATGAGCAAAATGCGATTGCCGGGCTAGCCAACCGCCTGCTCGCCAAAGTCGCGCGCCGCGCACTCGTCGCTTTTCCAGATGCGCTGCCGCGCGCGCAGTGGACGGGAAACCCAGTACGAGACGTTTTTGCCCACTTGCCGACGCCCGAAGTCCGCTATGCACAGCGCAGCGGCCCGTTACGAATTCTGGTGGTCGGCGGCAGTCTGGGCGCGGCCGCATTGAACGAAATCGTGCCGCAAGCGCTGGCGCTGCTTGCGCGCGATGCGCTGCCATCCGTCGTTCATCAATCCGGCATCCAGCATCTGGAGAGCTTGCGCGCGCATTACGCTGCCGCTGGATTACTTTTTGACGCTAAAGCCTTTTCCAATCGTGTTGCAACAAGGAGCCGCCGCGAAGACAGTATGGGGATCGATGCGGGCGGAGCAGGTCTCCATCGCGAAGCGATGGAGGCGACCCCACAGCGAGACCAGACGGCGAGCGGCGGGCGCCGCGGTGGCAGCGCGATTGGAAAAGGCTATGTGGCATAACCCGCGCCAACTCAATGCTCTGGCCGCCGCGCTTGCAACGGGCGCGGTGCTCGCGTTGTGCACCGCAATGGGATATTGGCTGATGCAGCAGCCGATGTTTGCGCTGCATGTGATTCGCATTGACGGCGATCTCACGCATCTGAATCTGCCCAGCGTGCGCGCAGCGCTGAGCCAGTTGCGGAATCGCCGCCTGCACACGCATTTTTTCAATCTCGACCTGGATAAGGCGCGCGCGATTTTTGAAGCGATGCCGTGGGTGCGCCGTGCGACGCTGCGGCGGGKKTGGCCGAATCAGCTCGCGCTCACGCTGACGGAGTACAAAGCGCTCGGCATTTGGCGCGCGGACTGGCTGGTCAGCAGCGACGGCGAACGTTTCGCCGCGAACTTAGCCGAAGCGGGTGATGGGCTGCCTTCTTTAAGCGGTCCGGCAGGCAGCGAGAAGGAAGTTGTTGCGCGTTATCGGGATTTTGTGCACTGGTTTGCGCCGCTCGGCTTAAAGCCGGTCTCGGTCGCGCTTTCAGAACGGCGCGCCTGGACCGTCGAGCTGTCGAACGGAACGCGCATCGAGCTGGGCCGTGATCAAAGAGACGATGAGAGCGCGCTGACTGCACGTGGCGATGCACTCAAACGGCGCAGCCAACGGCTGGTCGCAGCCTGGAAGGCGGTCACCACGCAGTGGGGAGAGGCGATTCGGTATGCTGATTTGCGTTATCCAAACGGGTTCGCTATTTATCCGGTGCCGCTGCGCGGCGATGGCGAACGCGCGCCTGAAAAAGAGTAAAAGGAGTGATTTGAATGAAACAAGAGGATACGGATTTGCTGGTCGCGCTCGATATCGGCACCTCCAAAGTCGTTGCGATTGTCGCCGAGCAACGCGGCGCAGGCCGCTACGAAGTGATCGGTTTGGGCCAGAGCGATTCCAATGGATTGAAAAAAGGCGTCGTTGTGAATATCGAGGCCACGGTGCAATCAATCCAGCGCGCGCTCGAAGAAGCCGAACTGATGGCGGACTGCAAGATCGCGCATGTGTATGCCGGCATTGCCGGCCGTCATATCCGCAGCTTCAATTCGAGCGGCATGGTGGCGATCAAGGACAAAGAAGTCACGCAGGCCGATGTGACACGCGTGATGGAAACAGCCAAGGCGATCAATATTCCGACCGACCAGCAGGTGCTGCATATCTTGCCGCAGGAATTCATCATCGACGGGCAGGAAGATGTGCGCGAACCGATCGGCATGAGCGGCATCCGTCTTGAGGTGCGGGTCCATATCGTGACCGGCGGCGTCTCAGCGGTGCAAAACATTGTCAAATGCGTGCGGCGCTGCGGGTTGGAGGTGAACGATCTGATTCTGCAGCCGCTCGCGTCGAGTCTGGCCGTGTTAACCGAAGATGAAAAAGAACTCGGCGTTGTGCTGGTCGATATCGGCGGCGGCACAACCGATATCGCCGTATTTAGCGGCGGCGCCATCCGGCATACCGCGGTGATTCCGATTGCGGGCGATCAAATCACCAACGATATTGCGATGGCGCTGCGCACGCCAACGCCGGATGCGGAAGCAATCAAGATTCGGCATGGCATTGCCAAGCAGGCGCTGGTCGCGCACGATGAAATGCTGGAAGTGCCGGGGCTGGGCGAACGCGGGCCGCGCATGCTGTCGCGTCAGGCATTAGCCGCGGTGATCGAGCCGCGCGTCGAAGAACTCTTTGCGTTGGTGCAGCACGCGGTGCGCGAATCAGGCTATGAAGAAATGCTGGGATCGGGCATGGTGCTAACGGGCGGCTCAGCCTCGATGCCCGGCATGATCGAACTGGGCGAGGACATTTTTCTAAAACCGGTGCGAGTAGGCGCGCCGCAATACGCGGGCGGTCTGGCCGACGTTGTACGCAGTCCGCGTTATGCCACTGCAATGGGACTCTTATTTGAAGCGCAGGCGCAGCAGTCGCGCGGCCGCAGGAAGGCGGTGCGCTTGAATTCCGCGGTACAGATTTGGACGCGGATGCGGGAGTGGTTTGTCAAGAGTTTCTAATAAGAGAAAGAGTCGTTTGGACGGGGCGTTTTGAACTGGATTGAATACATTTTGGATCGATTGCAACTAAGACGGAGCGGATGATGGAACTGGACTTTGAAATGCTGGAAACGGAAACCAATGGCACAGTGATCAAGGTCGTTGGGGTGGGCGGCGCGGGCGGAAACGCCGTGCAGCATATGATCAACCGCGGCGTGCAGGGTGTGGATTTTCTGTGCATGAATACCGATGCACAGGCGCTCGGACGCTCAAAAGCAGCCACGCTGATTCAGTTGGGACAAACGGGTTTGGGCGCGGGCGCCAAACCCGAAATGGGGCGCGCCGCGGCGGAAGAAGCGCGTGAACGGATTAGCGATGCACTTGCGGGCGCGCATATGGTGTTTATTGCGGCGGGAATGGGCGGCGGCACCGGCACCGGCGCGGCGCCGATTGTCGCTCAGATTGCCAAAGAAATGGGCATCTTGACTGTCGGCGTGGTCTCAAAGCCATTTGAATTTGAAGGCGGCAAACGGATGCGTGTTGCCGAAGCGGGCGCGGCGCAACTCGAAGAGCATGTCGATTCGCTGATTGTGGTATTGAACGAACGGCTTTTTTCAGTGATGGGCGATGACGCTGAAATGGAAAAATGCTTCCAAAGCGCGGATGATGTATTGCACAACGCGGTCGCGGGCATTGCGGAAATTATCAACGTTGAAGGGCTTGTGAACGTTGACTTTGAAGATGTCAAAACGGTAATGGGCGAACAGGGCAAAGCGATGATGGGAACGGCCACCGTGTCCGGTATCGATCGCGCGCGCCTAGCCGCTGAACAAGCGGTTGCCAGCCCGCTGCTCGAAGGCGTCGATTTGTCCGGCGCGCGCGGCGTGCTCGTGAACATCACCGCGAGCCATACGCTGCGCCTGGCCGAGACGCGCGAAGTGATGAATACCATCAAGCACTACGCCGCCAACGACGCAACCATCATTCTGGGCGCCGTATACGATGATGCGATGGGCGACGGGCTGCGCGTGACCGTCGTTGCAACGGGCTTGGGACGCGCTGCGCAAAAAAACCAGCATGTGCCGATGACGTTACTCAAAACAGGGACCGAGCATTCAGCTGGCGTTGGATTGGACTATGGCGCGCTCGATACGCCCGCGGTTTGGCGCAGCGCGCGCGAAACCGCCTCGGCGCATGTCAGTGCATTGCAGGAAAAAGGTATGGATACCTACGATATCCCCGCTTTTTTGCGCAAACAAGCGGATTGAGCAAACGGTTGAACGCGCGGCGGGTTTGGGGGATTGCCGCGTTTAAACTATGGATAGAATTTTCCGGGATACGCCATGCCTGTTAAATCGCTTATAAAAGAGGGGGATTGTCTGGATGTATTACAGTCCCAGCCAGCGGATAGTATTGATTTGATTATTACTTCCCCTCCATATGCAGATAGCCGGAAAAACACGTATGGGGGTGTTCATCCAAATTGCTATGTGGAGTGGTTCTTGCCGCGCGCCGATCAGTTCCTGCGCGTGCTTAAACCGACCGGCTCTTTTGTGCTCAATATCAAAGAAAGGGTCGTAAATGGAGAGCGCCATACCTATGTTCTAGAGCTCATCTTGGCGCTTCGTAAACAAGGATGGTTGTGGACCGAAGAATATATCTGGCATAAAAGAAATAGTTATCCGGGCAAATGGCCGAATCGTTTCAGGGATTCATGGGAACGTTGTTTGCATTTCACTAAAGAGAAAAAATTCAAGATGAATCAGGATGCAGTCATGATTCCGATGGGAAACTGGGTCGGTTCCCGTTTAAAAAGTCTGGGTAAAAATGATGTGGTCAGATTTGACTCGAAAGTAGGGAGTGGGTTTGGAAAAAATATTGCCAATTGGGTCAGGCGCTCAATGGCTTATCCAACCAATGTATTGCATCTGGCGACAGAGTGCGGAAACAGAAAACATAGCGCTGCGTTTCCATCCGCCTTGCCAGAGTGGTTTATTCGATTGTTTACGGATTTGAACGATTGGGTGCTTGACCCATTTTCTGGATCGGGCACGTCGTTAAAGGCAGCGAAAGACTTGGGGCGTAATGCAATGGGAATTGAGCTATGTCCAGAATATTGTGAACTTGCGCAGGAAGTTTTAAATGATGTGCAACTTGCTCTAATGCAACCAGAGGGCAGTTATGTTACTGCACCTTAAGCGTCAGCTCTGCGCGTTTGTGGAACAAAACATTCCCGATTTTCATCTCCGCAGACTTGAGAGTCTAAAAAAACTCAAACTTAAGAATATCCTCAAAAGAAAGAATCCGTATTTATTCAAGGCAAAAAATACTTTTACGGCTGAAGAACTTGTGCGTTTCATTTTGGATGCGCATTTATCTTCACAGGAAGAGACTCTTTTTGGCGCTTTTCTTGAGCGCGTTGCTATTTTTACTTGTCAATATTGTTTTAACGGCAGGAAATCAGCTGCGGAAGGCATCGATTTGGAGTTTAGTCGTGATGACGTTTTGTACATTGTATCGATTAAGTCCGGGCCAAATTGGGGAAATAGCAGTCAGTTAAAAAAGTTACAGGATAATTTCCGGAAAGCTAAAAAGATTCTTGGCGCCAATACGATGGAAAGAAGAGTTGTGGCTGTGAATGGATGCTGTTATGGGAGAGAAAATAAAGAAGATAAGGGAGATTATCTAAAACTATGCGGAGAGAATTTTTGGAGTTTTATATCAGGAGAGAACTCATTGTATCTTGATATCATTGAACCGCTCGGACACAAAGCAAAGGAACGTAATGAAAATTTTCATCAGGAATTTGTGAAAGTCGTTAATCAATTTACACGTGAATTTCTAGAAGAGTTCTGTTTAATGACCGGTGAGATTGATTGGGAAGGGTTGGTACGCTTTAATTCTTGTGCTACTCAACCATAAGCATATATTTTAAATCAAGAATCCAATTTCAAAATTTAGAAAACTTTCTGGCGCTGTTTTTATTGTTTAGCAGCATAAATTTCTTTAATTCGCTTGATTAACTATCGTAGTCACCGAGAACAGAGCCTGAAAAACCTGAATGAGATTAAATGAACTGGGAAATCATTATCGGTTTTGAGACGCATGCTCAATTATCGACCGTCTCGAAACTATTTTCCGGCGCATCGACACGCTTCGGCGCGCTGCCGAATATGCAGGCGTGCGCGGTTGATCTGGCATTGCCGGGCGTGTTGCCCGTTGCGAACCGCGGCGCGGTCGAGCGGGCGATTCTGTTCGGTTTGGCGACGGACGCAACGATAGCCGCGCAAAGCGTTTTTGCGCGTAAACATTATTTCTATCCGGATTTGCCAAAAGGTTATCAAATCAGCCAGCATGAGCAGCCAGTTGTGCGGGATGGCACTTTGACTATCGAGATTCCCGCTCAAGAAAAGGCTGGGCAAGCAGCTGATCAAAAAACGGTCCGTATTGCGCGCGCGCATCTTGAAGAGGATGCAGGGAAATCTTTGCATGAGGACGGAACGAACAGCAGCGGGATTGATTTGAACCGCGCTGGCATACCGCTGCTTGAAATTGTGACCGAACCTGATCTGCACAGCGCGGCTGAAGCGCTCGCGTACGCGAAGGCGCTCCATGCGCTGGTCGTTTGGCTTGGGATTTGCGATGGCAATATGCAGGAAGGCTCGTTTCGCTGCGATGTGAATGTCTCGGTGCGTCCGTCCGGACAGCCGGCGCTTGGTACGCGGTGCGAAATCAAGAATTTAAACTCGTTCCGCTTTATGGAAGAGGCGATTCAAGTTGAGGCGCGCCGACAAATCAAGCTTATTGAAGAGGGCGGCACGGTTGAACAGGAAACGCGTCTGTACGATCCTGAGCGGCGCGAAACACGCGCGATGCGCAATAAGGAAGATGCCAGAGATTATCGTTATTTTCCCGATCCCGATTTACCGTCACTCGTTATCGATGCCAGTTGGGTAGAGCAGGTGCGCGCTGCGTTGCCCGAATTTCCGGATGCGATGCGCGCGCGCTGGATGGCCCAATATGGACTGGGGCGCGCTGATGCGCGCTGCTTGACCGCATCTCGGCCACTTGCTGCCTATTACGAAGCAGTGATCGCCAGTGTAAGCGCGCTGCAAGGCGCATGTGATCAAGAAATCGCCAAGATGGCGGCCAACTGGATGATCGGTGAACTCAGCGCGCAGTTGAATCGGGACGGAATTGAAATCGATGCATGTCCTATCTCGCCCGCGCAGCTTGCCCGTCTATTGGCCCGTATTCAGGATGGCACGGTGTCAAATAAAGCCGCCAAGGACGTTTTTCATCAGATGTGGGAAGACAAAGCGCGCGATGTGGACGCAGCGGATCGCATCATTGCAGTCAAAGGACTCAAACAAATTTCAGATGCGGGCGCGCTCGAATCCATCATCGATACAGCGCTCGCGGAAAATCCAAAATCGGTCGAAGAGTTCCGCGCTGGCAAAGCAAAAGCGTTCAATGCGCTGGTCGGGCAAGTGATGAAAGCGACGCGCGGCCAAGCGAATCCGCAACAGGTGAATCAGTTGCTTAAAGCGCGATTAGAACAATAATAAATTGCAATGCGCATTATCACGGCCAACCTGAACGGCATCCGTTCAGCGGCTCAAAAAGGGTTCTTCAACTGGTTTGGCGCGCAGCAGGCGGATATTGTTTGTGTTCAGGAAGTCAGAGCGCAGCGCGGCGATATCACGCCTGAATGCCTTACGCCGCACGGCTATCACAGTTATTTTCATTTGGCCGATAAAAAAGGCTATAGCGGCGTTGGCATATACACGCGCCATCCGCCCGATGCGTATTTGACCGGGTTTGGCAGTGAAGAGTTCGATGCAGAAGGCCGCTACGTCGAAGTGCACTACGGCGCGTTGTCGGTGATTTCAGCGTATTTGCCGTCCGGTTCGAGCAGCGCGCTCCGCCAAGCGGCGAAATACCGCTTTATGCACGCTTTTATGCCGCATCTGATTGAACTCAAAAAGCAGCGTGAAGTGATTCTCTGCGGCGATATCAATATCGCGCATCAAGAAATCGATCTCAAAAACTGGCGCGGCAATCTAAAGAATTCGGGTTTTTTACCGGAGGAACGCGCCTGGTTGACGCAGTTGTTCGATGAAGTCGGCTATGTCGATGTCTTTCGCAAGCTCGATGCGCGTCCTGATCAATATACCTGGTGGAGCCATCGCGGTCAGGCGTATGCGAAGAATGTCGGCTGGCGGATCGATTATCAAATTGCAACGCCCGCGCTTGCTGCGCGGGCAAAGCAGGCGACGATTTTTAAAGAAACCAAGTTCAGCGACCATGCGCCGTTGATTGTTGATTACGCAAGCTGAGGAAGAGCCTACTTCTTTATCCATTGAGTGAGCCTCTTTAGCTTATTGCACAGTCTTTTCTTGCTTGTTTTAAGTTTTGGGATGACTGCACCTCGTATTGAACGTCCCCAATAGAAAGTAAATCCAAGGAAATCAAATGTATTCCGCTTCCTTTCACGAATAAGTTGCCGTTTTGAGAACGGCACGCATCGTGTCTTGGCTTCGTTCAGGCGGAGATTGTACTTCGCCARWCGRTTGACCAGCGCGCGTTTGATGCGTTCTGCGTCGCTTTGATAGCGGCAACAGAYCMCCMTATCGTCACAGTAGCGAAACTGCTCTACTCTTCCYYTGCAGTGTTTCTTCACAACTTCCTCGAACCATACGTCTATCMCGTARTGGRCRTAGAYGTTYGCCAGAACGGGGCTGCACATAGARCCTTGTACGACCCCTTCATCNTTCRMYTNTNAASTNCATNNTTCCGNTNAGKATTCCCGCTTTGAACATGCGGTGRATRTAGCGKATGAGCCKYTSGTCTCCGATTTTSYGGCGYAACCTCTGYTCCAWYAGGTGWCKRTCRAKGGKTCCRAAGAAATTGRAAATATCCACGTCRATRACCGTTTCYACCTCGYTKCTAAAGAGATGCTGACGGAGCGCTYTGATKGCMTCGTGGCAGCTTTTGTYTGGCCTGAACCCGTAGGAAYAGGGCAGCATTATCGGCTCGTAGATGCTYTCMARCACTTTCTKCATCATCTTCTGGACRATTTTGTCCTCAAGATTGCKGATTCCCAGMGGTCGTGTCGCWTCWGGCTTGTCCGGCTTGGGGATCAGCACTTCTCGCACCGGCCCCGGCCGGTAAGCCATGCGTTTCATT
>LXRJ01000197.1 GCA_001684025.1 Candidatus Glomeribacter gigasporarum | reverse complement strand
TTATCGATTTGATGGGCGCGTATCCCGGGCGTGCATTCCGGATGCGGGAGATTGTGAAGTATGTTGTGGGGAAGGAAGCGAGTACGGAAGAACGTTCCAGAACTCGAAAGGGCATATTTCGCGTACTTCAACAATTAAAAGAGGTTGACTCAATTCATATTCTTGATGAAAGGAAACATACGTCAGCCGTGCGTTATATCTGGAAGAAATAAAAAATGGGGACATGAAGTCTCTGAAATGGGGACATTTAATATTGAAAATGGGGACAGAAATGGGGACAATATCGCCCAGGGCCATTGCGTCCACAGGATTTAGAGAAGCCCGCTCGGCGTTCAAACCGGCGGGCTTTTTTGTTTGAGGAATATTTATGGAAGATATAAAAGATTATGAGGGCATCGGCCGTTATCACACAGCGATAAATCGAGTGCAGTCGCTAAAAGAACAGCGCAGAACACTTGCTAGCAGCATGATCGATTTAATGTATATCCTCACGAGTTTAAAAGGCTATATCGCCCATTTTGATCATAATGATTTTCAAACCAAGCTGGATAAATTGTCCAAAGTGCATATAGAACTTGAGATTGCGATTATGGAAGCAGATCGATATGCGCCTGCGGCAGGTAAGCGACCTATTAACAGAGCATAAATTTGCGTGAATGAATAGAAGGCTTAACTTCAACCCTCAATAAGGGTTTTTTCCAACTATAAAAAAGGATGTGCGACCTCTCGATTGAGTATCGGCCAGTGGCCTCGTTGCGGCCAGCGATACGCAATAGCCGCACGCATAGCGATGCACAGGTCGCGCAGATTGCGGCAAGCATCCGAGCGTTCGGATGGACGAATCCCATTTTGATCGACGGCGCGCACGGCATCATTGCGGGTCATGGCCGCTGGCTCGCGGCGCGCACGCTCGAATTGACCGAGGCGCCGTGTATTGAACTGGCGCATCTCACGCCCGCGCTCAAGCGCGCCTACGTCATTGCGGATAACAAACTGGCGGAACAGGCCGGCTGGGACAAAGAACTGCTGGCGCTGGAGCTTGGAGAACTGAAGACGGCCGGCTTTGATCTGGATGTGCTCGGATTTGAGGCGGTTGATCTGGATGCGCTGATTCATGAAGGCAGCGGTCGCGATGATGCCCGGACAAAGGCGCGTGCAACGCTCGCGGAGCAGTTTCTGGTTCCGCCGTTTTCCGTGCTCAATGCCCGCGAGAGCGGATGGCAAGAACGCAAGCAGGCATGGATTGAATTCGGGCTGCGCTCAGAAGAAGGTCGAGACGCGCAACTCAATTTCTCGATGAGTGCGCAACCGCCGCATGTCTATACCGCTAAAAATGCCTATGAAGCGCGCGTCGGACACCGTGTCTCCTGGGAAGATTTTCTGGCGGCCCATCCAGAAGTACGCGCGCAAACCGGTACGAGCGTTTTTGATCCGGTGCTCTGTGAAGTGATGTACCGCTGGTTCAGTCCGCCGTCGGGCGTCGTGCTTGACCCGTTTGCGGGCGGCTCGGTGCGGGGCGTGGTGGCGGCGAAACTCGGACGGCGCTACGTCGGGTGCGATCTACGCGCTGAACAAATTGAAGCCAACCGAACGCAATGGGCGGACATCGGCCATCCCGATGACCCCGCGCCGGTGTGGCATTGTGGCGATAGCCGGAACATTGACCAGTACGCGCAAGGGATTCAGGCGGACTTGGTCTTTTCTTGTCCGCCGTATGCCGATTTAGAACGGTACAGCGACGATCCCGCTGATTTGTCGAACATGGGCTACCCTCAGTTTCGAGAGGCGTACCGCGACATCATCCAGAAATCGGGCGGGCGGCTTAAAAATGACCGTTTCGCCTGTTTCGTGGTCGGGGAGGTGCGCAGCCGTGAAGGCGCCTATCGTCATTTCGTCAGTGACACGATCGCCGCGTTCACCGAGGCGGGCCTACGGTACTACAACGAACTGATTCTGGTCACAGCGCCAGCCTCTTTAGCGATCCGCGCCGGCTATGCCTTTAAAACGAGCCGGAAGATCGGCAAAACGCATCAAAACGTGCTGGCCTTCGTCAAAGGCGATGCACGGCGCGCGACGCAAGACTGCGGCGAAGTAGTGGTGGAGACTGATTTATTTCCCGAAACGCGCGCGTAGCGCCAGCGCGCCCGCCGCTTTGAGTTGATCCAAATCTCGACCGAGTTGTTGGAGAAAGCGGGGATGGGTATAGGCGCAATGCGCATCCAGAATCGCATCGCGCTCACGGCTGTTGATATGCATCGAAAAATGAGCCACTAAAAGGGAAATGTGCATGTAAAAGTGACCCACGT
>LXRJ01000162.1 GCA_001684025.1 Candidatus Glomeribacter gigasporarum | reverse complement strand
AGTGGACACCTATTCTGATGATCTAAAGCCTGCTTTTATACAAGGCTTTTAACCGGACGCTTACTTCCATCGACACCAGCACGCCTTCCGGTCGGTTTTTCTTTCACGTCATGGCGAGTCTGGCTGAAATGGAGCGGGAGCTGCTCGTGGAACGCACCAAGGCAGGGCTGGAGGCGGCCCGTCTGCTGGGCCGGAAGGGAGGGCGCAAGCGAAAAATGACCGATAGCAAGCTGAAGTCTGCCAAAAAACTACTCTCCAGCGGGATGCCGCCTCAGGAGGTGGCCCGAAATCTAGGCGTCTCTATCCCAACGCTCTATCGATGGGTGCCAGCTTCTACGCTGCTTTGATGTGTCCTAATGGGGCAGGAACTGATGACAGGCTCTCTTGTAGCTCTATAAGCTTCTGGATATCCCGCCCAATAATGTTTCTCGCGCACGCCAAGCAGTAGTGATCCCAACTCCGGCCGTTTCTTACCTTTAAGCGCACATGACCCTTTTCAATCCGATGCTTGGCGTTGGCCTGGCAATTATGGGCTTTGCTTGCGGTGTCAATGCCAACAGGCGTAATAAGCGATTTAATGGCCATCGAACACTTCGTTGATAGCAGATTCGACAATAGAGTTAAAATGCTTATTTATCTGCTCAAGTTGTGCGCGTGAAGCCTCCGATCTTTGACCAGAACTCAGGCCAACAGCAGCATTTGCATGGCGATCTATGGCCGTCTTCATCACAATGAGGTCAGGCCGCCCAAGCCGACTGCGATCAAGCTCTCTGCCTTCTGCGTTGACGTGCCGATTTTTAAGAATCCGGGCGGCCTCAGTGAGAATCTGCATATCGAGCGCTTTACGCATCGCTTGGCGGTCACGCGCTTTGGTGGTCGGTATCGGCTGCAAAGCCTGGTGTGCAGCGGTGATCTCGTCAATGGTATAACCATGTTGCAACGACGAACGTATAGCGTCTAGCGTGTCAGTGGTTTGCAATAGCGGCATTTCCTCAAGCAGCACATCAGATTGACCGCACACTTCAAATGTTGCCAGATTGCGTGGGACAGGCTCGATCTCTTGCTCGGCGCGGTCCTCGTTTGGATCAATCCCTTCTAGAGGCAAGATTTGGTCAAAATAATCCTGATCGGCTTCACTGTACTCCCGAAAATCCAACCACCGTCTCGCAATGTTTGCACCCGAGTGGAACACAACGACACCTTGATTGAGAACGTGGTCAGGCGCATTTTGTTTTATCACACGCATGATGCGGCCAACGAACTGCACAAACGGCGACAGGTGGCTGAAAATACTAAACACAGCAGCAACGGATAGGAAACAATGGTCAAATCCTTCACCGAGCTTTCTGACCTGAACAATCACGTCGAGCTGGTGATTTTCCAGCTTCTGCATGACGCGCTCATTAGCTGGCGTGTTTTCGCGCGAATGCACATAGTCGGCCCGGAGGCTGCGTGCACGGTATGCTTCGACTATCTGTATACAATGCTGGTAATTGAGGGCCGATGCTATGATTTTTAGTCGGCTGTCTCCAGTTTTAGCGCGTAGCCGACGCAGCTCCCGAATGGAAGCGTCAACAATAGTAGTTAGCGTTTCGGTAGACGTAACAATGCTGCGTCGGAAATCAGCCTCTTCTTCTCCGAGCCGCCGTACTTCGTCGAGATCTACCTCAATCTCCTGGTCGTCCTCGCGGCGCACGTAGCGCAGCGTACGCGGATTCAGTTGCACGGCTTTCAGGCGCTTTACGTATCCCTCCTGGATCGCCCGGAAAATAGGGTAGGAATACAGGACGCGCCCCTCCATTACCTTGCCGTCAGCCCGTGACGGCGTAGCGCTAAAATTGACGATACGGGCAGCTGGGAACTGCGATTTCAAAACTCTCCAGCTTTCAGCGACGCTATGATGCCCCTCGTCAAAGAGGATGACATCAAAAAAATCGGCGGGGAGCGATTGCAACCAGCGGTTTTTCTCTCCTTGCAATTGCTGAATATTGGTGATGACGACTTGCGCTACCTCCAAGTCGCCCCGATTGGTTGTTGTGCCTCGGATTTCGACAGGTTCAGGGTAGGGCTGCCCCTGCAGAACAGCGCATTTTTGATAAAACATACTGGGGTTTGAGAGATCAAAGTCCTCAGCGAGCTGCTTGGCAATGGAAACACTAGGGGCAACAACCAGCGTTCTACGTGAACGAAATGCAAAGGGCACGAGGGTGATGCAGCCTGATTTACCGCACCCGACCGGAAGCACGATGGCAACTTCGCGTTCATCGCTGTCCGGCATGGCGGCATATTCACTCAACTTGAGATAAGCCTCGCGTTGCGGTGTGCGGATCTTTTGATTCCCGTCGATATGGGGCTGCCTATCCTGGAATGGATTTGTCATAGACGCCCTTATGTATGCGCTTTGGAAGTGAAAACTGGAATCGTTGACTATGGAGCGACATCCCAAACTAAGAGCATCCCAGATGCTACTTTAAGCAGGAAGCCTTACAGGCTCTCTGGCTAGTAGGTGAGTATATATCACAGCATTGAAAAACGCTAGAAAATGGAAATTCAGGCATCTACAACCCTTCTCTCAGGCTTAGCGTGCTTTATCGTCCGTTTTCTGTGGCGACCCCAGCGCGGCGGCCAAACACCATGCGCTTGAGTTGCGCGATTTGAAGTTTGAGCGCTTCAATCTCCTCGCGTTGAGCCTGAACAATGCCTTTTAAAGTCTTGATCTCCTCGCGTTGGGCCCACACGATGGCTTTTAATGTCTCAACGTCATCCGGCAAATTTTGTTTCTCAGAGGGCATTCCATCATGGTACGGCGCGTTTAAGCGGCATGCAACGGTGCCGACCGCCGCGGGCGGCGCCAGTCAATGCCTTCGAGCAACATCGACAACTGCGCAGGCGTGAGGGCAACCGTGCCGTTTTTCGCTTGCGGCCAGAC
>LXRJ01000160.1 GCA_001684025.1 Candidatus Glomeribacter gigasporarum | reverse complement strand
TTGAAAAGGGCCCAAATTTTGCCTCTTTTGCCGCATTGAATGGGCCTTTTCGGCGGTGCTTGGCCCAAGTCCCTGAAACACAGTAAGAGCCTTAAAAATTTAGAGCACCTGGGGAGATACCAGCCGAGAACGATGACGCTGGGGGGCGTCAGGAACATCTGCTGGACTGGGAATGGGAAAGGCAGTAAACGCATATTTTTGGTATTCTTTAAAAATCCGTATAAACTCAGATACTCAGTTTCTTGAACAGCTACCCTCAAGCCATGCGTCTATCCGCCTAAACATAAAGGCATAAGGGATCAGGCGCGTCGGGCAACAGCGGATCGTGCGGAAACACTGAGATCGCGCGCATTGTTTTAGGAGAACGGATTGGAAGCGATGTCTTTGCGCTGCGACCTGGAGAACAGTGATGAGCCTCGACAGGCAAATTGAACGGATTCTGGATGAATCGGATGGCCGTCAGACCTTGGCTGTTCTGCTGCAGCTCAGTCATCCTGAGGGCCTAGCCGCCTCGCTGCAACACGCCGCCAGCGAAGCCGTGCGCCGAGGCGTCGTCTCCCGTGCGAGTGACCTTTTACCGCCTCCGTACCCAGAGCGAACAGGGGCAGAGTATCACGCCGCCTCGACCCTGCCGCTAGAGCACTACGAGACTACCCGTCTGATAAAATCCTGGTCTGCTATCCAGTCAGAGTCTGTCGAGGTGCTGTCGAAAGCCTGTACGGCCCCCATCCTCACCGATCTTGGTCTAGCGCCCCGACCCGGCGCGCGCGCAAAAAACCAACCCTTATGGCTCGCGCACGCCCTTTCCCTGGAAGTGAAACGGGATGCGCTGAGGGCCGTCAGTCAGGCTCTGAATGCGAGTGCCGTGTTCCCGAATCGAACCTTTCCGCCGCCCGCTACAGAGCAGACCACGGGCGTGGCGCCTGAAATCGAGCCTATTCCGTATACCTGGGGCCTTGAAAAAAGCGGGGCGCTGGCCTGTTGGGGTGCTTTCTCGGCACGGGGTCAAGGCGTCAAGGTGGCTGTGCTGGACACCGGCATTCACCGAAGCCATCCCGATCTGAACAGACAACTACTCCAGTTTGCCGAATTTGATCGCCAGGGCAAGCTGGTTGCCGAAGGCTTGGACGCGGCACACGATGATCATGGTCATGGCACGCACGTTTGCGGCATTATCACTGGTGGCTGTGCTAGTGGCCGATGGATAGGTATGGCGCCCGAAGCCCGTCTGCTGGTAGCCCGCGTGCTGGATAAAGCAGGCGGTACAGATGCACAGATTCTCGCTGGCTTGGCATGGGCCGTGGAACAGGGGGCAGATATCGTCAACCTGTCATTGGGCAATTTAAGCTTTGAACCGGATGTGCTCGATACCTATACGACCGCGATCTTCAATGCCCGCACCGCCGGGGTGTCGGTCGTCACAGCGATGGGGAACCACGGCAGCCAAACCAGCGGCGCACCGGCCAATGATTACTTTGCACTGGCCGTAGGCGCCACAGACCGGCACGACCAAGTGGCTGGCTTCAGCGCCGGCCGTGCTCAAGTGGTCACCCGATCCGCCTTTTTTGAAGAGCGCCATTTGCCGTTTGTGTATTTGAAGCCTGAACTGAGTGCCCCTGGGGTGGATATTGCCTCGGCGGATCGAACCGGCAAGTGGCGGTATGCCAGTGGCACTTCAATGGCAGCGCCTCATGTCACCGGGGCGCTGGCACTCCTCTTGAGCCACCCAGAGAGTTCAGAACTTCTGACGGCGGGTTTGCAAAGTCTAAAAGGCGCGGAGCGCGTGCGTACCCTCCATGCGCTGCTCATAGGGAGCGTGGAGCCTTTGGGTGAAGCCGGTCAAGACCAGCGGTTTGGATGGGGACGGCTGGATGTATTGAGCGCTTATGCGCAGGCCGTCCGGCTAGGGTATTTGCCAGCGCCGGTTTGGAAGGCGGTCTCTTCCTGAAGCCGCTCATAGAGCCTCTCTAATTGTGTGAGCACTGACCTGCTATGGAAAAGAAATCGGTTATCCGTGATAGGCGTGTGCAGACCTTCATCGAACAGCCAGGCTACGGCGGGACCTTGTCGATTATTATCCAAGTCAAACTGCTGCCCTCTGCTGTTCCAGAGCAGTCTGGGGAGGATCGCTCGGCCAAGACCTGTCATCCGCTTCCCGATCCGGCAACTGCCGGCCGCGTTGCATCGTCCTGTGAACAATGGGCACAAGATCAAGTGCAAACCCGCTTGCGGGAGCAAAAACTGGGGGCTTTCCGTGAAAATCTTTGCAAGAAGCTGGATTTGAGGAAACCAATGCAGTGTAATGCACTGGCTGGTACCTTGGTGCTAGATGTGACGTCTGAGCAACTCAGGCGGCTTCTGGAGGAACCCGAGGTGGAGGCCATTGTGGAAAACAAGCATCGGGCACCTTTCGCCGGGCAGTGATACCCAGCGGAATGAACGGGTGGCCGGCGTTCAACCTGACAATTTGTCCAAGTATGGGTAGTATCTCAAAGAAGTTGACATCACATAGCCATCCCAAATTCAAAGCAAGCGATTGATAAACAACCCAGCACACTCTGGGACTAAACATCTAAAAGCATCGTTGACAAGCTGGAAGTGCATTATACACCCAAGCGCGGCAGTTGATTGAACATAGCAGAAATCGAGTTAAGTCATCTGTTCCGGCAATGTCTAAACCGATGGTTGGAAGGCATCCATTCTGTAAAAAGCGAGGTTGCAGCTTGGAATCAAGATCGAAATTCCCGCTCCGCCGTTGTGAACTGGCAATTTACAACATAGGATGCCAGGGTGAAACTTAAAAAGCTTTATCCTGATATTTGCGAATCAGACAAAATTAATGAAACAGAATGGCTCTTACTGTGTTTCAGGGACGTGACCAAGTTTTGCCCAGCCCCATGCTTTATCTCTTTTGAAAAGGGCCCAAATTTTGCCTCTTT
>LXRJ01000153.1 GCA_001684025.1 Candidatus Glomeribacter gigasporarum | reverse complement strand
CTGGCTCAGCGCATCCAGCAGCGGATCGCCGAGGGTGGCTAATTCACTCATATCGGCGAATTGCCGGGCGCGGTCGAGCGCGAGCCGCTGCACCAGCAGGAAAGCGCACAGATTCATGAGCGTTGGATGATCCCAAGCCAAATCCTTGTATTTCGGCAGGTTCTGCCGGAACCAGGCCGCCGAGAAGACCGTAGGCGCGGCAGATGGGTTGGAAGTAGGGGAGGACGCTTGCCGCTCAGGTGGGGAGCGCTCAGGCTGAGTAGATTTCGGTATTGATTCGTACCAGAACCAGCCTTCCGCCTTGCGCAGATAAAATCGCGCGGGCTTGTTATCCACCGAGACACGATCCGCCGCCGCAGCGGGAATGGCGCTGGCAATCAGCGCCAACAGCAGGACGGTCATGACAACAGGCATGCGTGAGGGAAATTGGGAAGCGTCCGCTCACCCTATCAAAGCCTAAGTTGTTGTCATGAATGTGAGACGGCCTGTTTGGGGTCGTTTAAGGAGGGGGACTAAACAAATAGGCTATTTACGAGATTCATGATCGTTTATAATGTTGTTTTACATGGTAATAAAGATTGTCGTTATGAATGTTGTTTCACATCGTAGTCATGCGGCGACTGTCCAGCAGAAGCTGCGTCATCAACGCCGTGCGAACGGGATGCGCCCTGTGCAAATCTGGGCGCCGGATACCAGGCGGCCCGAATTTGCCGAGGAATGCCGCAGGCAAGCACGCAATGTCGCCGCGCATGTCCCCGCGAACGCGAGGTGATGGACTGGGTTGAATCAGTGTCAGACATCACAGGGTGGGATGCTTGAAGCGGGGCGATGTCGTCACCATCGCAGGGGACGGTGGCGATTACGGCAGCAAACCGCGTCCGGCAATCATCATTCAATCGGATCTCTTCAACGCGCTGGAAAGTGTCTCCGTACTGCCCCTGACCAGCAGCCTTGAAGATGCGCCGGTTTTTCGCGTGGTGATTGAACCGACTGGAAGCAACGGGATTGCTAAACTGTCGCAAGCGATGGTGGACAAAATGATGCCGGTGCGTAAGGAACGCATCCGTGAGGTGATGGGCAAGTTAGATCGAAAAACGATGATCAGGATTGAAAGCGCCCTTGCGATCTTTTACGGAATCGCGTAATGGATATTTTTCCAGGCGAGAGAATCTTTATAAGACCTATACGCGCGGCGGAATGGGTTTCCACCGCGGTGTCGGACTGCGCCGCCGATGGAGGGCAAGGTCAATCAGGCATTATGCCCCTGGCTTGCTGAACGCTTGAGCGTACCGAATCATGTGGCGCCTCTGGAAACCGGCCATACTAGCCGGCACAAGCAGATCTGTATTACAGCAACGAACCTGGATATGAAGGCTGTGCGAGACGTGTTGCGGATCAACGATTCTAAGCAATCAGGCGAGCATAATCTCCCTCACATCCTGCAGCGCGGCTGCAAAACGGACATCCGCAGCAGCCAGCGCGTCACACTGCGTCAATGCGCCGAAAGACAACTGCGCGAGCGCCTCAATCGCCTTCAGTGGTCTTTGCTGATGCTTGAATTCTCCAAAGACGAACATCGGCTGTACAAATCCATCCGTTGCTTTTGGCTTAAGCTCGGCAATCGCGGCGGCTTGTGATCCAACGTATCCGGTCGCTGTAATTCTTCCCGTCTCATCATGAACAAAAGCGATGACTTTCCAGAACCGCGCAGGAATTTGAACGCCGTGCACGAGCGGGTCGTCCTCCTGGAAGACCGGGCCGGTAAAGACGCATAACCGCATATGGTCGTGTTTGGTATTGGCTAAAATATAGTGCTCGATACTGCCCCATAAACCGCCGTTGAAGCGCTGCACCTGCGGCGCAGCATTGGTGGCATGAAAGGTATCCGCATCGGCGACGGCCGCGATGTCTTCAGGCCCCCAATCGGGATCTTGTCTGCGCGTCATATGCCCGCGGCTGAAATAGCCCTCTCTCTGGTTGCCGTAGACTTCATGCAGGATCTGGTATTCCACCGGAATACGGGGATCGAGTTTCCAGACGTTGGTGCGAACCACCGTCTTCGCGGCTGTCCCGTCGATATTGCAGGCGCTAAAAATCGGCATTCGTCGGGATTTCGACACCGCCGTTGAAAAGTGCATGTATTTCAATTCGTGCGTTTCTTGTCCATTCCAGGCAAATGTAGCGGCGTCGCGTTTGAGCGCATCGCTTAGAGCAGGCAATTCAACGCGGGTTTTTCCATCAATAAATACAGGATCGTATCCCGTCCTGTTCGCATAATCTTCAATTCGATCCGGCGTTTTGCGCACCCGCTGGATGCCAAAATCACCTTCAAGCGCACTCTCTGGTTCAAGTGAAAAACGAAAATGCGGCTTAAAATTTTGAGTTTTTATTTTCTCCACGGGTTTTCCTGTCATTTTGAAAATCCAATCAAAGTCATAAAATAAAGGCCGCGCTATTTTATACAGACTCAACAAATCATCACACTCAAGTCCTTTTTATAAATCCAGTCTCTCCATCTAAAGTATTCAATTGGCTGCTTTATTTCATCAAATGCAGGGAGGATTCAATTCTTTTCTAGTGACCGACAATGTAAAAATGACCCTAGGCGCTCAAAAGCGGTTTTGTTCTTAATCCCCTGTTTTTCATGCCTACACGCCCCACGGCTTCAAAGCCCGAACTGGACCGCCTGGCCGGTCTTATCGAGCGCGTGACCTTTCACAATGCGCACACGGGTTTTTGCGTGCTGCGTTTGAAAGTGAAAGGCGCGCGTGAGTGGGTGACGTTGGTGGGCTATGCGCCCACTGTGACGCCTGGAGAATACGCATCGGCATCAGACGCATGGGTGGTCGACCGCGAACATGGGCGGCAGTTCAAAGCCGTCTTCATCCGAATTTCACCGCCGAATACGCTTGCGGGCATCGAACGCTATCTCGGTTCCGGCATGGTCAAGGGGATCGGCCCCGTCTACGCCGAGCGATTGGTGAAGGCATTTGGCGCAGCGGTCTTCGACATCATCGAGCATGATCCCAAGCGGCTGCTCGAAGTGGAAGGTATTGGCACCCTCGCGCCAAGAAAATTACCTCAGGCTGTTGATATGCATCGAAAAATGAGCCACTAAAAGGGAAATGTGCATGTAAAAGTGACCCACGT
>LXRJ01000358.1 GCA_001684025.1 Candidatus Glomeribacter gigasporarum | reverse complement strand
TGAAGGCGTTGGCTCTGGCGATCTCAGTAAGCGGAATGCCGGCGGGTGCTCGGTCAGACTCGGCGGGGGATCGGGGAGCGATACCGGAGAATGCAGCGTTGTAGCTGCGCACGAAACCAATATTAACGCCAAAGCGGGCGCTATCCTCTGAAGTGACATAGACGGGAACCTCTTTAATAATGGCGTCGCCTTTTTCCTTGACGACTTTGATTCGGTCTCGATAACGGACTTCCACTTGCGTGACGACTCTAGCCTGCGCTTTTTCAAGTCGGGCGTTGGCCGAAGCGATGTCTGCCCGATAGGAGACAAGCGCCGCCTGAGCGCGCGCCAGCCGTTCTTCATAGCGCATCGCTTGGAATTTCCAGATGGCCGCGCCGGCCAGCAACGCCCCTATGAGGCATGTAGCAACAGACAAACGTCCACCGCTTAAAAGACGGATCAGGGCATTCATCATGTGAACCAGCGAATTAGAAGCGGCATGCAAACGTGAATGAGCAATACCCATCTGAGAGTGCTTATGACCGCCCAAATCATGCTTCTGAGCTTAGGCGAGCGCTCGATGAGTTCAAGCGTCTTCATCTCCACCACCCATGAATGGCCCAAATGAGGGTGGCCGCGCCCCCGCATGCTGCGCCAATGGCCGCGATGACATATGAAATGCCGATGCGCGCGGCAAATTTTTCTGCGCCGGCTGAATCCAGTTGACCGGTAATATTCATCTTTGTAAACTTTATCTAAGTTCTGCTCCTTGCTATCTCCAAGGGGTGGAAACAACAAGGCCCTGACTGTTCAAGCAGTACAGGGCTTTTGCTTTTTAAGCTCAGAGCGGCTTTATTCTTCG
>LXRJ01000317.1 GCA_001684025.1 Candidatus Glomeribacter gigasporarum | reverse complement strand
GAAGTCTCCAGGCTTCAATATCAGCTATCTGGCTTACAACAATACGCATAAACCTCTGGGTGATGTGCAAGTGCGCCGTGCATTGGATATGGCCATCGATAAGGAAGCCATCATCGATCAAGTCTATGAAGGCCGTGCGCAGATCGCGGTTGCGCCGATGCCGCCGTTGCAGTGGTCGTATGACAAAACGCTGCAAGACGCGCCGCGTGATCTRAAACAGGCCAAAGCGCTGCTCACGCAAGCGGGCTACCCGAACGGATTTGAACTCTCTTTATGGACGCCGCCTCAGCGCTCTTACAATCCCAATCCACGGCTGATGGCCGCAATGATCCAATCCGATTGGGGGAAAATCGGCGTTAAAGTGAAAATTGTAACATACGAGTGGGCCGAGTACCTTAGACGAGCAATTGATGGCGAACACGATGCCCTGATTCTTGGAATGGTGAGCAACATTCCGGATCCTAATCACTGGCTTGGAAGTCGAAGTTTTGGCACGACGCGCAACGATCACAGTTACTCAAAATGGAGCAATGCGTCCTTCGACGACTTGATTCAGTGCGCGACTCAAACACTGGACATCACGGAACGCACCCGACTCTATACGCAAGCACAGAGAATATTCAAAAGTGAGCAGCCGGTTACCCCCATCGCCTACGCAACCGACTACCAAGTCATCAATAAGCACGTGACGGGCTTCAAAATCAATCCGCTCGGCCCGACAATTTTTTCGGGGGTTGGACTTGCCGAGTAGGGGTGCTACGCTACCATCAGCAATGGCGTAGATTAGTTCGGCGGCTCGGATTTTAAGCGCAGCGCCACCGGCAGGGCTAGCAGGCCGAAGAATATGATGTAAAAGGCGGGGAACATCAACAGGCAGCCCTCAAAACCGGCAAATGTAATTGTCGCCAAACACGGCGCTAACATGACAGATCTCTCTCCAAGGTACGTTCGTACCGTCTCTTTTCTCTTTTAAATTCAAACAATCGTATATCAATGCGGGCCGCACCTATTCGAGTTCTGCGGCCGTATCTTATTTCTTAAGCGCTCCCGTTT
>LXRJ01000278.1 GCA_001684025.1 Candidatus Glomeribacter gigasporarum | reverse complement strand
GCGCTCAGAAAGTGACTCAATTTTTATAGCCTCAATTGTCCAGTTCCAGGGGTTCACTCCAAGTTTCGCTACAACGGCGTAGACTATCCGCACATTCAGCTTTCAATCGTGCAAGGCCTGCTGGCGGGAAAACATTTCCACATGCCTCATCCTGTGCGAGTGTCAGAGCAAATCAGGCGACACAATTTACCGCTCTAGAAAAATATGGAAATGAATGGGACTCGTGTTTCAATACCTTTGCTCACACGAACGCCTTCAATGCCCCCATCTGTTGGCAATGGAAAGCGCGAGCCTTAGACTTCTATCGGCAGTTGCAAGCAGTGCACTTGCATGAGAGCAAGAGCGAATGAAGGTTATGTCTGGGTCAAGTATGCTCTTATTTACTATTTCCTATGACTGACATAGACATGGGAAATGTATACCAGAAATTCTTCAATCCGTTGAACTTTTCACGGTCAACGGGGCCGTCAACCCCAGGAACAGTCCCTTCGCTTGTGTATTGCCATAGCGTAAAGTCTCCCCAAGGGGCAGGGATTATCGGTTGATCAACTTGCCAGTGAGCAATGTTGAGTGGACAATTTTTCAAAATGGTGTCGGTATTATCTCCGATAATGGCCTTTAGAATGTTCGGACTACCGTATACAAGAGGCCAAACCCCTGTTTTATCCCGAACCTCTTGTACAAAGTCTTCCGCGATTTTTAATACGGATTGTTTGGAGGACTGAGAAACTTCCTGAACTAAGGCTTGTGCTTGCTCCAATGTCGGTTGCCTGAGTGTGTGCGTGATTTCGACGTCAAGCATTAATAGCAGAGGGCGTTTCTGCATTCCTTCAATATCTTGTGCAGTGTTTAGAAAAAAATCCGCCTGTTTTTTGCCATCTCCGCCCCTTAGGAAGTGATAAGCGCCCCACAGCAAATCTACTTGCGCCGCTTCAGATGCGCGCGTTTTGTATTCCGGATCAATAAAACCGGCTGCGTAATTTTCGTCCGAAAATGAGGGGGCACCGGCTACTGTAAAACCACCGCCTTCAGTCGCCTTATGAATCACGCCTTGAATTTCACCTTTTGCGAGTGTTTGGAAGTCAACTGAATTATTATGATGTGAAAGATCGGTCACAACGTCCGGTAGCGCTTTTATTTCACTCTCAGGACTACGCTGGATTATCTGCTCCCCATAACCGCTAGGTGTCCCTGTCCAGGCCAAAGATGTAGTTGCTAGAGAAGATGTTGTTACGTTATTTGCTATTCCAAAACTGATGGTTACTGCAGCAAGAAAGGTCTTCATTTTCATCCCCCC
>LXRJ01000234.1 GCA_001684025.1 Candidatus Glomeribacter gigasporarum | reverse complement strand
CACTTTTACATGCACATTTCCCTTTTAGTGGCTCATTTTTCGATGCATATCAACATCGCTGGTTCAAAAAGGCCTGTTTTTATGGATTAAAAGAAGCAACCGCAGACGGTCACAGGCTCCTTACACAGGAGGATACCTGTTTCCTTTGCCCTATTGCGCTCTATGCTTCTCTGGAGCGCTTTATTGAAAGCAATAAGGATACGTATTACCTTGTGCTGAGAAAAACGCAAAGCACCCTGCAAACCGATACGCCGGATTGGGAACCGTGGTTACTGTTCTTCTTGCGTGTCTTGAAGGCACAGAAAGATAGCCTGGAACAAAAAATTGCGCATGAAAAAGTATTAGCCAGCGCCTTTCCCAGATTGTCTCTTACGATTCTAGAGCTGATGAAAGCGCGCGGGTCTTTAACGATATCCGAGGCTGAGAAACTGACGGGTGCGCCGAGAGGCACGATAAAAGCCAGATTGAGCGCGCTGGTCCAGGATGGGTTTCTCAAGCGACACGGTAAAGCGCGGGCCTCTTGGTATACGCTCAACTGATGGAGCCGTTCAGAATGTGAAATGCGAATTCACTTCAAGGGCATTCATCGGGGCTGCCTGCTTTCTGTTCTGAAGGCTCCGGCTCAAGACTGTGTTTGCGACAGCAGGCAATGCGTGAGGGAAATCGGAAAATGTCCGCTCATCCTATCAGAAGCGAGGTCTTTGCTATGAATGTGAGATGACTCGCTTTGGGCGGTTTAAAGTAGAGGCCTGCGAGGGTTAGACTTGCCACTTTATGGTCCTTCCGAACCGTCCCACTGCTCCACTCGAAACCCTGACTGGCATCGTCGAACGTATCACTTACCACAGTGAAACCACAGGCTTTTGCGTTCTGAAAGTTCAGGTCAAAGGCAAAAGAGACCTGATCCCGATAGTCGGCACGGCTTTAAGCCTCAACGTCGGTGAATCTATCGAAGCCCACGGCCACTGGGTACGGGATAAAAACCACGGCCTGCAATTCAAGGCGGCCCATCTTCAGATCACAGCGCCCACTTCTCTAACGGGCATCGAAAAGTATCTCGGCTCTGGGATGGTCAGGGGGATCGGTCCCCATTTTGCCAAAAAACTGGTCGTCGCTTTCGGAGAGGCGACTTTTGAGGTCATCGAGCAGACGCCAGAGCGCCTTACCGAATTGCCTGGCATTGGCGAAAAGCGCAAAGCCACCCTGCTTGCAAGCTGGCAGGAACAAAAAGTCATTCGCTCCATTATGGTGTTTCTGCAAGCGCATGATCTGAGCAGTGCACGGGCGGTGCGCATCTACAAGACTTACGGGGACGAAGCCATCGCCAAGGTCAGGGAAAATCCCTACCGACTGGCCCGCGATGTCTATGGGATTGGCTTCAAGACGGCGGATCGCCTTGCAAGACAACTGGGTATTCCGGAAGATTCTCCCCTGCGCGCCATAGCGGGCGTGGAGTACGTGATGCAGAACTTCAGCAACGAAGGCCATTGCGCCGTCCCCGTCGCCACCTTACAGCAGAAAACGCAAGCGCTGCTGGAGATACCCGCACCTATCGTCGAAACCGCGATTGGGGAGGCGATCTTCGAGGAGCGCCTGATGCCTAGCGAACGGGACGGCCAGCCCTTGGTATTCCTGGCGGCGCTCTATCAAGCGGAAGTGTCTGTCGCCCAGCATTTGAAGCGCTTGGCGAACGGCCCTTTGCCCTGGGTCACGCGCAAGGCGGCGCAGTGTGTTGTCACCATCGGATGTAAATTGACACAGGTCAGCGATTGAAAATGGATACACCGAGTTGAGAAG
>LXRJ01000204.1 GCA_001684025.1 Candidatus Glomeribacter gigasporarum | reverse complement strand
AATTCAAATTCACCTTTCTGCCCTGTTCTTCTAATTCTTGATAGACACAAAAGCCACATTAATTACATGTGCATTAATCTTTGTCGTGAAAATAATATCCTATTATATGCTCTCCCTCTACATACTACCTATATTCTTCAATCAGCTGAACTTCTATTTGCTAAACTAAAACAGAAGTATTATGATAGTTGTGAAAAACTTTATCCCTTAAACTGTAAGGCTTTTCCAGGCAAATTTGCCTRGAAAATTTNYTATAAATATRYTTATGATCTATATTTTTTAAATTTTAAAATATTCAAATAAAATTTTTTTTAATAATATTTGAAAATAAGGATTATATTATAGTAGTATTTAATTTTGTTTTATAAGAAAAAAATTTTAAGTTGCTTATAAGATAAAAATATACCAATTTAGAAAAAAATTTTTAATCAAAAAAATTATCTACTTATTCTTGGCGAACTCTTTAAATATTAATTTTAAAGCTATAGTTCTTAATACAAAATTATAGCTTATATAAAGGATGACAATTGTTATTATTACAACTTTTGCAACTTAGTTATAAAAATTTAGACTTGTATTAAGAGCAAAAATTTTTTTTATCTTCGGAAACATATAAAATCTTAAAAAATCTTGAAAAAATTTTAATAATAAAAATTTTTAAACAAAAACTTTAAAATTTTATTGCTCAAAAATTTATTAATAATTTTAAAAAATTTTTATAATAAAGTTTATAAAATATGTTTTCAAGAATATATTCTATAATAAATATATACCCCATATYATTAATAAATTATTATTTTATTTAAAAAATACTAAATACAATTTAATTTTYYAGGCAAATTTGCCTGGAAAATTTAATTATATTTAGTATTTTTTAAATAAAACAATATTTTATTAATAATATGGGGTATACTTACTTTATAAAATATTTTTTTGAAAGTATATTTTACAAACTTTATTATAAAAATTTTTTAAAAGTATTAATAAACTTTTGAACAATAAAACTTCAAAGTTTTTATTCAAAAATTTTTACTATTAAAAAATTTTTAAGATTTTTTAAGATTTCATATATTCCCGAAGCTAAAAAAATTTTTTGCTCTTAATACAAGTTTAAATTTTTATAAGTAAGTTACAAAAGTTGTAATAATGAAAATTGTTATTCTTTATATAAGCTAAAATATTGTATTAAGAACTATATCTTTAAAATTAATATTTAAAGAGTTCGCCAAGAATAAGTAGATAATTTTTTTTATTAAAAAATTTTTTTAAAATTTGTCTATTTTCATCTTATAAGCAACTAAGGCTNTTTTTCTTATAATATAAAATTAAATACTGCTATAATATAATCCTTATTTTCAAATATTATTAAAAAAAAATTTATTTAAATATATTAAAATTTAAAAAAAGCAGATCATAAACATATTTATAGTAAATTTTCCAGGCAAATTTGCTTGGAAAAGCTTTACAGTTTAAGGGATAACATATCAGATTACTAATTTTTCTGAAGATCACCTAACAGACAATGATATCAGAATTTAAAGGATGTTTTCTTTGTTCTGGATCAGTTCCGCATGGTCTTAGTATTTGACAGCAAAATGAATCTACAACTTACTACATTAATGTTGTGATTTTATTCAAATGCTATTGATACAATTCATATTACAGTAATTTGATTTTAAACTTATTTATCTAAGTTATTTGTTTTAAATTACAGGCTTATAATGATTATATCAAATGACTTTTAAATTCTTTTGTAGACATGCATGATCAGGTATACTTTGTATGAAAGATTATGAATAAGAGTCGAGATCACATAATTATGAAGTTTAAGTATTGTAGTTATGTAAAATAACGCCCACAAGCATTATTTCAGGACGAGCTTGAGGTAAGTTAATAATTAATTTAACCCGAGTAGAAATCATAATTCTTTGTTATTAAAAGTCTTCAGTTAAATTAATCGTTAGGCCATCTCAAACTCAGGTTCTGAAATAATGCCTGTGGGCATTATTTTGTATAAATACAGTACTGAAATTTATTATAAAGTGTTATCATCAAAAGTCATCTTTTTCAATTTCAATTCCATTTCGATAACAATACCCAACATTATACATGACCTATCTTTGCAGAATTTTGGTAATAACACTTTATAATAAATTTCAGTACTGTATTTATACAAAATAATGCCCACAGGC
>LXRJ01000181.1 GCA_001684025.1 Candidatus Glomeribacter gigasporarum | reverse complement strand
TCAACGCGAAAAGTGGGGACTATAAATTTGGTTAGCGCTTATGGGGCGTGCCCCCCTTACTTTTTATGGACTTAAATCGTGTTCATAGGTCTATGCTTCTGATGAAAAAACCTGCAATGCACCTAGTAACGCTCACTTTTGAGAAAAAGCCAAGGCCTTGAGATCAAGAAATGGAAGGCGCGTTGAAATCGGCATGAACGGCGGTAAACTGCGTTCTATAATGGCCGCTTCCACCAACCCGCCCGCCCACGCAGACGAAGCCTGGAAGGATATTCTGCATGGCTATTTTCAAGCCTTCATGCAGTTTTTCTTCCCCGCTCTTGCCGACAAAATCGATTGGCAAGCGGGTTTTGAGGTGCTGGACAAAGAATTGCAGGCCATTACTACGGATGCCATCATCGGCAAGCGGCTTGTGGACATGCTTTTCAAGGTGCGCTCAATCGAAGGGCAAGACTGCGTTGTGCTTTTGCATCTCGACATCCAGGGAGCCTATGAAGCGAACTTTGCCGAGCGCATGTACATCTATAACTATCTGGTCTTCAACCTCCGAAAATTGCCGGTCATGACGCTGGTCGTGCTGGCTGACAACCGCCCCAACTGGCGGCCCACGCAATACCAGTCCGAAATCTGGGGCAGAACCATCACCACTTTCAATTTTGAGATGGTCAAGCTGCTGGACTGGGAAGGACGTGAGGCCGAACTGCTGGCCGATGCTAACCCGTTCGGCATTGTTGTGGCGGTGCATCTGGCGGCTCAGAAAACGCAAAAGAATCCAGAGGCGCGTTTTGATAACAAAGCAATCCTGACACGCCAATTATACGAGCGCGGCTTTGGACAAGATGAGATTATCAATCTCTATCGGTTCATGGATTTGATCATGACGCTGCCTGAGAACCTGAAGATCCGATATAATGAGGTCATTGATGAAATCGAAAAGGAGAAAAACGTGCAAATTCTAACCAGCATAGAAGAGCGAGGCTGGCAGAAAGGCATCCAACAAGGCATGCAAGCCAGCCAGGCGGAGGTATGGCAGACAGCGGAGCGCAAAGCCAAGCTGGAAGCTGCTCGCAAAATGCTAGATGCGGGCTCGCCTATAGAGTTCGTCAAGCGGATAACGGACTTAGAAGACGAAGATTTAGTTGAGCCTAAATAATCCTCTATCTCCTTTCTGGCTGCTTTTCCCGCAGCGGCCTTCTGCCCCCGATGAATGAGCGCGGCCTGCATTTGATAAATGACCCGTGATGAAAAACGAGCAGGAATGGGCCATCGCTAAAAAACGGCATCGGCTTTCCATTGCCACTGTGACGATGGCACAACGTCTGGGGATGAATCCTAAGAAGCTCGGCAAACTGGATAATCATAAACAGGAGCCTTGGAAAGCACCTTTACCCGAATTCATAAAACATCTATACGAAAAACGGTTCGGGGACCCGAGTTCAAAGTAAAAGTCCATCCGCGTTTGCTTCCTATCCGGCGCTTCCTTTCTGAAAGGCTGCGCTGAACTTCCTCGTTGTTGCATGTGATTTCATAAGGCCAAGTCACCTGCCTGCTTTCTTTCGTCTAAAAAATCCCTCCTCCCACTTAAAAAATACCCACGCAACTGCGCGCATCCGACCGCAGGCGCTGCACTTTACCTGCAACTGCCCTGATTCGCCCGCACTTTCTGCATTCCCAAACGGGCTTGAAGACTGGAAAATCCTGATCCAGAGAACCGTTTGCCTGGATCAAGAGAACTCAAATGTCCACCGCCTATAGCTTGCCACCTGATCAACTGACACCTCTGCAACGCGCCGAGGAGATCGTCTCGATTCTGGTGCGTGCGTTGCTGCGTTCCCGTGCAGTTAGCGAGCCCAGACGCCTCCTCTAAAGAGGGTTTTCCGCTTGGCTTTCCGGCCCCACAGCGCGCTAATACCGCCTGATCGAACTTTTTCTCAGCGTGCCAAAAGGAATCTGCCATGAACGATGCCTCGCCGCCCTCTGTTGCCGCCCAGGTTGCAGCGTTGCCGCAGCTGCCGATGAAGGCCCTCTGGTCGCTGTGGGACCAGCATTTTCCGCGCCGCCCACCACACCCGAACCGCCCGTATCTCATCTCCCGACTGGCCTACAAGCTGCAAGAAGCCGTATATGGTGGCCTCCCACTGGAAACCCGCACGCGGCTGGCCAACATCGGCCAACGCACCTCTAAGATTCGAGCGCAGCGCACCTCTGGCGTCTATCTCGCACCCGGGCACTGTATTGCTGCGCGAATTCGAAGGCAGGGAATACCGCGTGACCGTGACCCCCGCCGGTCAGTATGAGTTGAACGGCCAAATCTTCAAGAGCCTGTCGGCGGCAGCACGCCATATCACCGGCACCCAGTGGTCGGGGCCCGCCTTCTTTGGCGTGCGGAGGGAAGTATGAACGCTCCGGCTCCCAAGCGCTGCGCGATCTACACGCGCAAATCGACCGAAGAGGGATTGGAGCAGGACTACAACTGTTGAAATGCACCGAAAACTGAGCCTGGAAATGCACTGAAAATTGACCCACCCCAAAAGAGGC
>LXRJ01000010.1 GCA_001684025.1 Candidatus Glomeribacter gigasporarum | reverse complement strand
AAATTTACGTGAGGTGGGTCAGTTTCATTCCGCTGATGTGGGTCAGTTTAATTGCGCTGGTGACAGCGTTGCGCCCTGGACGAAATCCCTACGAACAGTCCCGAAACTCCGGCGCACAGATCGCCTGTCACATCTGGCTGGCTCGATCTTGCACTAGCCGGTCTTCAAAGCTGGGCACGCCTAACGCGCGGCGACCGTTTCCTTGGGGTATATACACTCGCCTTACCGGCTTCGGTCGATACCCCAAGCTTCGGAGTTTGGCCGACAGTTCATTTAGCCGTTCTGTCAATCCCTGTGCATAGTCCACCTTGCGCATCCCATCTACTCCGCACGCCTTGTTTGCCGCTTGGCGCGCTTCGCTCGCTTCCAGTCCGGCAGGGTCAAACAGCATCCCCATCAGCCCGTTGTACTTGCGCTGCGGACTTTCCTGCGCCCATTGTGTGAAACGGATAAGTGGTGTTGTCATGAACAAAATCCGCCCGGTGTCGGGTCATGTTTCCTTTACTCCTTATCTCAAACTGACACCCCTTCGCTCCATCTTCGCCGCTACTATGGGCGTCTCTGACTTCCGATAGCCTCTGCCCCTTTCCTTGCTGTTCAGGCTTGTTAAGGGGGGCGCTGACGCGCCAACTATCGGATCTCCTTGCTTACCCCCTACACTTAATGTCAAGTTCGATACGCTCTGAGATCCCGGGAGGGGGTGACCGCTTGCCTTAGCGGGGCGAGCACTGCTGCCTGCTGGGCTCACGTCTCCAGCAGCCATCTCCAACGCGCTCATTTCGGGACTACATCCTTCACGGTCAGCATGACCTGTTACCTTTGTCCCTCGCTTGCTTTTGTGCCTACGCATCAAGTGCCCTGTGGCCAGGATACCTGCAAGGCTCAATACCAGGCTCGGCGCTAGCGTTTACCTGGGCGGGACTCTCACCCCCTAGTTTAGGGAGCATTGCCAAGCCGCTACCAGAAGCAGACCCGCTCCGCCCGCACCGATTCCCATACTGTCTTCGCGTTCGCGCCAGTCGCAACCTCGCTGAAAAATGCTCTAGCAATTATAACGATGAGCGCCACACGCAAGAAGCTTTTAAAGTTTGATCAAGTGCATCGAGCATCGCGGTATGCGCTGCAATCTCATCGGGTGAAGCCTTTTGTACAAGCAGCACCTCGGAATTCAACGCCGCCGGAATAAGAAGATTTTCGCTGGGCGCAGACGGTTCAAATACATCGATCCGCAGGCTTTCCTGCCCGCGCGTCATCGCCAGATAGAGTTGCGCGAGCAAATTGGCATCCAGCAGAGCGCCATGCAGGGTTCGATGGGTATTATCCACTCCAAAACGTTCACAGAGCGCATCGAGAGAATTCCGTTTGCCAGGAAAAAGCGTTCTCGCCAGCGCTAAGGTATCAATAATCTCGACGCCGCAATATTCCTGGAATGGCGGCAAACCGAGCAAAGCCAATTCCGTGTCCAGGAAAGTCAAATCAAACGGGGCATTGTGAATAATGATTTGCGCGCCTCGGATAAAGGCGCACAATTCAGAGGCAATCTGCGCAAATTTGGGTTTATCGCGCAGAAATTCATCCGTTAAGCCATGCACAGCAAGCGCTTCTTTGGCGCTTTCACGCTCTGGATTCAGATAAAAATGGAGGGTATGGCGGCTCAGTTGGCGATTGATCAATTCAACGCAGCCGATTTCGACAATACGATCGCCCGACTGAGCGTTTAAGCCGGTTGTTTCGGTATCGATGACGAGTTGACGCATGGGAATAAGAGGGCAGTCCAAAAATGAATTAAAAGTGATTAGGCGCGTTCCCGATCCGCGTGGAAAACCGCAATACTTTTGCGCGCGAGCCGATCCGCGCGTTCGTTCTCGGGATGGCCTGCGTGTCCTTTGATCCAGTACCACTGAATTGAATGCAATGCAGTCAGAGCCGCCAGCCGCTGCCATAGGTCCACATTTTTAACGGGCGTTTTTGCTGCCGTCATCCAATTGTTCCGCTGCCAGCGGTGAATCCATTCGCTCATCCCTTTCTGTACATATTGTGAATCCGTATAAATCTCGATCTTGTTTACACAAAGGGAGGGCTGCACAGCCTCAAGCGCTGCGATGACTGCCATCAGCTCCATCCGGTTATTGGTCGTCGCCGCTTCATGCCCGAATAACTCCCGTTCCTTCATTCCCGCGTTCAATGTGTGATAGCGCAGTACAGCGCCCCAGCCGCCTGGGCCAGGGTTTCCTTGGCAAGCCCCGTCTGCATAGATCTGGATGAGTTTTACATTCATTCTTTGAACGTCTTGGATGTCGAAGAAATAGGCGAAGGCGCAGGTAAAAGCGAGGGTTTGTTCAATTGCGCTGGCCCAATGAGCCGCATGCCGCGCACGCGCTTGATCGCCGTGATGATATATACGGCGCCGAAGATAGGCCACCAGCGGCGGCCGGCAGTTTCCAGGAAATGATATCGATTGAGCCAGCGTTCTGTATTAAAAGGGGGTGTATAAACGCCAAAATGGCCCCGATCCGGTTGAAGGCCGAGCAGTTTAAGCCAATCTTTGAGTCTTGACAGAGAAATAAGCGGATAAGGACCGGGCATACATGGCTGACGGTGCCTATCTCCGAGCGCGTGCCGTGCGCCCCACAGACTATACGGGTTAAATCCAGTCATGACGATTTGGCCTTCAGGCAGCAATGCGCGCGCCGCTTCGCGTAAGAGTTGATGCGGTTCGCGGGTCAGTTCAAGCGTGTGAGGCATCACAAGTAAATCGATGCTATGCGTTGCAAAGGGAAGTTCTGGAAAATCGCATTGGATGATTGAGTTAAAAGAATCTTCCAAGAATAGACGTTCGCGTCCATCCGGAATTGTGTCGAGTGCAAGGGTATGGCATGACATGCGGTTTTCCCGCAGTGTATTCAGCTGTGCTAATCCTAACTGCACTGCGTGATAACCGAAGATATTGCTAACCAGGGCATCAAGTTGCGCCTGTTCCCAGCTCAGCACAGTGCGGCCAGGCGGTGACGCTGCCCAAACGGGCCACGCTAGGCTGGGTGGAACAGGCATATGCATTGATAAAGGAAAGTTTGAGATGGATCATTCAGGCGCTAGATATAGCGCGCTCGAATACACGGCAATCCCCGCGTTTCGCGATAACTATATTTGGGCCATTTCCAACGGCCGCGAAGCCGTAGTGATTGATCCGGGCGATGCGCGGCCTGTGCACACTTATTTGCGCGCGCGTCGGCTGCAATTAAGCGCCATTTTACTCACCCATCACCATGGCGATCATACGGGCGGCGTGCCCGCGTTGGTGCGCGGGCGGAATATTCCAGTCTATGGTCCAGCGTCCGAGAAGATTCCCGCCGTGACGCACCCGGTGCGGGGAAAGAGCGCAGTGCAGATTCAAACACCGGAGTTGATCTTTTCCGTATTGGATATGCCAGGCCATACGCGGGGGCATATTGCTTTTTTCCTGTCGGGTGCGCCTGCCTGCCCGCCGCGTGTGTTTTGCGGCGATACGCTTTTCGCCTGCGGTTGCGGACGGCTTTTTGAAGGAACGCCGCGCCAAATGCTCACTTCGCTGGATCAGCTTGCCGCTTTGCCGGCTACGGCGCGCGTGCATTGCGCGCACGAATATACGCTCGCCAATATTCGCTTCGCACGCGCGTGCGAACCTGAAAATGCCGAATTACGGACCTGGCAGCGTCAAGCTGAAATGCTGCGTGCAGCGGGCATGCCAACCGTGCCGACGACCATCGGGCATGAAAAACGCGTCAATCCCTTTTTGCGGCTCGAAGAACCTGCCCTGCTCCAACCATTGACGACGATCCGCGCTGCCCGCTGCGATGACCGTCTAGCCGTTTTTGCGGCATTGCGCGCGTGGAAGGATGATTTTGGCTAAATAACACATTTCCATGCACAGTGGTTTTTGGACGGTATCCCGAATGCAAGCGTGCAGTGAGATAGAATGAATCATTTCCTCCGAACCCAAAATGAAGTTTAGCGGCTTTTCAATGCGCCTGTTCCGCGCGCTGCGCGCGTATTTTGTATTCAGCAGCGCGGCGGCCACATTCAGCGCCTTCTGCGCGGCCCAGACGCCTGCGGCACAGCCCAGTGCGCCGGATACAATGGCCGCGCGCGTCAAAGCCTGCGCCGTTTGTCACGGTCCACAAGGCGAAGGCACCCACAATGATTATTTTCCCCGCCTGGCGGGTAAACCGGCGGGTTATTTAGCCGAACAGCTCAAGAATTTCCGCGCGGGTCGGCGCAATTATCCGCCGATGAATGAATTGGTCACGTATTTGTCCGGCGATTATCTCTATGAAATCGCCGTTTATTACTCAAAACTGCGCCCGTCGCACATGCCGTTTGAACCGTCTGTTTCTGAGCCATTCTCGCCATCGCGCTTCGCGCGCGGTCAAATGCTTGCGCAAGAGGGGGATGCGGCAAAAGGAATTCCCGCTTGTATCGCGTGTCACCATCAAACTCTGGCAGGCGTGCAACCGTCGATTCCCGGTTTGTTAGGACTCTCTGCCGATTACATCAGCGCGCAGCTGGGCGCGTGGCGTTCGGGGTCGCGCCGTGCGGCCGCGCCTGATTGTATGCAAGCCATCGCGGCCCATTTATCCGACGCGGATATCAGCGCGGTCGCCCGCTGGCTTTCGATGCAGGTGTATCACTCTGATCTTGCGCCTGCGCCCGCGGGATCCGTCCAATTGTCGCTGCAATGCGGCAGCGTGCCGCATTGAGAAGCCGTATGTCACGCAAGATTCTCTTCATCGTATGGATTGTTTTGATCATTGCCGGCGGTGTGGTGACGGCGGCGCTGTTGGGGCGTTTTCGTTTTGATCGGCAAGCGCCGTTGGCAAACGGACAAACATTTGTGATGCCGTCTGATCCGGCCAAGCGTGCCGAACTGATTCAGCGCGGCGAATATCTGGCGCGGGCGGGCGATTGCATTGCATGCCATACTGCGCGTGGCGGCCAGCCGTTTGCCGGCGGCTTAGCGATGCCAACGCCATTCGGCACGCTTTATACGCCGAATATCACACCGGATCATGAAACGGGTATTGGCGCTTGGAGCGCTGGCGATTTTTATCGAGCGATGCACGCCGGCCGCGGCAAAGATGGCCGTTTTCTCTATCCGGCTTTTCCATTTCCCAGCTACACCAAAGTGACGCGCGCCGACTCGGACGCGATTTATACCTATTTGCATTCCTTAGCGCCGGTTCATCAGCCAAACCGCCCCAACGAAATGCAGTTTCCATTTAGCTTTCGTCCTTTGTTGATCGGCTGGCGTCTGCTGTTTTTTTCCAAAGGCGAATTCAAGCCTGACCCGGCGCAATCCGCAGAATGGAATCGCGGCGCTTATCTTGTTGAAGGGCTGGGACATTGCAGCATGTGTCATACCAGTATCAATCTGCTTGGGGGAGAAAATAAAAACGCCTCCTTTTCAGGCGGACTGATTCCATTACAAAACTGGTATGCGCCCTCCCTAACGTCGAGCGAAGCCGGCTTAGGCGACTGGACGCTCGAGGATATCGCCGGTTTTCTGAAAATCGGCGTCTCGCAACGCGGCGCGGTATTTGGCCCGATGTCCGAAGTGGTCCATAACAGTTTGCAGTATTTGTCAGACGCCGATATCCGCGCGATGTCGGTGTATCTAAAGGCTTTGCCTCAAAATAAAGAGCCGCCTGAACCGGCGCAGTACAAGGTATCGAAATCACTGGGCGTAACGCTGCGCGTGGATGGCAAAAAAATCTATATCCAACTCTGCGCGGTCTGCCATGAAGAGAATGGACTCGGGCGTCCGCCGCATTGGCCGCCGCTCGCCAACAATCAATCGATCCAGATGCGCTCTGCAGTCAATCCGATCCGAATGGTGCTGGAAGGCGGCTATCCGCCCTCGACGGCGGGGAATCCGCGTCCATACGGCATGCCGCCGTTTGCGCAGCTGCTCTCTGATCAAGAAATTGCCGCTGTGGTGACATACATCCGAACGTCCTGGAACAATCACGGTACGCCCGTTTCACCGCAGCAGGTCAATGATCTGCGTTCAATCCCTCACTGAGTGATGAGTTTATGAATACAGCACGGTGCCCGCTTGGGCCTGTGATGATTGATATCTCCGGTTTTGAGCTGAGCCGTGATGAACAACGCCGGCTGATGCATCCCAACACCGGTGGTGTGATTCTCTTTACGCGCAACTTTAAGGATCGCGCACAACTGACTGCGTTGACGGCGCACATTCGCGCCATCCGCGATGATGTGCTGATTGCCGTCGATCATGAAGGCGGACGCGTGCGGCGTTTTAAGAGCGATGGGTTTACCCATTTGCCCGCAATGCGTCGGCTCGGTGAATTGTGGGACCATGATGCACTGCTCGCCGCGCGCGTAGCSMCCGCCGCTGGCTATCTATTGGCTTCAGAATTACGGGCTAGCGGTATCGACTTCAGCTTTACGCCGGTGCTTGATCTCGACTATGGCCACTCCACCGCAATTGGCAACCGCGCGTTTCATGCCGATCCGCGCATCGTAATGGCTCTGGCGAAAAATCTGTGTCACGGGCTTGCGCTAGCGGGCATGGCAAATTGCGGCAAGCATTTTCCCGGGCATGGCTTTGTGGAGGCGGATTCGCATCACGCAATGCCGGTCGATACCCGTCCGCTCGATGCGCTCCTGCATGATGCGCAACCTTATGTTTGGATCGATTTGGCGCTCACCGCAGTCATGCCCGCGCACGTAGTTTATCCGGCCGTCGATGCGCGSCCCGCCAGCTTCTCGAAGATTTGGCTGCACGATATTCTGCGGCAACGGCTTGGTTTTRGCGGCGCAGTTCTGAGCGATGATTTGTCGATGGAAGGCGCACGCGCAATCGGAAGCATCACTGAGCGCACACAAGCGGCGCTTCATGCCGGCTGCGATATGGCGCTCGTGTGCAATCATCCCGATCAGGCGCAACAGGTGCTTGACGGTGTGCAGCACACGCCTTCCGCCGCTTCGTCCGCGCGTCTGTGCAGCCTGAAGGGGCGCGGCGCAGCGCTGTCTTGGGACACACTTGGACAGCAACTGCGTTATCAAGCGGCGCGTGCGTTGCTAAATAAAGCCTTTGCTGAATAACCGTCAAAACGCAGCCTTTTCCAAAATGATGAAGCAGCTCTAATCTTCAAGACCACGCTCCACGCCTATGGAGTGACCTTATACATGTCATTGACACTCGCATTATGCATCCATACAATCTTTTGTTTCTATTCCCCGATAGCTCAGTCGGTAGAGCGACGGACTGTTAATCCGCAGGTCGTAGGTTCGAGTCCTACTCGGGGAGCCAATAGAATCAATAAGTTAGTACTTTGTTGCTCATCTAATTCTCTTATCTCTGTGTAATTCCTGTGTAATCGGGTCAACAAAAAATCAATCTATTTGTATTCTTTGCTGTAACCGATCCATTGCGCTTTGAATATGTTGCCCGTTCTGATGCGCGTAGCGCTCGACCATTGCTAGCGTCTTGTGTCCGCTAATTCGCTTGACGGTTGGCAGATCAATTCCAGCCTGAACAAGATGAGTAATCGCTGTGTGTCGGAGGGTATGCCGCACAACGAGCGAAGGGTCGAGACCCGCCTCAATGACCGCCTTAACGAACGGCTTACGAATATCAACGGTATGGCCTAATTTTGCAGCGGGCGAAGGAAACAGCCACGGTGTACCGGGTGGTAAAGAGGCCATCCACTCCGCTAAAAACTCTGCCAAATGCGCGGTGATGGGCTGCTCGCGTTTTCCCGCCTTTGCCTTTGGAATCCAAATCACGCGCCGTTCTAAATCAATATTTTCACGCCGCATCGATAGGATTTCGGATTGCCGCATCGATGTTTCCAATCCAATGACAATAAATGGATAAAGCTGCGGATTATTCGACGCTTTAGCAGATTCAATCAGCCTTCCGATCTGCTCTATAGTTAAATAGATAATACGACCTTCACCTTCTTTAAGCCGCTTAATTTGAGTCAGCGGCTGGTCAATCCATTTCCATTCAACCGCTTTATTAAAAAGATGTGAGAGTACGGCCAGTTCTCGATTAATTGTGCCCGGCTTCACTGGATTACATTTTTGGCTCGGCAGTATGCCTTGTTCTTTCGCTTTAGCGCTGACGGTATCTCCACCGTGAAACGAAAGCGCCTGCTGTCGCTGTTGCTTATAACGCTCAATATCGGAACTGCTGATTTTCGATAGCGGTATCTCGGCAAAAAATGGAATGAGATGCCACTTAAACCGCATCTTTTTCATTTTTAAATCTTTCCCACCTTCCAGCGCGAGCTTATCCAGATACTTTGCGGCTGCGTCTCGAAACGACAGCGCAACTTTGCGTCCCTTCGGCAACGCCAGACGATCCTGTTTTGCATCGGCGCGAATTTTGGTCATAAATTCTTCCGCCTGTGTCCGCGTTGTGCCCTCTGACTCGCGGCCTATTACACGATGGATGCGCTGACCGTCTACCATCACATTGACGGTAAACACCCCGTCGTTCTCTTTTGTTCGATCAAAAGTAATCCCGTGTTCAGTGATGCACTTGCCCGGTGCGAGTTGGCGCATCGCCTGGCGCGTGAGCTTATTAAACGTTTTTGCCATCGTTATTCTCTAATTCAGGGGATGACCAAGTCGGCAATTCAGCGCGCGCTTTCTCACCGCGCGCCACGTCAACAAAAGTCGGCCAGTGCTCTCTAAGACGCTCAAAGTAAAACGCCGACTGACAGATGGTCCATGTCCATTTTTTGTCAGGGCCGGTAAACGATCCGCGCCACAAATAGCGGTTTTCCCGAATGAGTTTCCATAAGACCTGTTCCTCATGGGTCAATAGATCAGGAAAACGCAACGCCAGCTTAATAAAACGGTCGGCTTCATCTACATCCCATAAATCGGCAGCGGCTCTTGCAATCGTGATTTCAGGCTGATATTGCTCCTCTCCGCCGTTTGGATTGACGAAATAACTTTCTTCCTTGAGCAAGACCTCATTCAAACCTCTCTCGGTGGCCCATTTAATAAAGCTGGTCAGCGTGCGGCGCTGCTTGCGCCCAGCCAACTCGGCCAGATAGCGCAGCTTGGGTTCTATTCGCAGCGTCAGGGTTTCCGTATTCGGCGTTTTCATGCTGTTTTTGCGCTTGTCCTGTTCCGTCACGGCCTGGTCCTTTGCGCCAAAGGTTCTCGAAAGTTCTAGATGAGTATTTTAGATTCCCATGTGTTCTTATGCAAGACACATCACCAAAAATAATACTTATACTGTTGCATCCGCCTACAGGAGATCGTCCCGATGTCTGACTCCCTGGTTACGCCTGTGGTGATCGTTTTGCCGGATGGCCGTATGGATCGTAAAAATGCGGCAGCGTATTTAGGCTTATCCGCTAAAACGTTAGCGATCAAAGCATCCAATGGCACAGGCCCCAAGTTCATCAAGCGCGGGCGGGTGTGGTATCGCAAAGCAGACCTCGATGCCTGGCTCAACGGCGCAGAAGTCCGCAGCACCGCGCAGGCGCGTTATCTGAATCATGAGGACACAGAGCGATGGGGAAATCTGAGGCAAGCGAATGTGGCTGTGCGCTGTGCACAAACAAAACCCTGACCGAATGGATTCGTGCGCTTAAAGACGGCTTTCTATCAGGGAGATCGAAATGAAGCGGCCTGCTTTTCAATTTTATCCTGCCGACTGGCAAGCCAACAGCAATCTACGCCGTTGCACGCATGCGGAAAAAGGCGTGTGGATTGATGTGATGTGCCTGCTGCACGATTCAGCGACTTATGGCGTTTTACGCTGGACGCTCAAGGAGATCGCGCAAGCAGTCGGTTGTTCTACAGCGATGCTGAAGACTTTACGCGCCAGAGGCGTATTAAAAGGCGCGGAGTCGGGGGAAACATGCGAGCCGCTGATCTATACGCCCCATTCGGGCCGCAAACACGGCGATCCCGTGACCTTGATCGTTCGCCAGGCAGGACCGATCTGGTACTCGTCGCGCATGGTGATAGATGAATACAAACGTCTGCATAACGGCGGATCAACCCGTTTTACTGCACGGCAAGATGACGGCGAAAGTGAGGATGCTGGTGACACGATACCAGACCGCCTGTCTTCACCTACTCCCTCACTTGACCAGCCACAAGGTGACGCACCTGACCCTTCACCTTGCCGTCGGCAGGGTGAAGGGCAGGGTGAAACATCTTGCCAGTGGCAGGGTGACGGCGCTACATCTTCGTCTACATCTTCATCTTCAGAAGAAAGTACTCACACCCACAGGGGGATATCCATCGTCATCGATCCTTTCAACCCGCGCGAGAACGATGATGAGGATGAAATCCCCCCGGATGAACAGGCATGGGCGCATTACTTTCACGATCAACAGGGTATCACGTTGAGCGAACGCGACCGGCACCGCGCCTGGCCGATCTTCTCCGCATGGTGCAAGCGGCAAGTGAGCATTGGGCGTGTAGCCGAAGCGGTGCGGCGGGCGCACGGGATGGCGCGTGAACCGATTACATTCCTMCCCGCCTATGTGGATCGCGTATTGGCTTCCCAAGTGGCACAACCGCCTGTTCGTACCAGGTTATCCCACACCAGGCAGATGGCGCTTGAATCACACAATGCACACGTCGCCAACGCCTGGCTGGCCGACATGGAGCAGCGCGATGCACCCGAATAACGCCGCCCCATTCAAGGCGCTGATGCAAGGCGTCTACGATTTTTACAACAAGGCATTGAGCACCTACACGCTGTCGATCTGGTGGCAAGCAATGCAGCCGTTCGATTTAGCGGCGGCGGCTGAAGCGTTTGGCCGTCACTGCATCAATCCGGATACGGGGCAATTTTTGCCGAAGCCAGCAGATATCGTGCGGATGTTGGGCGGCACCACGCAAGACGCGGCGCTCATCGCCTGGTCGAAAGTAGACCGCGCGGTGCGGGCGGTCGGGCCGTACCAGAGCGTGGTGTTCGATGACGCGCTGATTCACCGCGTGCTATACGAGATGGGCGGCTGGATTCCGCTTGGGTCAAAACCCGAAGACGAATGGCCGTTCGTACGCAACGAGTTTGTGAATCGATACCGCGGCTACCGGATGCGCAGTGAAACACCACACTATCCGCCCGTGCTGATGGGCCTTTTTGAGGCGCAGAACACGCTCGCCGGCTTTCCGAGCGATCCGCCCGTGCTGATCGGCGATGCGCAGGCCGCCAAACGGGTGCTTGCCGGCGGCACGCACACGCCGTTGTTGGCGTTGACACGCTTAACACCTGACGAAGCTGTGAAATTACGCGCCCCGCACCCGTCGCATGAGCCGATGATCGCCCCTCGTTTGCGTTAAGCGAATGAATGAAGGGCATCCAGAACAGACAGCGGATGGCATTCATACCCCAAGCCGATGAACAGACATTTTGATGAGGAGCACAGCAACACATGAAGACTTTCCCCCCTCTTCACACAAGCTTTGACGCGCGCCGATGGATCAAAGCGCTGATCATCGTAGGGCTGATCTTCGGGCTGATGCTGTGGTATCAGCACGTTTTCGCCAGCGACGGCACCGAGTTTGAAGAAGCGACGCGCAAATTCGAGAGCTGGGTCAAAGGCAATCTCGGCAAATTGGCCGCGATGGTCGCGATTGCAGTGGGTTCGATCATGGCGGCGGTCAGAAAGGATTGGAGCTGGTTTTTCGGCGCAATCATTTTAGCGGTTGGCATCGGCGTGGTGATCGGCATTGTCAACGCCAGTTTTACCGCGACCGTCTAGGGCAGAGCAATGACGACGCCCGACCTTTCTCACACAATTCCGCGCCGGTTGGACGACGCAGGCAAATTTCTGTTCTGGGAACGCGATGTGGCGGGCATTGGCTTACTCGGCACACTCGTCGGCGTCGGCATCGGCTACCCCTTAAGCGGGCTGACGTTCGGGCTGGTGCTCGCGTATGGCTACAGCAAGCTCAAAGCGGGCAAGCATCCCGGCATCGCGGCGCATGGGTTGTATTGGTTGACCGGCTGGCCGGCGTTGCGCGCACTGCCGGGTTCTCATCTGCGTGAGTTGAACGGATAAGTCGGGATGACGCCCCATCGAGCCTATCACGAACGGGACGCGCTCAAAGCGCAACTGCATTTTCACCGCCTGATGAATGTTGGATTGCTGACCGTCTTGTTGTTCGGGGCGGGGCTATTGGGATGGGTGATGTTCCGCGAGACGACGCGCATTGTGCCGCCCGAAGTCCGGCGGCCTTACGAGATCGGCGCGCAGTCCGCCAGCGCGGATTATTTGTTGGATATGGCCGATTACGTGCTGGGCCAGGTGCTCACCGTCACGCCGCAAACGGTTGACCATAACAATCAGGTGATTCTGAAGATGACTGATCCGCGCGGCTATCCAGCGCTCAAGACCGCGCTCGACGCGGCCGCGTTGCGGCTTAAAAAAGAGCGCGTCACAACGATCTGGGCGCCGCGCACAGAGGAAGTAGCCGCGCGCGCCAAGCGTGTGACGGTCAGCGGTCGGCTCAAAACCTTTATCGCCGACCAACTGACCTCCGAACGTGAGAAGACCTATCGGGTGGAGTTTATCGTCACAGCCTCTGGACGGTTGTATGTCTTGCGCATTGAAGAAATCATTAAGCGCCGCGCTGCTTAGCCTGTTGTGCAGCGCCCGTGCAATGGCAACGCAACTCATCGAAGACGCCGACCGTGCGCATCAGCAAGCCGCGATCTCGGTCAATGAGCCGAATCGGCTCGCGGTCGAAGGACGGCGCATCGCGCACGTCGTTCCATCGAAGAAGGGCGCGCTTTCAGTCGTCAAAGACGAGGCGCGCGGCGCGCTCTATTTTGCGCTCGCGGACCCATCGCCCAACCCCGGCACCCTCACGCTCTTCGTCTCCGATGACCAGGGCGTCACCTACAAGCTGATTCTGGTGCCTCAGCCCATCGCCGGCGAGGAGATTGTTCTGCGTCCGTCCTCTGGAATACAGAGGCCGACTTCGGCTGGAAATGGGTGCAGCGCGCACCGCGCCGCATCGGTCACGCGCCGCATCAAAGCCTTGATCCGCGCGATGGCCGCGGGCGAGGCAGACGGCGTGGACATCCTCCCGATCCATCAAACAGTTCCCCTGTGGACAACAGGCCGGCTTGTACTGTTGAACCAATATCGAACGAACACCCTGGTTGGCGAGCACTACCGTCTGACCAATACGTCTTCCACGGAATACCCGTTAGCCGAGCAGGCATTGTACCGGCGGGGGATTGATGCGGTTGCGGTCGAACACGCTCTGCTGGCTGCGGGGGAGTCCACAAACATTTTTATCGTGCGTGCACGGCAAGACGATGAGTGAGCCCAACACACAGATCAAGCAACGCCAACGCTGGCTAATCGGCGGTGCGGTCGCGGGCGTGCTTGGCCTGGTCGCCGTTGGCCTGTTCCTGTTTGACAGCGGCCCCAAGCAAGTACGGGAGAAACCTAAAACCGTTTCGATTCCGCCGCCCGGTTCAGTCGAGGACAAAGACGCCTGGCGCGCACAAGCCGCTGCGCGGGAGAAAGCGACCGAAAACCTGATTCAGGAAGTGCGCAACGAATTAAAGGCGCAACAAGAAAAGAGCGCGCAGCTCGCACATGCATTAGAAGCCGTCAAAGCGAACCCGCATGATCAACAAAATACCATCACCCTAAACGCGCCGCTCCCGCCAGAGGCCACGCGCGCGACGCCGCTCCTGCCTCCGTTGCCCGCGGGCTCAACCGGGGCATTCAACACGCCGGCATTCAGCGCATCGCTCCCTGCATCTGCGCCGCCTAAACGCGAACTGGAAATGATCCGCTTTGAAAGCACGGGCGCGTCAATGTTGCCTGCAGACGGAGGCAGTCACACCGAAGTCGTGGGGTTCCCTGTCGATGAACAGGCAAAGCGATACAAAACCACGTCAAGCGCGGGCGATTCGCAACGTGAGATTGAATTTATTCCAGCCGGTTCCTTTGTGCGCGTCGCGATGCTGAACGGCGTCGATGCGCCCACCGGCGGACAAGCGCAGAGCAATCCGCTCCCGGTTGCCTTTCATGTGCTCGATACCGCCAATCTCGCCAATCGACACCGGCTCAATATCAAAGACTGCCGTTTTATTGCGGCCGCTTGGGGCGATTTATCGGCTGAGCGGATGATGGCGCGCACCGAGTCGCTGACCTGCATCATCAACGGCGAAACAGTGGAGATGGCGGTGAAGGGCCAGGTGATCGGTGAAGACGGCAAGGCGGGGGTACGCGGCCGTCTGGTCACCAAACAAGGCCAATTGCTCGCTCATGCGCTGTTCGCGGGGGCGCTCTCCGGCATCGGTCAAGCGTTCCAGCAATCGGCAACGTTGACGAGTGTAGGCGCAGGCGGTCTCACGCAAACCCTCGATCCGAACAAGATCAGCCAGGCGGTACTGGGCGGCGGCGCCGGCAGTGCAGCGAACATGCTGGCGCAGTACTACCTAAAAGCCGCCGACAAGCTGTTTCCGGTGATCGAGACGGACGGCGGGCGCACGGTCGAGATTCTGATTACCAAAGGCGCGATGTATCGCGGCCATGCGAATGTCCGCCGCGCATACCGCGGTCTGTTAAGACGGTCCAGTTTAAACAGGGGGCACAATGAGAATTAAACGGCGATGCCTGCTCGCGCTGCTGGCGGCGTTTTCCGCCCCTGCGGGCGCGCAATCCCCTACCGCGCTGATCGACCAACTGAAAGCGATGTATCCCCGCACCCGTTTTAGCGCGGTTCAATCCGCCCCCATCGCCGATCTCTACGAAGTGACGATGGGCGGGAACATCGCGTACACCGATCCCACAGGCCGCTACTTTCTGTTCGGACATCTGTTCGATATGCACACGCAAACTGACCTGACGGCGCAGGCCCAGTTGAAGTCCAGACAGTCAGTCTTTTCCCACTCGTCTTTAGCCCACGCGATCAAAACCGTTCAAGGCGATGGCCGCCGCGTATTAGCTGTCTTTAGCGATCCGGACTGCCCGTATTGTCAGCAATTGGAACAGGAATTGGCGCGTCTTTCCGATGTGACGATTGATACATTTCTTTATCCGCTGACGGCCTTGCACCCGGACGCGAAAACGAAAGCGATCCGCATTTGGTGCGCGCCTGACCGGGCAAAAGCCTGGCGCGACTGGATGCAAGCGGGCAAAGCACCTCAGCAGGCCGCTTGCGCTCACCCCATTGATGACATTCTGGCGTTGGGCGCGGCTCTAGGCATCGCCGACACGCCCACGCTCATTGCCGCAGATGGCCGACTACGGTCTGGCGCGGCCTCCGCTGAACAGATCGGCCTGTGGCTGGRAGSCACTGAAGCAGCGACTGTTTCCTCATCTGCCCCAACAGGAGACGGGCCATGAAATTTCGAGCCTTCATGCTGACCGTGGCGATGCCCCTGGCGGGCTGTTCGAGTCTATCCGGTTATGACGCTCAAACGTCCTTTGCCTGCCAAGCGCCGGAGGGCGTGCTGTGCGAATCGATGAGCGGGATTTACGCGAATGCGATGCAACGAAAACTGCCAGGCCAACGCACCGGCCCGCACACAGCGCAGCGCACATTCGCCACGCTTTCGCCTGCGCGAAATAGCCCGTTCCCGCCGCCGCTGACCAGCGGCGCGCCGATTCGCCGTGCACCGCGCGTGTTGCGCATATGGTTCGCCCCCTGGGAAGACAGCGACGGCGATCTGCATGATCAGAGCGTTGTGTATTTGACCGTCGATACGGGGGAATGGCTGATTGAACACCCTCGCCGCCGTATTGAAGACGCCGACCGTCCGGTGCACGCGCCCGCGCCTCCCGCCGTCCCGCCGTCCGATTCAGAGGCTGCGCGCCCTGATGAAGGATTTTCGGAGCGCACCGTGCACACCGATGACGGTGAAGCATGGATCGACATTGGGATACGCCAGGACCGGCCCGGTGACGGACACGCCAAAGACATGCTCGACGGCATCGTGCAACCGGGCGCGCCTTCTTCCGAAGAAGCCCCCTAAGGGAGTGAACCGATGCCCGCCGCCGTATTGGAACACGTCAAAAACGCCGCCCAACAATTCTGGCAAGAAACGGTGCTCAGCCGTTTCTCAGCGCTTGACCGGCCGCCCGCACCCGTGAAAGCCGCAAATGAAATCACCGCCCTCTATGGGGTGCACCGGATACTGCCGTATGACCAGTACGACCCGCAAACGGGACTGTTCTACAACGATCATTCGGTGGCTTTTTGTTTTGAAGTGATCGCGCAAACCGGCGCGGATGATCAGATGCGCACGCGGCTGGGTACGCTGTTTACGCCGATCCCACCGAACGTGGGGATTCAGTGGTGTTTATTCGGCAGCCCCATTCTGCATGAATCGTTTCAGGCGTATCTGGATGGTCGTCATATCGCGGTGGATCGCGGCAGCAGCCCGCCGTTCTTTGAAGAACTGGCGCAACGCCGGATCGATCACCTGCGCCGCGCGACCGGCCAACCCGTGTGGCTGGACAGCCCATTGATGGTCAAGCGGATTCGCCTGTTGTTTTCGGTTACGCGCGCGGGCACCCCGCGCGATCATAAGCTCATCGAGGAGATGTCCGAGTTGCGCGAGACGCTGCGCGCATCCCTGCGCACCGCGAACTTGCCTGCGTGTGCGCTCGATGCCGAGGGCCTGGTTCGTTTCCTATGGCCGATTCTGAATCCTGAGTGCATGTTCACCCACACGCCGTTTCCCGATCTGCGCTATGACCCAGGCAAATCGATCAAGGAACAAGTCACCGCCTTCGGCCAGCACGTGCGCGTGAAGCCGAACGCACTCCTGTGGGGCGCACCGCCTGAAAAAGCGGGCGATGCGGATACGCGCATCGCGGCGCGCGGCTTGAGCGTACTGCATTACCCGCAGAAAAAAGAGCTGTGGGAAATGGCGAATATCATTGGCGCGTTCTTTGACGAGGGTTTGCAATACCCGTGCCCGTTCCTGATCTGCGGCGGGGTGGTCACGCTCGATCCGAACGCCGTGCACACCAAAGCGCAACTGAAAAGCGCGCGCACGAAACAAAACGCACACTCGAAGATGGCGCTGTTTCAGCCTGAATTGATGATGCAGGCGCACGACTGGGAAATCGTCGCGCACCATCTGAATCAGGGCGGCAGCCTGTGCGAGCTGTATCACACGCTGTTTCTCTTTGCGCCTCAAAAAACGCTGAATCGCGCAAGTCAAATTGCGCTCAATATCTGGCGCAGCGAGCACTTTACGCTGTTTCCGCTGCAATGGCTCCATTTACCGGCATTGGTCGCCAGTCTGCCGATGACCTTGACGGGTACGGTGCGCGATGATCTCAAAAAAATGCGCTTGATCAGCACCAAAACGACGGTCAATGCGGTCGATATGGCGCCGGTGATCGGCGAATGGACAGGCGCAGGCGAGCCGGTGATGATGTTCTTCGGCCGTCGCGGGTCATTGACTTTTTTAGACTTCTATAGCAATCCGCAAGGCAACTACAACGTCTTTGTCGCGGGCGTCTCCGGCTCTGGCAAGTCTGTGGCGATGAACGAGATCATCAGCGCCTATCGCGGCATCGGCGCGCGCGTATGGGTGATTGATGTAGGACGTTCGTATCAGAACCTGATCGCACTGCAAAAAGGCACGTTCCTGGAATTCACCCCGCACGCCAAGCTCTGCATCAATCCGTTTACCTGGGTCGGCACTGACAGCGAGTTGGACTTTAAAGCGGAAATGCGCTTTTTAAAACCGATGATCGGCCGGATGGCGTCTCCAAATGCGCCGCTGACTGAATTTCAATACTCGCTGATTGCCGAGGCGATTACCGCGGTCTGGAAAGACTACGGCCCACAGACCAATCCGACGCGCATTCGGGATTATCTGCGCTCGAAGATTCAGAACGAGTCGGGCGGCACGGAACGCGGCGCTTACGAACTCGCGAAGCAACTCCAGCCCTTCACGCGCGAGGGCATCTATGGCGATTATTTCAACGGCCGCGCCAATCTCTCGCTCGACGATGACATGATCGGGCTGGAATTGGAAGAGTTGAAGAACGCACCGGAATTGCGCCGCGTGGTGCTGTTCGTGCTTACGTCGCGCATCGCACACGATATGTATTTATCGCGCGACCGCAAAAAGATTTGTCTGGTCGATGAAGCCTGGCAGCTTTTAGGGGCGGACAAAGAAACCGCTGAATTCATCGAAGAAGGCTACCGGCGCGCGCGTAAATATAACGGGATTTTTTGTGTCGGCACCCAGGGCATTGAGGACGCCTACAAAAATGAGGCGTCGAAAGCCGCCTATAACAACGCGGACTGGAAAATTTTCCTGCGCCAGGACCGTAAAAATCTGGAAAAACTGATCGAAGACGGCACTGTCCATTTCTCGCCCGCCGTCAAGCGGATGCTGCTCTCGCTGCGCACAGAACGCGGGCGATTCTCCGAAATGCTGATCTCCTCGCCGAACGGCGAAGCGGTAGTGCGCCATATGCCCGATCCGTTCTCGCTGCTGATGGCGTCCACAAATGCGGAAGATTTTAACGCGTGTCAAGCGCTGTTACATCAAGGGTATTCGACAATGGAAGCGCTAACCCTGATGCTGAAGAGGCGGGGCGATGCGTAAAGAACATCGCTTCATCGTTTTGGCATCTGTGCTGATGTCCTGGCTGACGTTCGCGCCGCTGGGCTATGCGCTGTACCGCCACTGGCCGCCACGTATTGTCACCGTAGACCTGCACACGCTGGTCGAAGAACACCAGCAGCGGATCAGGGCGGCCATCCGCACAGACCACGCCGTCACCGAGGCGCAACGCGCAACCGCAGAGCAGCACACAGCGGATTTTGCGCAGCGGTTATCGAGCGCGATAGAGGCATTAGGCCAGACCTGTCACTGCGTGATCCTAAACAAAGCGGCGCTACTGGCCGGCACAGTGCCGGATCAGACCGATTGGGTGCGTGAAAGGATTCAGCCATGAATGTGAAGCGTCTGTACGGGTCTGTTTGCCTCGGCATTTTGACGATGGGGGTCTGCGCCTGGGCGGTCACGCCGTGGTTCACGTTCACGATCAATCTGACCCAGAGTCTGCCCGGCACACTGTACCTGATCCATCGAGGCGGCGCATTCAAAAAGGGCAATCTCATCGCCTACCGCTGGCATGGCGGAGCGACTTATCCAGCAGGCGTGATGTTTATCAAGCGCGTGGTCGGCATGCCAGGCGAGTCAGTCAGACGTGCCGGCGCAACCTTTTGGGTCAATGATCAAAGGATTGGCGAAGCGAAACCCCAATCCAGGGCGGGTATACCGCTTGCGCCTGCGCCCGCCGGCGTGATTCCCGCCGGCGAATATTTTGTGGCGACGCCGCATCCCGACAGTCTGGACTCGCGCTATGCGCTGGCAGGCAATGTGAAGCGGTCGGAAATCATCGGGCGGGCGTATGCGGTGTTCTAAATGGTTAGCGCTCCTATGGACGACGATGTGCATATCCGCAGCGCACGCGGTGCAGCTTGGCGCCATCGGCCCGACCTATCCGATAGGCGAGGAAAACGCATTAAATGTGATCCTGAGCACCCTGCGCGACCAACAGCGCAGCGGTGCATTACAACGAATGCAAGACGCCGCCGTGCGCCGTGCGTTGCGCCGCCTCCAGAGCGTAAAGCCCGTTGAGAGGTTAGTCACCGTCACAAAGCGCGCGCAGCGCCTGATCGATCCTACCGTGACGTATCCCCAGGCGGTGAGCACCGACGATGGCCGACTTGTGATTCCCGCCGGCACGCGGATCAATCCATTAGACATTCTCCCGCTGTCCAAACAGCTGGTGTTCTTTGACGGGCGCGATCCTGCGCAGTGCGAAGCGGTGCGCACATTGATCACGCGATCCTCCACCCAGATCAAACCCATTCTGGTCGCCGGCTCATGGCTCGATCTGACAAAAGCGTGGAAAACACAGGTATACGCCGATCAGCAGGGAGTGCTCAGTAAGCGTTTTGGGATTCGCGCAGTTCCGTCAATCATCCGCCAGCAGAAAAACAAACTGCTGCTTGAAGAAATCCCACCGGAGGCGTTGCAATGAAACGCTGGATCGTGATGAGTTGGATTGCCTTTACCGCTTTGACGCATGAAGGCATCGCGGGCGTGTGCCATGGCAAATTTGCGAACCCGCTGACCGATATTTGCTGGCGTTGCCTGTTTCCGCTGACGATAGGCGGCACGCCGATCACGCCAATGGGCCAGGAAGACACCGGCAACCCGGATGGCTTGCTGTGCACTTGCGCCAATCCGTTGCGCATTGGCATCAAGACCGGATTTTGGGAGCCGGTGCGACGGGTGGACGTGACCCGCACCCCTTACTGTTTCGTTTCGTTAGGCGGCGTGAAACTCGATGTCGGCATCCGCGCGCCTGAAGGGGAAGTGCGCCAGCAGCAAGACAACACCAAACAATCGCATTATCAGGTGCATTGGTATCTTGATCCCATTCTGTACTGGCTGGAAATCGTGTTGGATCACCCGTGTCTGGAGACCGGGCCATTCGATATCGCGTATTTGACCGAAATCGATCCGGCCTGGGATGACGACGAATTGACGATGTTGCTGAACCCTGAAACTTTTTTGTTTGGCAACCCCGTCGCGCAAGCCGCCTGTGCGGGCGATTGTGTGTTGGCGTCAACGGGCTTCGGCAGCAATGCGCTGTTTTGGTGTGCAGGCTGCAACGGCGGCATTTATCCGTTTAACGGGCATGTGCAAGCGCATGTCTCGCACGTGCAGGCCAGTTCCTTGCTGGTGCAGCGGATGACCGCCAAGCTGCATCGCGAATTCCTGATGTGGGGCACAACCGGCGCGGATGGACTGTGCGGCGTTTATCCACAGCCGGTGATGGATAAAACCCAATACAAGTATCAAATGCTCTATCCGATCCCGCAAACGCAGAAGATCAACGGGCGCTGTTGTCAGCCGTTCGGTCGCTCAACCGCCCTTTGGGGCGCGGGCCGAAGCTATCCGTATGCGGGTGAAGACTTTGCGTATTTGATCTTTCGGAAAAAGAACTGTTGTTTAGGCGTGGGGTTCTGATGTCGCATCAAAAGATGATCGGATGGATGCTGGCGGCAGTTTTCGCCGGCGAAATGCAGGCGCAAACGCTGAGCGCCTCTGAGGCGGTCTTGGGCAGCAGGCACACGTTACCGGCTGAAAGCGCTATCCAGCGTGAAATGCAACAAGGTGAACGCCAGCGCCAAGCCCTGTTCGGCGTGCCTCCTTCCGCCACAAAACAGGCCGCTTCTCGTTTTCCCCATATCCCCACGCCGCCGCGCGCGGGCATCGATCTTGACGCCATCGCACGTCAGTATGCGCAAACAGCAACGCCGCACAAGCGGAACACGTTGATGCTCTTTGCCAGCTTCACGATGCCAAAAGCCTCACTCAAACGATTACTGCGTCAAGCGCATCGAGTCGGCGCGCCGGTCTTGCTGCGCGGGTTCAAAAACCATTCGTTCAAGCAAACGGCGCTTGCCATCAAAGCATTAGGCGAACCGAACGGTCAGGTACTAATCCACCCCGAAGCATTTACCCAATACCACATCCGCGCGGTCCCGACCCTCGTACTCACTCAAGACAGTCCCATTGATCTGATGAACGATACGGCGCGCGCGCTTTCCGGTCATTTTGTCTCACTCTCTTTTGTCTCACTCTCAGGCGATGTGTCTTTGGACTATGCGCTGGATGAAATCGCCCGCCGTGCGCCGGAATTCGGGCCAGAGGCCGTCCGCTCTCTTCAGCGATTAAGAGAAAAGCCGCAGTGATTCAGCGTACTTGCACCGTTATCCTGATGCTGGCGATTCACGTCACCGCATCCGCCGATGCGCCGATCCAAACCCCATCGGATGCGTTTCAGGCGGGCAAGGACTTTGCCAATGACGGCAAAGGCACCGCGAGCGGCACCGTCAATCCCAACACGGGCGCAACCCATCTGCCGTATTACGGCACGACTGCGCCGGAGGCCGGTTATTTCCAGGAGGGGCGCAATCCGATTGGTGGGGCGGGCACAACCAAGCAGACACAATGTCAAACTGATCGTGCCCCCGATGGCTTTCGGCAGCAGGAATGCGATGCGGTCAACTTTCTGACCAAAAATCCGAGCCAGCGGCCCAAATACACGATTGACAAAAAGACCGACCCACTGCTCACCGGCTCGAAAGAAACGATTCAAAACCCAGGCCCCATTCCCGGTAACTCGCATCAACAATGCCGCGTCGAAACCATTAAAACGCCGGCCACTTTTATCACCGAAACCTGTACCGAAGCCAATACGCTGGAGGCGACTTCTTGTCAGAAAACGCTGACAGTGACATGCCGCTCCCCGTATCCGGAGTGTGCGGCAGGCGGCATCGTCGATGGAATGCTTGAGGGTGATCATTACTATAGCGAGCCGGATCAGGGTCTGCACGTGTTTGGCGTCACGCAAAGTTTAAATGATGCGGAAGGCAATTACGGGGTATCGACGACCTATCAAAATTCGATCACGTTCACCGTCAAAAATCCTGCTGAGATGACGCAGGCGGTGTTACAGGCGGTGACAGGCGTGCGCTCCTGGCGCAGCGTCGATGTGAATGGCGTCACCGTGTATTCCGAAACGGGCGACGGCGGCCGGGTCTATCGCTGCAATGCGTTGGGCGCGCGGGTCAGGATTCCGATGAAAGCGTGGGTGTTTAGTCTTCTGTGCAGCGATTCGACCGTCACATGGGCGCCGGAACAGGGCAAGACGCCGGGTTATTGGCAATATCGGTTGATCTTGAACATGCAAGACAACTACGAAGCCAATCCGCCGAACGCCTATCCCAACATCAATCTTCTGCCCTTTCTGCACGAGGGCGCCAATACGATCACGGTAAACGCCACCACGGGCGGCTATGGATACGAAGGCGGCGGCTCATGGGATGTCCGGTTTGTCGTGAACCGTCAGTGTGACCCGACCTGCACGGATCACTGGGATAACGGATGCGCTTCGCTGGAAGAGAGGGCACGATGAAAACCTGGAGGTTGCTCGTGCTGTCTATGGGAATGACGATGATGGCGCATGCTGCCGAATGTTTTAAACAATCGGAACGCTGCACAGCGCCTTCTGAAACTCGTTATATCAGTGGCTATCCGGTCTATCGGGACTGCTGGCGCTATCAAGCGGAGTACGAATGCCGCAGCCAGGTCCTGCTCAGCGACTGTCAGGAATTCAGAGAAAGAGGGTGCGTGCAGATTGGATCGACCTGTATTGAGCGCACCGCCGATGGCCGCTGCACACTGCATGAACAACAATATAACTGCCCGGATCGACCGGAAAAAACCGTTCAAAGAACGGTGTGCGATCACAGTACCTTTTGCCAGTCAGAATCCGCCGGTTGCTTCGATACCTCGTCGCCCCCCGATCAAGMCTTTGCGMCCGCCGCCGTGATGATGGAAGCCGCCCGCGAGGCGGGCGKATACGGAGCCAAGCCGGGCCAGATCGAGCTGTTTAAGGGCTATCCCGAAGAATGTTCGATCAAGGTCATTGGCGGTGCAGTCAAAATCAAAAGTTGTTGCACCGCATCTGGCGGCGGCGCGACGTTGACCAACTGGACGCTGCTCAGCGCAGGGATGACCGCCGCCGGTGAAGCCGGACGCGAAGGCGTGCGGCTCGGTTCAAAATATGTCTACGATGCACTCTATCCAACCGTGGATGGCACGTTGATGGGGAAGGGATTGGGCGCGATCAATCGTTGGGCTTCAACGATTGGCGATGGGATTTTTAATCCGACCTTCAGCTATTACGGGCTGTCCTTTCAGTTCTCGTTTGCCAACGGCTTTCAACTGGTCGCGTTCGATCCGACCAGCTTTGCACTTCAGATCGCCGTGATGCTGATTCAGAAATGGCTGGCCTGCGAACCGTCCGAGCAAGTGATGACCTTAAAACGCGGACAGAATCTATGCGTGCACACGCAGAGCTATTGCTCGAAGCGCATTCCGCTGATCGGCCTGTGCATCGAGAAAAAAGAGCGCCATTGCTGCTTTAACTCGAAACTCGCCAAATTGGTCAACCTTCAAGGCAAGGCGCAATTGGGACTGAGCTTGGACAACTGCCGGGGGTTCACGCAGACTGAGCTACAGCGGCTGGATTTTAGCCGAATGGACTTGTCTGAGTTTATCGCCGACATGGTGCCAAAATCGCCTGACTTGGCGAAAATGACCGAGACCGTGCGCCAATCGGTACGGGACAAGGTCGGTAACAGTCATGAGGTTGACCGATGAAAATGCGCTTTTTTCTGTTTGCATTCAACCTCTGTGTGGCCCTTCAGAGCCACGCGCGAACCGTCTATCCGACGCCGCATGATGTGTTTGTCGATGCGATTGAACACGGACACGCCGAAGGCGAATTGCAAGGCGAGGTCGCTCAGCGGTTTACCCAACAGTTTCACAGTCACAGCCCGTTACTGGCGCGTGCGACCGTGATCAAACGCTATCGGCAAACCGGATGCGCGCGGCTGGCGATTGTGCTGACTCAACAAGAGGTCGATACGCCGGAAGGTCAAACGGATGCGGTGCTAAAAATACAGTTGAATTATTGCAACGATGGCGCGCCGCCGGTGAGCCTGGATTGAGGCGCGATGAAACGATGGCTATGGGTTGCGTTATCGCTGGCGCAGGCCGCGCAGGCACACAGCCTGGACTATCCGTCCATCTGGCGATGCGACCAGCCGAAAATGAACTGGTACTGTGATGAACCGGACCCTGCACAGGCCGCTCAGCCAAAGAAGCGCATTGAGTGGGATCAAATCCGTACCGCCGAACAATTGCGCCAGGAACTGAAGCGCCGGGAGGATATCGCGGTGATGAATCCAACAGATCGGAATCTCAAAGATTACCTTGAACTCTGGCAGTTCACTCAACAGAAGGGGGCTGTTTTTGCCGATCAATGGCGGCGGGTGGTGTGGCAGAACCCCAATTTGGATTACTCGCTCAAACGGCCCGCGAACAATACGGCCATCAAACTGTACGATGACCAGCGCAGGCGGCAAGAGGGGCAGCAATTACAGGCGTTGGCACAGAATCACGGACTGATTTTTTTCTTCCGCTCGGACTGTCCGACCTGTCATGCGATGGCCCCCACGCTGAAAACACTCGCCGATCAGTATGGGATCGACATATTGGGTGTGTCCGTCGATGGCGGCCGTTTGCCTGAATTCCCGCATCCGCGCGATGGCCGCGCTCAAGCGCGCGCTTGGGGCGTCGAGCGCGTCCCGGCGCTCTTTATCGGTTCAAAACAAACTGGTGAGATAGCGCCCATCGGCTTCGGAATGATGGCGCTCACCGAGATCGTGAACCGGATGTTTGTGTTGACGGGTAGCCGACCGGGTGACAATTTTTAAAGGAAAGTGCCGACACTGTATGCACAATCGTCTACTGCCATCCATTTGCCTGCAAGTACCCGATTGATCGAGAGAATACATCCTCCTCTTTTATGCCACTATCACAGTCTTATCGAATCATGCGATCACGTGCTGATCATTATCTTCAGCTACTCTCATCCGTAAAAAATCGGATTCAACGTGCCCGTCATCGGTCGATGTTATCGGTCAGCCAGGAATTGCTGCATCTCTACTGGCTGATCGGGCGAGATATCGTCCTTCGACAAGGGCGTGAGGGTTGGGGCCGCTCGGTGATCGACCGTCTATCAAAGGACTTAGCCGCCGAATTTCCTGGGTCAGAAGGATTTTCCGCGACCAATCTGTCCCGGATGCGCGCATTTTATTTAGCTTATCCTGAAGCGGCTGCAATTTCGGCACAAGTTGTGCCGAAATTCGATGAACCCAATTTGCCAGCGTCCGTCCCTATCCTGCCTTGGGGACATCATGTTGTGCTGCTATTTAAGATCAAGCATCCAGAAATCCGGCGTTGGTACGCAGCGGCTACCATCGAATATGGGTGGTCTCGATCGGTACTCATTCACCAGATCGAAAGCCGATTGTATGAACGCCAAGGCCAAGCGATTACGAATTTTTCGGCCACTCTCCCGTCAGCGCAGTCAGACTTGGCTCAACAAGCCTTAAAAGATCCCTACAATTTTGATTTTCTCACCCTGCGCCAAGACGCACACGAGCGGGATATCGAACTGGCCTTAACCGAAAACATTCGCCGATTCTTATTAGAGCTGGGCGTCGGTTTCGCTTTTGTTGGCAATCAATATCACTTGAAGGTAGGGCACAATGACTTCTACATCGATCTGCTGTTTTATCACCTGAAGCTGCGCTGTTTTGTGATTATCGATCTCAAAACAGATGAATTTAAGCCGGAATATGCTGGTAAGTTGAATTTCTACCTATCCGCCGTAGATGATCTTTTGCGTCATCCAGATGACGCATCCAGTATTGGGATCGTCCTATGCAAATCCAATGATCGCGTGGTCGCAGAGTATGCGCTACGTGATATGAGTAAACCGATGGGAGTGGCGACTTATCTGACGGGCGCGATTCCTGAGCAATTCAAAGGCAGTCTACCCGATATTGCAGAACTTGAGGCGACTTTAAGTCATACAACGTGGTTAGAACACGTCAGCAATCATTCAGAGAAAGGAACCTCTTAACTCTTTCATCCTTCAACAGATAAATATAAAGCTTGAAAAGTGCCATGTTACTCAAACAAGTCATGATGTGCGCAGTAGCAAGCTTTTGTTTGACCAGCGGTGCCCGTGCCATGTCAATGCAAGAGCTATTTGATGCGGTGAATGCGCAAGGCAATGTGAACAATCCCGCCGTGCTGCAAGCGCAAACGATGAACCTGTATACCGGCGGCAGTCTGTTTATGCGCATGCCCAAGCGCACCTATCCCCTGGCATCTGTGACCCCGCCCAGTTGGAATGCGGGTTGCGGCGGCATTGATCTGTTTATGGGCGGCTTTAGCTTTATCAATAAGGAACAATTTGTCGCGATGCTGCGCAATATCGGCTCGAATGCGCTCGGTTATGCCTTCAAGCTCGCGATCCAGAATCTGTGCCCGACTTGTGACAATGTGATGCAGGCGCTGCAAGCGACCGCGCAGCAAATCAACCGGCTGAATATGGATACGTGCGCCGCTGCGCAAGGGATCGTCAACGCCGCATTGCCGGAGACCTGGACACGCGGGCGGCAAAACGCCGCCAAGAACTTCGGCGTCGATGCCAATATTTTTGAAAACATCACCGATGCGTGGACAAACGTGATGAACCACGAAGACCGCGCGAATGACACGGTGAATCAAGTCGCTGAAACACAACCTGAAGCCAGAGATCAACTGCCGACCGGCAATGTGGTCTGGAAAGCGCTCAAAAAGCTTGATGGCCTGACCGATGAATACCGGATGGTGCTGATGTCGATGATCGGCAGCACGATTTTTCAACCGATGCGCCGACGCAGCCGATTTCGCTGCCGCGCAAGGAAATCACTGTTGAACATCTGGTCGGTGCGCGCAGCACCTCGGACACGATTACGATTCCGATCTGGCGCTGCGATACCACGGATGCACAAGGGTGCCACCATCCCACGGAGGAGGAGATCACGACTCAAAGTTTTAGAACGATGGTGCGGGAAAAAATGGAAACGATCTCGGACAAGATTGCTCAGCGCGCGCCTCACGGCGATCTGAACGCGACATTGGGGTTTCTGAACGCAACCGATCTGCCGATCTACAAAATGCTGGCCGTGCCGACCCGCTTAGGCAATACGTCGATGACCGATGCGCTGATCGGGCGCTATCAAGACTTGATCGCCGCGAAATACGCCGAAGTCTATATCCAGCGGGCGGTCTCCGATCTGCGCGCGGCGATTGGCCGGTATTCAGCGGTCACGGATGCGACGCAAACGGCCCGGCTGGACGAATTAAAACCAGCGCTTGACCATATTTCTCAGGCGGCCCGACACGTGCTCGCCACCGCGTATACGCAGACGATCAGCACCTACAACATGGCGCTCGAAATCCAGTACATGGAGCGGGCGCTCAATGCCAACCTGTCGCAGATGCTGCGCAATTCGTTGGCGTTTGGTCAGAGTCTGCATTGAGGATGGCGTGCCATGATCGACGTTGAAATTCAAACCTACTGGAACGTCGAGACGCTTTACATGGTGTTCAATGCGGTCGCAGCGGTGATGGCGGGCGCGGGTTTCACCAGTCTGCTGAAGATGGTGTTCCTGTTTGCGATTGGATTGGGTCTGTTTGTCTATCTCGGCAATCGGCAGCTTGAAATGGTGCAGTGGTTTATTCAAGCGCTGATTTTTACGACGCTGCTGAATCTGCCGATAGCGCGGGTCGCGCTGACCGACCGTACTGGGCTGGAGCCGCCGCGCGTGGTCGAGCATGTGCCCTTTGCGCTCGCGGTGGTCGCGTACGCAACTCACCTGACTTTTGGGTGGCTCACGCGCAGCTATGAGACGGTGTTTGGCGTGCCGGATGATTTGGGCTTACAGAAAGGCGATGTCGGCTTTGGACACCGGATACTCAAGCAAGTCAACCGGGCGACGATACGCGATCCCGGCCTGCGCGCCGATTTAATGCAATTTATTAAAGAATGCACGCGGTACGACATCAACGACGGAGAAATTACGGAGCAGCAGATTGTCGGCAGCACCGATGTATGGAATACAGTCTTTCATCACACCAGTCCGGCGCGCTTTGTCACCTATGACACCCTCACGGGCGCGCCCAAGACCGAACCCTGCGCGAATGTCGCATTGCTTTTAAAGCAGCGGGTCAATGACGCGGTGGTCGCGGCGCACACCTACTATGGCAGGCAAGCGTTTACGCGCGCGTCCACCGATGCGCTCGCCGCCAGCCTGTATCTCTCCGCTGTCAGTACGTCCTACGACTGGATTTTGCACAATGCGCAAAACGCTTCGGATGCGGTCAAGCAAGCGATGTTCAACACGCTCTGGAAGGAGGCGGGGGCCGAGTTACCCGCGTTGTTGAACGACCCGGCGCGCGTGGCCGAACTGAACGCACTGGCCGGCGCAGCGCTGGCGGCGCGTCAGGCGGACGGCTCGAACAGCACACTCAGCCTGCTCGCGCAAGAGACGCTGCCGCATATGCGCAACTGGATTGAGGCCATTCTGTATGCGCTCTTTCCGGTCATCGTCGTCTTGATGGTCGTGGTCTCGACCGAAGGCGCCAAGCGCATCATCGGCGGCTATCTGATGTCGCTGGCGTGGATTGGCTTATGGCCGCTGCTGTTTGCGATCATCAATCACTTATCGTTGATGCACCTGAGCACCAAAGCCCGCGCATTGAAACTGGCGCAGGGCGTGCCGTTTCAACTGTCCGATGTGTTCGATGCAACGCTGACCGATGAACAAGCGATGATCGGTTATATGGTCGTGCTGGTGCCGTTTATGGCCGGCGCGCTGATTCGGCTCGGACAAGGCGGCTTTATGTCACTCGCCGACCGGATGATGAGCGGCTTTGCTTCGACCCATATTAGCGCGGCGATTGGCAGCGGCTTGGCCAGTGGTAATATGAGTCTGGGACAGACGGGATTGGATACCGCCTCCATCAATACCACGACGATGCACCACTATGACAGCCATCTTCGCTTATCCAGCGCAGGGGCGACCATTGGCCGCAGCGATGGCTCAGTGGTTACACTGGCCCCGAATGGCGCGGTTGCCTTACAGCAGTTCCAGAATCGGCTGCTGACCGCGATGGGTGTGGATCAGCGGTTTGAATCCTCACGCCATCAGGAAGCGCATGAAACCGACATTACGTCGCGCGGGCATCAATGGGCGTTCCGTCACAGCGATGTCTCCACCTTGACTGAGGTGAAGGGCCATGATGAAACGCGCGGCGATGTTCAGCGCAGCGGTGAGCAAGCAGCGACGACCGATCAGGGCGGCTATGGCGGTTCCCATAGTACCGGGCAGTCGCTGAACCGCAGTCATCAGGAAACTTCCAGTTTCAATACAGCAGCGGGCGCGCAGGATGTGTGGCAGATGGGGCTTGGCGGGGGCGCAGGCGTTCGCTTGGGTGCAAGTCCAGGCGCAGGTATCGGTCATCCATCCGGACGTGCGGGCGTCGCTGACCCCAGGGAAGAAAAACGGATCATCGATGCGATGCGGCAAGGCGGCGCATCGCAGGCGGATATCGACCAGGCATTAGCGAAGTATCGCCGCCAACATGCGCCGGCTGGGGGCAGCGCGCATCTAGGGTTTGACCTGGGCGCGCGCTCACAGAAAGACTACGCCGCAACCCATTCACGTGAGCGCGCGGTCAGCCATCAGCATGCGCTCGACGAACAGGCGCGCACCGAGCAGCATTTCTCCATCACCGGCGCTCGAACGGTACAGCAAGAGACGGGGCGGCACGCTGACCAGACGGATCGACACGGGCGCGATGCGGCTTTCTCCAATATCGATGAACATTCCTCGATTGACGATGTGTCGGATCGGCGTGAAGTGGGGATCGGTCATCGCGCGCATCGCAGCCAGAGCGATGCGTTGACGGTGCATCGGGATGTCCTGTCCGATCCGAATCTCTTGACACAGGTGGCCGCCCGTTATGGGATGACGCCGATGCGCTTTGTCAACCAGTCTGAAGCCCGCATCATCGAAATGGCCGCCGATTACCTCAGCGAGCAAGCGGTATTTAAACGAGCCACGACGCTGCCACAGCAGACCTTGACGGGAGAAACGCTTCCGGTGACGCCAAGCGGTCTGGATCAGCAGTCCGCTTTAGATCGCGCAGCGATGCCGAACGATAGTCAGAGACGGCATCAGGAAAAAGTCAAGCAAACCGGCTTCAGCAACGCAGGCGCGCTTTCCGTGCAGACAAACGCACCGGACAGCGTGGCCGATGCAAAACGCGAAGTGATGCGCCAACTCGATTCCAAAGCACCGGACAGCCTCCCATCCCGTGCGCAAGCCTTGGACGAAAATGTCCATGCCTGGGCCAGCCCCGATAAGGCCATTGGCGCAGGCCGCGCCAATCCGATGGCGGCGGTGGAAAAAACCGAAATCCGTGATGTGAAAGATTACGGCGCAAAACTCTGGGACAAAATAAAGGGGGGCGATGGAACAGCGGATGGCGAAAAGCTGACCGACAATATGAAGCGCGAAGAAAGCGCTCCATTACCGATTCATACGGACATCCTCAAAAAAGAAGAGTAGCGGCTGAGCGTCGGCTGCATTTTAACCCGTACGGAATCTATAAAAAATGCTGCCGATCCGCAGTGTACTTTCTCATCAATCACCCAGTGGAAGTGCATTGACAGAGTAATTGCGCCATTCCATTCTTATGCTGCCTAGTGGTATACCCAAATAGTCCACAATCTCCTGAAAACGCTCGCATATTTCTATGTGCTTTTGTGCGTAGCCTCAACGGGACTACAAGCCAAGGACTTGGATCAAAAAATGGAGGGCGCGTTACAATCAGCCCAGACAGCGGTAAGCTTTTTCTATTTCTATGGCCCTTTTACACCAGCCGCACGACCGGCTCTTTAAAGATTCGCTCAAAGAGAAACCCATTGCGGTGGATTTTTTCAAAGCGCATCTGCCGCCTCAGATTTTTAAGCGGCTGGATTTGAGCACTCTGCAACTGACCGACAAGAGTCTCCTGACCCCTGAGCTGAAGGAAATCCACAGCGATATCATCTACCGCTGCCAGTTCGACGGCAAAGAAGGTTATATCCCGATTCTCTTTTTGTTCGAGCATCTATCCACGGCCCCTGAGCATACAGCCTTCCGCCTGCTGCAATATGTCGTCACCTTGATGAACGACGCGCTGAAAGCGGGCAGTCAAAAGCTCCCGCTGGTGCTGCCGCTCTGCATCTACCACGGCGAGCAGTCCCCTTTTCCCCAGTCCACGGACATCTACGACGACTTTGATGACCCAGACCTGGCCTGTGCACTGGTCTTTAAGCCGTTCAGCCTCATAGATTTAACGATCCTTTCAGAAGAGACGATCAGGCAGCACGGCGTCGCGTCTTTGATGGAAATGCTCCTGAAGTACACACGAGAACGGGACTTTGACCGCGCAGTCGCACAGCTCAAAGCGGGCGACACGCTGAGCTTTACCCTGACTCAAACAACCGAGCCCTATTTGCAGACTGTGGTAAGATACGCATTATCCAGCGCTTGGAGCGAACATCAGGCGGACAAAGTGCTGGAAGTGTTTTATGAAGCGCTACCCGATAAACGAGAAACGATCATGAGTGCCGCACAACAGTTAATTGACAGTGGGATTCAGCAAGGCATGCAGGCCAGCCAGGCGGAGGTGCGGCAAACGGCGGAGCGCAAAGCCAAGCTGCGGACTGCAAAAACCTATTAGCGGCCAGAGTGGATCCCGCCATTATCAAGACTGCAATGTACCTAGAAGACGAAGATTTAACCGCCCTCGGCACCGCTAACGGCGAATAGCTGCATGAGCCGCAATTAACGACCTCGGAATGCGCCAAGGCCGCACATTTCTCGCCTCACTCTTGTCTTAACATCCCAGAAACAGCCGCTTGCCCGGCTGTTTTTGTCTGAAAATCCCTCCTCCCACTTAAAAAAATATCCCCCAACCGCCCGTATCCGACCGCAGGCGCTGCGCTTCACCGCTCACAGCCTTGATACGCGCGCACTTTCGGGATTCCCAAACAGGCATCGGGTCTGGCTAGAGTAAAGGAATGACTCAGCAGTATTAGACTGAAGCCTATCTGTTGCTGCGGATTTCTC
>LXRJ01000158.1 GCA_001684025.1 Candidatus Glomeribacter gigasporarum | reverse complement strand
CGGGTGCTTCCCTCTGCATATGACTCCATCTTTAGGTGTCCACTTAAATATTTTAGTGGACACCTATTCTGATGATCTAAAGCCTTCTTTTATACAAGGCTTTTAACCGGACGCTTACGACCTGACAATGAAATTATTGGATTTGGGGCTGGCTCATGCGCCGGTCGCCATGCACGTAGTGCAAAGGTTCCTTGGTTTATGAGGTGCGTAGTCACCTTGCCGAAGCGGATTAAGCTCTCGCAAGAAAAACAGGATATGGATAAGCTGCTCATGCCCCCTCCTGCTGATTAGCTATCGCCGCCCATTCCGCAAAGCTCTGGTTCTTCCTGAGCTTATTCACGATCTCAACGATGCAAGATTTGCAGATGGCCGACCCGTTTGGAGTTGTCAATGCGAAAGCAGTCATCCGGCATTTATTTTTCCATTCATCGCTCTCTTCGGCAGAATGGGTGCAAAAGTCGCAGTGCCAAATTACTTTACGCATCACGCCGCCACTCTTTTTGGAGAAAAACTGTGAGACTGAACCGCGACCTGCAGCGGGAAATTCTTCATCTGTATGCGGATGCAGAACCGAATGAACCTGCACGACAGGACATAGATTCGATTTATGAGCGCTTTGATGAAAACACCATCGTTGCAAACCTGCGTTATCTGGAAGGGCATGGCTTGCTTGAGAACAGCTTGTCGCGCCCAGCGATTAATGCGGGCCAGAAATGGCTGGATGGGATAGCCCGTATTACCGAAAAAGGACAAGATTTCCTTATGGATGACGGCGGCTTGTCCGCGATTCTGGGTGTGGTAACGATTAAGTTGCATGACGACACCCTCAAGGCTCTGATTGGTCAGAAGATTGAGGAATCTGATCTAGCCCTGCCTGATAAGCGCAGATGGCTTGATGCGCTTCGAGCGCTGCCCGCCGACGCCACAAAACACTTGACAATGAAACTATTGGACTTGGGGCTGACGCATTGCCCGGACGCACTTCACGCAATCCAAACAGTTCTGAACATTGGCCCAAAATGATTTCGCTGCGTCCGTCATATCGTTCAAAGCGTAGATGCGCGAGCGGTCGTTGGCCTGTTTCCGGCGTACCTAAGGCAATCCAGAACTCATGCAAATCCGTGACGGCGCGCAGAAAAATTTCGCTGGAGCCTTCAAAACGGCGGTCAGCGGACATTGTCATGCAGAGCAACGGCAGATGTGCGCTCATCACGCCGCCTCCCGGCCCGAAGGGGGAGGCGAAGGGGCAGCGGGCGCAGAAGTCGCAGCAGCCAGCTCCGGCCAGATCAGATGCCAGTCAGGGCGCAGATCGCGGCGGGTGACTTTGCCATCCGTTGCGCGTTCGATGGCGACGCAATGCTTTTCTGGGACTGTGCGCCCTGGGTGCTTCCATTGATGCACTGCTCCTTTCGTCACCTAGAAGGGTGCCCAATTCCTTCAAGCCGCCAACGATATGAGCAGCTTTATCTATTGCATGTTGAGTTTTCATATTTTCAGTATAGAAACACTTTATCTCTGAAGTCAAGAATTTCTATGCCAAATGAGTTAAGAACATCTATACATTCGAGGCATGAGAAAGCATTTAGACATTCCCGGATGGGTACTTAAAGCACGGCGGCACGCAGGGCTTTCGCAAGAAGAATTAGCAGCCAAACTCATTTTGACGATGGGTAGCGAACGAGGGTATACAAAGGCCAATATGTCGCACTGGGAAAAGGGACGGCACTCCCCGAACATTGAGCAAGTTTTGGCAATTGCCGATATTACCCGCTACCCTCTGCCGTTTCCGTCATCGACAACCAGCACTGATCCTCTCCTCGCTGAAGCTGTGATGATCCTTGCGCAGCTCGATCAATCAGTGCGGCTCAAAGCGCTAGAATTGCTCAAAGTATTTACAGCGAGTCACGAACAGCAAGAAGAGAGTCACCCCAGTATGAAAAGTCGTCAAGCTGCCGCGTAAGGGCAAACGGCGAACTTCAAATTAGCCCCGGATCATAGCTGCACAATCATCTCTTGGCCTGTCAACCCATAGAAAAATTGCTGCTTGCGCTTTTCGCACCAGCCATTTTACTACAAGACGAAAATTAATATATTTTTTGTTGACAATGAATAGATAGTATTTCTATACTTCATCCATCGCTACCTACTCGATGGATGAACAATGCCTGCTACACCTCACCTATTACCGCTCGCCCGCGCCAATGCTGCGCGCGCAGTGATCTCGCTACGCCGCACAACAAAAAGCCGCCCGAAGGCGGCCTGTCGCAATGCGCGGGCGAATACTCTAGCTCAGCCTAAATGTAAGAGTTTGAAAATCGCGGGCAGCGCGGCGATGACAGCAATACCCGCCACGATGAGGCCGCCTAGCTTGTTAATCAGGCGCGATTCAAGTTCTCTCATTTCATGGAACACGTCCTTGCGCAGATCGCCAATTTCATGGCGCAAGTCGCCAATTTCATGGCGTAAGCTGGTTTCGAGCTTTCCCAAATCATTACGAATAACCGACTCATATTCGTGCAAGTCTGCCTTGGTCGCCAGATTAGCTGCCTCATGGGATTTCTGCACAGCCACAGAAATAGCCTCAGCTTGCGCTTCCGGCAAGCCCGCCTTTTCAAGCGTTTTAACGAATTCGTGGGTGTCAAATGCAGCGAGTGCCATAGATCAAATCTCCTTCGCATTGATTTTAGCACGCGGGTTGAAAGCCGCCCATCTTACCCAAGACAGGGAGGCGCAATCATGACCTATCGCTATTTCCCCCTCAGCCCCTCGCCAAGCGACCCAATCAGAGCCTACGAAGCTACCAAAGAAAGGGCTTATCAACAGACGCTCGAACAGGAAGAGGCCATTCCCTCGGAGCCGGAGATGAACGAAACGACTACCCAAGAACTTGAACACGCTGGCAAAAGTCCAGCCCACAACAACGCTGAATTTTCTTCGATCCAGCATACGCCGGG
>LXRJ01000425.1 GCA_001684025.1 Candidatus Glomeribacter gigasporarum | reverse complement strand
TTGGTGAGCCGCTTGACAAATGTATGGGTATCGAAAGCGGGAAGTGCCATAAATCAGTTCTCCTTACCCAAAATTCTATCACGGCAGCTCTTGACTTCCTCTGATGAGGCGGCGTATATTATTCTTCAGGTGCCAAAAACACCATCGAAAGCGACAAAGTCGCCCCGTCAGTTTGCGGATTTTGTTTCGCCCATTGGTTTTGCTTCTATGGGCGGGCGTGCGGCTCTAACACAAGACCCGAAAGGGAAATACGCCCGCCGACTTTCGACGGTTTTTTGGCGCCCGCCCACCCCGACAAAAACGGGGATTTAAGTCTCATCGAAAGGAGCAAAGCCATGTCGGCATCCAACTTAGGCGCGCCCGCGCCGGTTGTGCATCTCCCGCACAACGTTGAACTTCCCATTATTTTTTTACCGTAATCAGCCCGTCATCACGTTCGCGATGATGGGTAAGGTACATCGTCGTCCAGAAGGTACGGCAAAACGAAATTTCAGCGCTCATCGAGCCAAATTAATCGAGGGCGAGGACTATTTCCTTTTAAAGCAACGGGACGAAATTCGTACCGTTGGCTTGGCCCGTGCGGATGGAAGTACGCCAGTGTTGAAATGCACCGAAAACTGATCCAGTGTTGATATGCATCGAAAAATGAGCCACTAAAAGGGAA
>LXRJ01000397.1 GCA_001684025.1 Candidatus Glomeribacter gigasporarum | reverse complement strand
CGCATGGTTCACGCCTACCGAACTCGGCCAGCGCATCGAGGTGAATGCGCGCGGCTTCAATCTGCTKYTGGCCGAAGCSGGMTTRCARATGAARCAAGGCGAGGTTTGGACGCCGACCGAAGCCGCCGAAGGGTTGTATCGACGKTTYGATANCRGCNAAGCGYCACGGCAACGGGACGCCGGTGACRCARATCAAATGGGCGGARAACGTACTCGCCCTKATTACCCCCATTCAGGAGGAYGCCGCATGAATACGCTGATGATCTTAAATACGCCRATCCGGCAAGACAGTGAGGGCCGGTATTCGCTGAATGATTTGCATCGGGCGGCTGGAGGCGCGAAGAAACTTCAACCGGCGCTTTTTATCAATCGATCAGAAACCTTGGCCTTGGTTCGGAATATTGAGATGCGCAATGGCATCACCGTAGAGGACAGCGTGGCGCGTTTAGACGGAACGCCCGCGATGTTTATCAAGCCAAAGCTCGGCACTTATGGCTGCAAGGAACTGATGCTGGCTTATGCGCAGTGGATCGGCCCGGATTTCCATCGGGAAGTCACGCGGGCGCTCGAGGGCGTGGCGGATGTAGAACTGGAGATGCAAGCGCTGATGCAGCAGGCGTACCAAAAGAGATGCGCCGCGCCGTGTGTGGAAGACATCCTGAACGGGCTGTATGAATGTTGATATGCATCGAAAAATGAGCCACTAAAAGGGAAATGTGCATGTAAAAGTGACCCACGT
>LXRJ01000335.1 GCA_001684025.1 Candidatus Glomeribacter gigasporarum | reverse complement strand
CTGTGCGCGGTGGCTTTCGTAGGCCCGTTCGAGGCGGGCAAAATCTGGTTGGTTCATCTCTGGCTCTAGGTGGGGGGGGGGAAGCGTAAATATATTATAGCTAGGCTAAATATATTGTCAATAGCTTAGCTAAAGTGATTGGTTAAATTTTTTTAGCCAATCACTAAGTACAAAAATCTTGGGTAGGAGTACCAGTTCAGCAGAGTTTCCAGTACCTATGAAATAGTGGTGAGCACTCTAAGCCGGCGCGGAATAGCGCGAAGAGCATATCGATGGCGTTGCAGCTTTGCGCGAAGCCGCGAAACGGGTCACGCACATTTGGAAAACAGGCGAGCCGCAAGGCGCGCATTTCACTTTTTCCACGGCTGAGCAGCTTTTTAAGACGATGACACCGAAGCGGTGGGCCTTGCTTGAGAAATTGCAGGCCGTCGGGTCAGTCAGTTTACGAGGATTAGCGCGGGAACTGGGGCGAGATGTGAAGCGTGTACACGGAGATGCTACTGTGTTACGCGAGGTTGGATTAATAGAGCGCGATGAAGCGGGAAAATGGATTGTGCCTTACCGCATAATCCATATTGATTTTGATCTTGAAGCCGCGGCATAGAATTTTTTCATGTTCTTCGGGCTATTAGCGCTACCGGCGGCGTGGAGGTTGAAGGGGGTGGAAATTAATACATATAATCAGTCATATTTTAACGCGGGCGTACCGCGCGAAAGATAGCTAATGGAGTAATACCGTATTCTGTTATTTGTCTACCTAGGATTTGTTTAATACCGAACATTACCTCAAGCATCATATCGCGTATTGATTCATTGAAGTCATTAGCGCTATCGTTCTCCAATGAACTTGACTCATTAGCTGGCCTCGAATCCAATATCCCTAATACTGTCCACTCTCTAGGTATATTGTTTCCATATTGTAATGTAATATCAGTTGTATTTATTCTCAAGCTTTGAAG
>LXRJ01000323.1 GCA_001684025.1 Candidatus Glomeribacter gigasporarum | reverse complement strand
AACATTCCATCACCGCTGAGTCACTATTTGATCGCCATAGCGCAGCTTGGAGGGTATCTTGCACGCGCAGCTGACCCTCCGCCCGGTAACATGGTCTTGTGGCGTGGGCTACAGCGTCTGACCAATATCCAGATTGGCTTTCAAATTGCCATTAGCATTTGTGGGTAAAAGCAAGGCTGACCGATCGCATCCCCGACCACCTTACGGCTACACGCATCCAGAATCACAGCCAAGTAAACAAACCCCGCCTCAATACGGATGTGCGTGATATCAGAGACCCAGATTTGATCTGGTCTATCAGGAATCCGGTTGCAATACAGATTGGGGAAGATCGGCCAGTCATGCTGGCTATCGGTTGTACGAATAAACCGGCGTTTGGTTTTGATTCCCAAGCATACTGCTTCATGATCCGAGCGATCCGCTTGTGATTCACGCTATAGCCCTGGCTTGCAGGGCATGGGTAACGCGGCGATAGCCGTAGCCCGATAGCTCRTCTTGAAGGGGGCCTATCCGCTCTACGATTTGTTYATCGCTGATGTCCGGYGCTTTCGACCGAGCATGGTAGTAAAAAGTGCTATGGGGGAGCTGGATCATTTGACACCCCCGTCGGATTGAGCAGGCAGCGCGCCGCTGATGATAGATGAGGTCTCGCTGTTGAGACCGGCTAGCAGTCGGAGGGTTTTTTTAAGCAGGTCTGCCTCCATCGTGAGCTGTCCCACTTTACGTTCTAACGCTGCGATTTTGGCTTCGTATTCTGTAATCGTAGTCGCTGCCGCTTCCTCGACGTTTAGTGCACCACGGTCGTACTGGCTAAGCCATAACTGAATCAGATTGGCTGAAATCTGATAAGTGCGCCGCGCTTCACGCCGTCCAATCTTGCCGTTACGAATATCTGTGCACAGTTGCAACTTGAACTGCGCACTGTGTCGACGATAAAGACCTCTTGCTGACATTGTGCTTGTCAATCAGCGTGCAAAAGTTTCCACCTGTCAGGGTCCAAAAATTGCCAGTTTTCCGTCTTGAG
>LXRJ01000320.1 GCA_001684025.1 Candidatus Glomeribacter gigasporarum | reverse complement strand
CATGGGTGAGGACACGAATTTACTTTATTTCCGGTGCCTTTACGCTGTTCTTGTCTGAAGGGAACCGAGCAAAGAGTTTGGAATGCCGACGTGCGGAAGCAGGCGCTAGAAAAACATTTAAAAACGGCGGGGATTTCTATCAAAAAATTTAAATGCACGCAGGTTTTCCATTTTCTTCTCCAATTCTATTTCACGCCTGACGTTTTACGCTGAAGTAGCGTCAGGATTTATGGAGAAACGCTATGGATACGCACGCTCAACCGCCCGAAAAGGCGCTGCTCGTTGAAGACACTGACATCATCCAGAAAATACATCGCCTCTACCTCGAAGAACTGGGATTTGAAGTCGACTTGGCCGAGACCGGCTACGAAGCCCTGAGACTTGCTGACCAGCAGGACTACCACTGCATCCTCCTCGACATCGGGTTGCCCGACATCAGCGGCGAATCCGTCCTCTCCGCTATCAGATATCGGGAGCGGAAGACGGGTAAGCGGCTGCCTATCATTGTGAACTCTGCAGCCGCTGACGAAACCATCTTTCAACGCTGCCGCGAGCGGGGGGCCGACGCGACCTTGCAAAAGCCACTGATGCCGGATGACCTCAGCCGCGCATTGTCCGCCGTCAGTGCGGGCGCGAGGGCCAACGGCGGTCAGTCTGATGGCACTGCTGGAGATGAGCAGTAGGACAAGGCGCATCTCGCTGTGCAGCAAGCCATGCCTCCCAGAGATTTCCTGGCTCGACGGGTTCTGGCGCAGCTTGACATTGTTGAACCGACCCCTAGACAGATTGCGACCATGCAAGGCTTGTTACGGGATCGGGGTATCGTGTTGGCGACCGAGGCGGTATGCAGCAGGCAATTAACCGAGAAGGAAGAGGCCGTTTTGTTCTGGGTTGCCAGAGGCAAAACCGCGTCCCAAATCGCCAAACTGCTATGCATCGCGCCTGCAACTGCTAAAACCTATTTTTATCTCATCAAAAGAAAACTTGTCAACGGCGATTTAAAAGTGACACATTTTTTTGGCGACCAGCGATTTAAAACTGATAC
>LXRJ01000310.1 GCA_001684025.1 Candidatus Glomeribacter gigasporarum | reverse complement strand
TATACCCATCGCAAACAGCTTTCCTATAAGCCGCTGGTCGAGTAGAATGCCGCCCAGCACCGACAACAATAACAACAAATCCAAGCTTTATGAGCGGCCTTACGCTCACGTCCGAACAACTGCAAGAGCTTTGGTCAGCCCATCGTTTTGTCAAAGACAAACGGACGGCGGATCGCATCAAGTGCATTTACTGGCTGGGTATCGGCTGGAGTTATGAAGAGGTCTGCGACGCCCTGCATCTGGATGAAAGCACCCTACGTCATTACGTCAAGAGATACCGCGAAGGCGGCATTGAAGGCTTGTCCAAGACGCACTTTGCCGGCGGGAAGGCCAAACTCAGCGCCGAGGAGATGACGCAACTGGATCAGCATCTCCAGGAAACTCTGTATCTGGACGCCAAACCGGTCACAGAATATATCCAGATGACCTTTGGTAAACAGTACAGCGTTCGGGGCGTCACGGAACTTTTGAAGCGGCTTGATTACGTCTACAAGAAGCCCAAAGTCATCCCCGGCAAAGCCGACCCAGAGGCTCAGAAAGCGTTTCTCGAACACTATGAAAACCTGAAAAAAGAGCTTCAGCCCCGCGATAAAATTCTGTTCATGGATGGCGTCCACCCCCAACACAACACGGTCGCCGCCTACGGCTGGATCAAGAAAGGGCAGGACAAGGAGATCAAAACCAACTCCGGCCGCCAGCGGCTCAACATCAACGGCGCGCTGGATATCACGACAGGCAAGGCCATTGTCACCTTTGAGCAGACCTTGAACGCACTGACGATCCTGAACCTGTTCATGAAGATACGAAAGGCCTATCGGCGCGCCGGCAAGATTTATCTCATCTGTGACAACGCCGGTTATTACAAGCCTGAACGGGTGCAACTGGCTGCCAAAGCGCTGAATATTGAGCTGGTCTTTCTGCCGCCGTATTCGCCCAATCTGAACTTGATCGAAAGGTTCTGGAAGTTCTTCAAAAAGAAGGTGATGTACAACCAGTACTATCCGAGTTTCTCGGACTTCAAGAACGCTGTTACCGAGTTCTTCGAAAACCTGAAGCAGTACAAACCTGAACTCCGATCACTGCTCACCGAAAACTTTCATATCGTGGGGC
>LXRJ01000304.1 GCA_001684025.1 Candidatus Glomeribacter gigasporarum | reverse complement strand
CAATGCATTGCCATCAGATAATAGGGCACATCAAGCAATGGATTGAAGTAGCTTTGCATCATAGCTGGAGCAAGATCGAAACCGATGCGTCCATTCAGAAATGCATAAGCGTTATAGATATGATAATTCCGCATATCCCAATAGCTATCCGGTCCCATGATTAACGATATGAGACCAAAAAGAAGAGGAATAATCATACAAGTCCATGTATTTGCATAAGGACGGGTCAGGATTGATTCAACCCATTCAGAGATAGTTTTTAGGCAAGCATTGACTTTTTGCATATCTAATATATTGAAATCTTTTCCAAGTAAATTTTCTTTTTTATTTAAGAGATAAGAATTTATTGATCTCTTTATTATTAGAGCCGGTTCACTGTGATTAATTTTTGGAATTGACGATCACACAAGTGATGGATGTTTTGTGGAAGAATTGCATCATCCCAAGGATTTCTGGCGAGAATGGAGATGAAAAAGAGTGAGTTCCTGGGGGACATTCATTCACTGAAACAAACTGTCCTGGGAAAATATAATAAAATAAATTGTTTTGTAACGCTTTTCCTGATTCCCAATTTTGGATTTTTATAGACTGAATCAGATGATAGTTTCGGTAGTCACTAAATAACTTGGGTGCAATTTGTATGCTTGGGATTAGAAGGGACAGCATTAACCCGCCCGTATAGAGTTTGGAAAGACTAGCAAGACTAGGACATATGGGTTGGTCTGATCTATGGAGTTTGATAGAAGCAAGGAAACCCGCCATGGATGCAATTCCAATAAAGTTTAGACAATGCCCCATCGTGACGTGTCTCGCTCCTTGGTAAGGCGTTCCAAAATGGTAAAACGAAGCGGCAATGATTAAAAAAGAGGTTGTAAAGCATGCGAACGTAAATGCAAGCAAAGTCCGCGCGATTTGAGGCACAGATTCCTTTCTAATGATTCTGAATAAAATGCCATAACATCCCATAAAAAACGATATTTTTGTAAGAATGCTCAGCAATACAGTCTGCCATGCCAGGGTTTGCTCATCTGTAGACAGCAATGTTTTAACGAATGCTTGCAATGTAGCAGCTAAACTCGGCATGAAGTGGTATGCGATTTGCGAGTAAGCGTGCGCTTTACCGGGACTGACTCTGGAGAAA
>LXRJ01000189.1 GCA_001684025.1 Candidatus Glomeribacter gigasporarum | reverse complement strand
GCCTCTTTTGGGGTGGGTCAATTTTCAGTGCATTTCCAGGCTCAGTTTTCGGTGCATTTCAACACGCATATTCAAGATGACGTTCCCGCAGGCGCAGATAAGCCCGTAATGCGGCGATTTGTCTGCCTGGACGAAAGCTGGCATGGAGCAGACCGCATGCGTGCAAACGTTGTAGCCACTGCGCATCGTTCACATCGCTCTTACGCCCTGGTACGGCACGGGCTTGGCGTGCATTGACCAGAATGACTTCCATCCCGTGACTTTCCAACACCTCATAGACCGGCACCCAATAGACGCCGGTAGATTCCATGGCGACCGTCTGAACCCCCATCTCGGTGAGCCAGTTTGCCATACGTTGAATATCGCCGGTAAAGGCTTGAAAGGTCTGCACAGGTTCAGCGCATCGATCCGGGCCGACGGCTGCCACATGGAAGCGTGAGCCGATGTCGATAGCCGCTGCCCGTTCGTTGATCATCGGTAACCCGGATAACTTACGTTTAGCTTTAGACATAAAGGCCTCCTCCTACGAATGGAATAGAAATACGCAGGACGGGGACTCGGATTACATCACTTTCCTAAACGGGGTCACACAAGGTGCCACCACAGCTTGGTTCGCAGCTTCCCCCTGGGCCAGGTTGAGCAACGGGGATAAATACCTCCAAAGAGCGGGCGGCCTTCAGTCCATGCGCGGTACCAGTCTACGCTTCACGTGTTTCTACCCATATAGGGCGTGGGCGTATGGCCCACGTAGGGTGGTTGAGACTGGTAGCTAAAACGCTGATTACGATACTGGTTGTCGATTTTCTATAAGTTGTTCCGGAATATCCATGCTTTGATGTAGGACACGAAGCACATCAAGAAAGGTATCTCTTTCAATATAGAACAGGACATATGGAAATCGATCAAGCAGCCAATGCCGCAGACCGGGAATATCGGTCAATTCCGCATATCGGGGAGAGCCTGTGCCAGGATGGTATTCAATGTGATGTTGCGCTGCCTCAATTGCATCATTAAAGCTGTCAATAACGTGCGGCGCTTCACGCAAATAATATTGAAAGGCTGCTTCAAGATCGGCGTATGCCGCCTCACGCAAACGGGCAGGCTTCATCCGTTTTGTGCGTTGTGCTGTTTTGCTTTATGTGTCTTGGCACGCATACGAAAATCAGAGAGCACGTCTTGAAGCATGGCTCCAGGAGCGGATTCCAATCCTTGGACAATCAGGGCGCGCAGTGTGTCCTGTGCCGCTGCAAGTTCATCTTTGCGCACTAAATCGCGCACATATTCGCTGTGCGAGCTATACCCTCGCGCCTTCACGCGATTATCCACGAAAGATTTAAGTTCCTCTGCCAGCGAAATATTCATGGTGACGGTTTTCATAATGAACACTATACCATTTTTTGGCAAAGATTGCCAAATATTGTGTGAAACCGTTACATATGCATACTGCTTGTGCCTAGATGCAGCATAATTTTCTTACACACCTGAATCAAAGCTCTTACGGTCATTGAAGCAGAGTCATACCAGACTCAACTTTTGATGGATAGCCTGGTCGACAAATAACTTTCCCTCTCACTCCCCCTCTCCCTATCGTCAAGTTTGTGGCTACACCAATTGTAAGTTTTTCTCTTCATTTGCCCTCATCTCGTACAAAGACTTCAGTTCGGTATTAAATAATTTGATAAGTTTTCTGTCAGATTTATCTTAAAAAATTCAAAAACAGCTCTATAAATTGTCGGTTATTACCCAAAGACAAAAGCAATCAGAGAAGATGAAAATTGATAGTTATAAACAGATAGCCAGAATTTTGGATAAACAAAAGATTTCCATCGCTTTTGGTCTTGTGCTGCGAGACGTGCGCAAAAAGCGCAATCTTTCACAAAAAAAGCTTGCGCTTGAATCCAAAGTAGACCGTGGCTACATTTCTATGATGGAAGGAGGACGCCAATTACCTACCATTAAAACGATGTTGGCTCTCTCTAACGCCTTACAGATACCTTTTGGACATTTTGCTTCATTGTTCGCAGAGAAATTGAAAGAAATTCCCGACGATTGAATTTCCTAGGAAACGCTTGATCAGTCAGCTCCATTTTGCTTTAAAGCAGTACTTGACATTCAAAAAAATGAAATTTATTCTGAATCCTCTGGTGGTTATAACCATCAGATTGGGTTTGCAATCCCAGTTCACATRGYCGSCAGCCTCTATGGCGGGCCGTTTAGGGGAGCCGTAAGGCTCGCCGGTTCCTATGTGACGGTATTGCAACCCTATTCGGCCTGCCTCCCTATTTGCAATTAGGGAGGTGGAAATGCCTTTAATCACATAGGAGCTTCCATGTACCTCTATTTTTATTTCCCATCCCTCGTCTTTTCGGCGCGCAGATTCTGTCGCCGGAATCTGTGCGCCAGCCATATTTAAAACAACAAGCGGCTGCGCATAGTGTTGACCCACCATGCGCGGCCTGACCATAACTCGTCTGTAGGGTAGGTGAATCATGGCTGGG
>LXRJ01000149.1 GCA_001684025.1 Candidatus Glomeribacter gigasporarum | reverse complement strand
TCAGGGTGGAAACTTTTGCACGCTGTTTCCTCCCCATATCTGGAAAGTTTTACACGCTGAGTCACACCGGACCGCCATCCCGCACACTGGCAMCCCATCGCCTTGCCGTACGAAGCGGGACTGCGGCGGCGGCCGCGACTTTCGTCAGTGGGGCCTCCCCGTCCAGATAGGGGCGCAACATGGCAAGGCGCTTCGCAGCTTCCGTGACATTGGCTTCTACCTTCGTCATGGAATTCCCCTGTCCGTAAGAGGACCGTTCAACGGGCGCCCAACAATGAGCTTATCGCGCTGCGGAAATGCGGCGCATTCATCATCTCATTTGAATGGCACTATATTTTTTTTCAGTAATGGAGCCTCTTAAGTTACAGATTCCCCTATGACACACACGCTGATTGATTATGCCCGCTGTTCGACCGACAAACAAGACCTGGCTGCGCAGCAGGGTGCCCTTATAAAACCCGGCGTCATGCCGGATCGCATCTACACTGATCGCGGCTTCACCGGCACGAACCGGGCCCGGCCTGGCCTCGACCAGGCACTCGCGGCCGTGCGGAACGGCGACACTTTGGTGGTGCCGAAACTCGACCGGTTGGCACGCTCAGTTCCCGACGCTCGCGCGATCGGCGACAGCTTGGCTGAACCGTGGTGTCAAGCTACAGATCGGGGCGAGCGTTCACGATCCCAGCGACCCTATGGGCAAACTGTTTTTCAACATTCTCGCCACCTTTGCCGAGTTCGAGGCGGACCTGATCAAACTGCGAACGCGGGAGGGGATGGCGGTCGCCCGCGCCAAGGGAAAGCTGCGCGGCAAGAAGCCGAAACTGTCTGATCGCCAGCAGAAGGAACTGCGCCGCATGTACGACACAGGCGACTATTCAATCAGCGATCTCGCAGAGCTGTTTTCCATCTCTAGGCCGACTGTCTACCGAACCCTCAGTCGCCAAGCGGGTACCGCCTTGAACTAACGTGAACTTCCAAGCTCTACCCATCGCGGACAGCAGAGTAAAGCGAAAGGGTCACGCGCCAATGTACTGAGAGGCAAGCACTTTAGTTCACTGCCCCCTTCTACGTCGCTCAAGAGGTGCCACATAGCGTTGATAATCAGTGCCAAATAGCGATCAAGGCCACAACCACCATCACATCGATTCGCCGGTCGACAATATCGGCCAACGACCGCTGCAAGCCTGGCCGTTCCATTGTGCCGCCGGAATAGCCGCCGGCGTCGTAACGATCGTCATGCACGCACCGGCCTTCGTGCTTTTGACTCATGATAAAGGCCAAGGCGGCATCGCGTTGCGCATCGAGCGAGTTGTATTCCTGGTCTAGACCTTCCTCATTGGATTTGCGCGTGTAAATGGCGCAGCGCAGCTTCGGTTTGTCAGGAGCGTTGGGAACCGGCGCGCTGAAAGCGCCTGGAACAGAGCGTTTCATGCGCGCGTGCTCTGTGCATTGATGCGGCAGCAAGTAGATGCACGTGTTTGCGTTGGCCGAATGCCGAAAAATGCGGGGCCAGACCCCTGCGTTCCGGTAATGGCTTTCGCGATGGCGGATAGGCTTCGATAGCGCTGGCCCCGATATTCAAAACCGCTATCAGAAAGCGCCGTCACGCGGTGTTCAACGCCTTCAAATTCGCGCACGAGCACCGTGCCGGCGGCCAGTTTCTGGCTGCCTTTTCGCTTTTGATTCGGTACATATCCAGTTCTGCCGTTTCTTCGAGTGTTCGACGCGTGACGGGCGATAGCGCGCCGAAGGTGCGCTCTTGTAATCGATACGCGAGCCGCGCTTCGATGAAGTCACGGTCAGGCGCGAGTAGTACCTTGGCTGGATATTCTCGGGCCTTTTTATGTTCAATAATGCTTGACGCAGTGGAGTTCAGGTCATACACTAGAGTCATGTTCAACAATGCTATACATGGTATTGCAATGGAAGTAGTGCTTCGCAAGTATGGGAACAGCACTGTTGCTGTGCTCCCCCCTCCAGTGTTGAAAGATCTCGGCTTATCAGTTGGTCAATCCATGACTCTGAACACAACTGAGGATGGGAAGATCGTGTTGGCGCGCAAGCGCAAGTACATATTGGCCGATCTGCTCGCGCAGTGCGATCCCAAGGCATCACCGCCTGCTGACATGGGCTTGTGGGAGACTGCAAAACCAGCGGGTCAAGAAGTGTGGTGAGGCCAGTTTTCGAGCGCGGCGATGTAGTAAGTGTGCCGCTTGATCCTGCGATGGGGCAAGAGCAGAAAGGGACTAGGCCCGCCTTGGTTCTGACAACCAGGGCCTTCAATCGACTGGGTGATGTGCTGGTCGCGCCGATTACGCAAGGCGGTGACTTCTCGCGCTACGCAGGCTTCGCCGTCAGTCTGACGGGTACCGGCTGCAAGACGCAGGGTGTTGCACTCATCAACAAGATCAGGATGCTCGACCTTATGGCACGGCAGGCGCGCAAGATTGAGCGAGTACCACAGGTAGTGCTAGAGGACGCTTTGGGACGTTTAATGGCATTGCTTGATTGCTAACAAGCGGGGAAAGGATCTGGGGGTCACTTGTATATTGATTTTGCCTTCATAAACTTGATCGTTTTATGAAGGTGAGCAGGAGGGAATCGAGAGGTCACATGATAATGATGTACCGATCTGGAGACAGGATTCTCCCTGCTGCTTTAGTTAGAAGCTCCGGACAGATGGGAGAGGGCAAGCCTCGAATCCAAACGGCAAGGTAGGAGCACAGCTAAGCTACTCATCATATTGTGGAGAATCATGTCCATGGCAACTTATGTAGGGGTTGATGTCAGCAAATACACATTAGATGTCCAAATGGGTGCAGCTTCTTTTCAGGTAGCCAATCAAGCGTCAGGACTGCGAGAGTTGATCAAGGCGCTGAAAAAGTTGATTCGTGAAGACAATGAATCGGATGCGGTCGTGTGCGAAGCCAGTGGGGGCTATGAGAAAAGTTTGGTCTGTGCGTTACAAAAAACAGCTACCCCGTGCACATCGCCCATGCGAATAAAGTCAGAGCCTTCGCTCAATGCAAAGGCTATTTGGCGAAAACGGATAGGATCGATACAAAGTTTATCCAAGCGTATGCCACGGCGCTGCAAGTTCAGGCAAATGAGCCACTGTTATCGCCCGAACAAGAGCAATTAGGCCATTTGCTCAAGCGTCCAGAGCAATTGTGCAAGAGCAGGCAGCGGGAAAAGAATCACCTGGAGCATGGTCAAGACAAGCCGATCAAGCGCTCGCTGGAGGCACATATCCGTTGGCTGGCCAAGGAAATTGTCGGCATTGAGGACTTAAACGTAAGCGTCCGGTTAAAAGCCTTGTATAAAAGCAGGCTTTAGATCATCAGAATAGGTGTCCAC
>LXRJ01000009.1 GCA_001684025.1 Candidatus Glomeribacter gigasporarum | reverse complement strand
GTTTGTTGCTCTTCTTCATTTCGATCATGGAGTGTCCTTTTATTCTTTATCATTACATGACCTCCATACACAAAATTTCGGATAGGCTCCAATACGGCGGTTATTTCTTTCCTGCGTTGATCATCAAGAATGCCGAGGGCATGGTGACCTTATCCGGTTTAGGGTATGCGCTTGCGATTGTTAGCCTGCTCTATACCTCCCCTTCTTTCGAAAACTTTGAGTATGCTGATACTCCAACTCTCACAACGCTGCCTGCTGCCCGCCGCTCAAAATGCGCAATTGTCTACATTGGTTCACAGGCTTCACATAGAAATCTAGCGCTTTTCCTAATCGAATCGCGCCGCAACGGCGCCGCTCGCCATATTTCCGTTTTACATGCCAAACACTTTTGCACATCGCCATATCGGCACAAGCGCCGAAGAACAACGTCAAATGCTTGCCGAGCTGGGGTTTGATTCCCGCCAGGCATTGATCGATGCGGTGATTCCCGCCGATATCCGTTTGCGCGATCCATTGTCGCTCGGCGCTTTTTCAATCCCCAAAAGCGAGGTTGAAGCGCTTGCCGCGCTGCGCGCACTGGCCGCGAAGAATCAAGTCTTCCGTTCAATGATCGGCCAAGGTTATTACGGCACATATACGCCTGCGGTGATTCTGCGCAACGTGTTTGAAAACCCCGCTTGGTATACCGCGTATACGCCGTATCAACCGGAAATTTCGCAAGGCCGGCTTGAAGCGTTGCTGAATTTTCAGCAAATGGTGATTGATCTGACCGGAATGGACATCGCCAATGCCTCAATGCTCGACGAAGCGAGCGCCGCCGCTGAAGCGATGACCTTGCTGCGCCGGGTGAGTGCGGCGCCTTCGGATGTGTTTTATGTCGCGGACGATGTTTTTCCGCAGACGATTGAAGTCATCAAGACACGTGCGCAGCCGCTTGGAATTGAAATCGTTGTCGGGTCTGCTGAGGACGCTGCGCGCACAAAGGCGTTCGGCGTGTTGCTGCAATACCCGGGCGCAAATGGCGAGGTGCGCGATGACCGCGCGCTCGTTCAAGCAATCCATGCCGCCGGCGGATATATCGCCGTCGCTGCCGATGTGCTCGCGCTGGCCCTGCTTACGCCGCCGGGCGAGTGGGGCGCGGATATCGCGGTTGGCGCAGCGCAGCGTTTTGGCGTGCCGATGGGTTTTGGCGGCCCGCATGCCGCCTATTTTGCGGTGCGCGATGCCTTGAAACGGCATCTGCCCGGGCGGTTGATTGGCGTCACGGTCGATGCGCACGGCAACCCCGCGCTGCGTCTCGCGCTGCAAACGCGCGAACAACATATCCGCCGCGAAAAAGCCACCTCCAACATCTGCACCGCGCAGGCGCTGCTGGCGATGATGGCGAGTTTCTACGCGGTCTATCATGGCCCGCACGGCTTACGCGCAATTGCGCGGCGCGTCCACCGGTATGCGACGATTTTGGCCGAAGGTTTATTCCAATTGGGATTCACGATTCGCAACACGCACTATTTTGATACATTGACCGTTGCAGCCGGCGCGCAGACGGACGCGATTCACGCGCAGGCTGCCGCGCGGCGCATCAACTTGCGCCGGATCGATGCCGCGCAGATTGGCGTGTCGGTCGATGAAACGACCACGCGCGCGGATTTGATCGATGTCTGGGCTGCGTTTGCGGCGGCGGTGCATCGTTCCGATCTACTCGATTTTGACGCGCTGGCCGAACACGTGGATGAACGGCTCCCCGCCGCGCTCGCGCGGCAAAGTCCCTATCTGACCCATCCGGTCTTTAACCGCTATCACACTGAACATGAAATGCTGCGCTATCTGCGCAGTCTGGCCGACAAAGACCTGGCGCTCGACCGCGCAATGATTCCGCTCGGCTCGTGCACGATGAAACTGAACGCCAGTTCAGAAATGCTGCCGCTTAGCTGGCCTGAATTCGCGCAGATTCATCCTTTTGCGCCGGCTGAGCAGACGGAAGGCTATACCGAGCTGATTCAGCAACTGGAACAGATGCTGGTCGCGTGCACCGGTTATGCAGCGGTGTCATTGCAGCCGAATGCGGGTTCGCAGGGCGAATACGCGGGACTGCTGCTGATTCGCGCGTATCACGCATCACGCGGCGAAGGCGCGCGCGATGTGTGTTTGATTCCCGAATCTGCGCATGGCACCAATCCGGCGTCGGCGCAGATGGCGGGCTTGCGCGTGGTGGTGGTGCGTTGTGACAAAGAAGGCAATATCGATCTCGAAGATGTGCGCGCCAAAGCGGCGCAGTACGCGAACCGGCTCGCCGCGATCATGATCACCTATCCATCGACGCATGGCGTGTTTGAACCGCGCGTGCGCGCAGTGTGTGACATTGTGCATGCGTGCGGTGGGCAAGTGTATGTGGACGGCGCGAATATGAACGCAATGGTGGGTTTATGCGCGCCCGGCCAATTCGGCGGCGATGTCTCGCATCTGAATCTGCATAAAACCTTCTGCATTCCGCACGGCGGCGGCGGCCCAGGCGTCGGCCCCGTGGCGTGCGCGGCGCATCTGGCGCCGTTTTTGCCCAGCCATACGCTAGAACCTTTTTCAGCGAGATTGCACAAGGAGCGAGCGCGAAGACAGTATGAGCAATACGGCGAGCGCGAAGCGACACCGGGCAAGCCGCTGAAAAAGGTTCTAGATGGAATCGGCGCGATCTGCGCCGCGCCTTTCGGCTCGGCGTCGATTTTGCCGGTTTCATGGATGTATATCGCGATGATGGGCGCGCGGGGACTGACGGCGGCGAGCGAGAGCGCGATTCTCGCCGCCAATTATCTGGCCAAAAAGCTCAGCACGCATTATCCAGTGCTCTACAGTGGCTTGGGCGGTCTCATTGCGCACGAATGCATTTTCGATATGCGGCCGTTCAAGGACACGAGTGGAATAACGGTGGACGATATCGCCAAACGGCTGATCGACTACGGTTTTCATGCGCCGACGGTGAATTTCCCGGTCGCCGGTACATTGATGATCGAACCGACCGAATCCGAGTCCAAAGCCGAACTGGATCGTTTTATCGATGCAATGATTGCCATTCGAGATGAAATCCGCGCGATTGAGGAAGGGCGCATGGATCGGATGAATAACCCGCTCAAACATGCGCCGCATACCGCGCAGACGGTATGCGCAAGCGATTGGCCGCACGCGTATGCGCGCGAGACGGCGGCGTATCCGGTGCTGGCTTTAGCCGTGCGCAAATACTGGCCGCCGGTCGGCCGGGTGGACAATGCCTACGGCGACCGGCATCTATTCTGCGCGTGCGCGCCGGTCAAAAGTATTTGAAGATTCGAAGTATTTATATTTAAGGAAAGCCGAATATCTGCAGGCAACCGAGAGCGGGGCGCGCCTCTATCAGTCTTTATTTGATCTGTCTGCAGATGCTCTAATGGAACGACAAGCCAAGGACAAACAGATCAGATTGATCGTGGCGGACCATGTGCCGCTCCTCGAAAAGCTCAGTCCCGAACAACTCAGGGATTTCACACAGTTGGACCGTACACGGAGCTATTTCTACAACTTCAGCGCTTGCCGCGCAGCGGTCAAAATCATCAAAACACCGGCGCTCGCCCAAAAGATTCTAAACAGCGATCTGCCCAGCGACTTTTTATGGAATCTGCCCGATCTCCGAATGCAAGTACAAACGGGTGGAGGCAACTATGACGATCAATTTGATCTAGAGTTTGCAATGATCATGGATAATTATGTGCTGATCGCACCCGAATTACATCAGCATATGCAGCCGAAGCATCTGATTGCGCTGGCTGAAAAAAAGTTCGAGTACGCGCACCGCATCTTAATCAATCAAGAAGTCGATATATTTGAAAACGTGCTTAAAACACAGGAAGACAAAGACGCTTTCCTTGAAGCAGTGATGCGGCGCTATCTGCCCAATCAAGAAGCGGGCGCGGCACGGCAACGCTTGGATCGGGCAGCGCTGGCTGCGGAGGTGTTACGTCAAATACGTCAAAACATTCCGTCCACATCCCTTTCAGACACTGTATAAGCACCGTTGATCTTTTGATTTCGCGCACCGGTGCGTTTGGAGCAAGCATCGCCTGATGCGCTGGCGCGCAAAATAAATATCATTTATTTTCTGCAATCCGCAGCATCATCGCGCGCAGTTTGGCGCCGATTTGTTCAATCGGATGTTCGGCGTTTAAACGGCGGCGAGATTGCAACACCGCGCTGCCTGCGCGGTGCTCGAGAATAAAACTTTGCGCGTATTCGCCATTCTGAATCGCTTTAAGGACATCGCGCATCGCCTGTTTGGTTGCGGCATTGACGATCTTCGGGCCGGTCATATATTCCCCATATTCGGCATTGTTCGAAATCGAAGCGTTCATATTTGCAATCCCGCCTGCGTGGATTAAATCGACGATCAGCTTTAATTCGTGCAGACACTCAAAGTACGCTATTTCCGGCGCATAACCGGCTTCGACCAGCGTCTCGAAACCGGCTTTGATCAACTCGACCGCGCCGCCGCATAGCACCGCTTGTTCGCCAAACAAATCCGTCTCCGTTTCTGCGCGGAAATCCGTCTCGAGAATGCCGGCGCGTCCGCCGCCGTTTGCAACCGCATACGACAACGCCAGCGCGTGCGCCGTGCCGGATGTATTCCGCGCGACTGCAATCAGATGCACGACGCCGCCGCCCCGCGTATAGGTCGAACGCACCGTATGACCAGGCGCTTTCGGCGCAATCAGGATGACATCCAAGTCATCGCGCGGAATCACCTGGCCGTAATGGACGCTAAAACCGTGCGCGAATGCAAGTGCCGCGCCCGGTTGAAGGTTCGCCGCCACTTCGCGCTGATAAACATCGGCAATGTGTTCGTCGGGCAGCAACATCATCACTACGTCCGCGCCTTTGACGGCATGGGCAACTTCTTTGACCGCCATTCCGGCCGCTTCCGCTTTGCGCCATGAGGCCCCCGTCCGGCGCAGGCCGACGGTCACGCGCACCCCGCTGTCTTTCAGGTTCAGCGCATGCGCATGACCTTGCGAGCCATAGCCGATAATGGTCACCGCTTTGCTTTTAATCAGCGCAGGATCGGCGTCTTTGTCGTAATACACGTTCATCGTTTCTTCCTTCACAAGAGCATACTTTCATACCGCGTCCAATCCCTAAGCCGTCGCTGCGCACGACTTCTGGAATCAAACGCGCATCGATGCCCGAGATAGAAAATAAATGACGCATGATCGATTAAGAATGGCCCAAGAATTCGGCGAGTTGAACCACAATCGCATCGATGTCATCGGTTGGAGAAGGGATGGACGAAGCATTTGAATCTGATTCAGGCGGCAAGTAATGATTCAACATAATGGAAAAGGCGAGCCGCTCCTTTGCCGCGGTCGTGACGTAACCTGACAACGTGTAAACATATTGCAGAGTACCGGTTTTGGCGTGCACATTGTTCTGCGCGGCAGTGTTTTTCATCCGGTTTTTGAGCGTGCCGTCTACGCCGGCGATGGGCAGCGCATCTTCAAAAATGTGGGCAGCGGGATGAAGGCTCATATAGCGCAGTAACGCAACCGTCGCCGCGGGCGTGACCAGATTCGGACGCGCCAGGCCGCTCCCTTCATGAATCTGCGCATGATTCGGCGCAATGCCCGCGCGCGGCAGAAACGCATTCAATGCGTAAACGCCCCATTGCTCGGTCGTGCAGGCGGGACCTTCTTTGGCGCACGCGTTTGCAGGCGCCGTCTCGGAAATCTGGCGTCCCGCTTGCAGCCATAACGCTTGCGCGTACAGATTCTGCGAACGTTTGAACGTTTGTTTGAGCAAATCAGCGAGCGCCGGCGATTCCATCCGCGCGAGCGGTGTCCAGCGCTCTGGAATCCCCTGCGCTTCACGATCCGGCCAATGCGCGATGCGCAGATCTCCATCGATTGAAATCTGATATTTGCTCAGTGCAGCGGACAATGCCCGACCGATGGCTTTAAAAGCGTCTGGCAGCGCAAGGGCGCTTTGCCAGGGCGTATCGCTCAACGCCAGGCTGCCGAATACGTAGAGCGTGCCGCTGCCGGGTTTTCGATACAGACCGATGCCAGGTGCAGCGCCCGCCGCCGTCGTGAATGTGCGATTGACGATTTTGACCGGCAGCGATGCAGGATCGGTTTCGCCCTCTCTCATCCATCCCGCTTCCGGGGTGATTTCACAGGGCTGACCGGCTGCCGCCGCCGGTTTTACAATCAGAGTAAACGTATTTTCGTTCACCGTGAGCGCAGACACCTCTGCGCCATAGCTCCACTGCAGATCATCCGCCTGCCAAGCCGCGCCAATCGGCGGCGCTGCAAAATAACTGCTGTCGATTACCAAATGGCCGCGCACCCGCTTCAATCCCATGTGCGTCAATTGGGCCGCCAGCGCATCGAATGGATGCTGCACAGCGCCGGTTTCTTCTGCTGCGCCGAAGGTTGGGTCGCCCCGTCCGTAAAGCACTAGATCGCCGCGCATCACTCCTTCTGGATCAATCGGCGCAGTGGCATACAGGCGGGTCGGAATGCGCATACTCGGGGCAAAAGTGTCCAGCGCTAATGCGCCCGTGTATAGCTTGGTACTTGAAGCGGGAATAAAGTATTTATCCGCATTGCGCTCGAATATCGTCCGCCCGGACTCAAGCGATACGATTTTGATGCCCCATTGCGCCGCCGAAAAACGCGCTTGTTCAATATGCTGTTGGATACGCGCCGCCAGGGATGCAACCGAGTGCGCAGGTTCAGAGGGGAGTAAGCCGCAGCCTTGCAAGAACAGAGTGCTTGCAGTGAGCGCGGTTGCAACGGCTCTTAAAATAGATGATGTCATGATGACTCTCCGTTTTATACCGACTCGCTCACTTTCAGCTTCCATCCACTGCAGCGTTCATCCCGCCCATCACGGCGTGAAAACCGCTATCGACGTGAATCACTTCCGCGCTGATGCCCGCGGCTAGATCGGATAATAAAAAGGCCGCCGCATGACCGACTTGTTCAATCGTGACGTTACGCCGCAACGGCGCATGCGCTTCGACACAATCGAGCATCTTTGAAAAGTCCTTGATGCCACTCGCGGCGAGCGTTTTAATCGGCCCCGCCGAAATACCGTTGACACGGATGCCGCGCGCACCAAGCGATGCCGCCAAATAACGCACGCTTGCTTCAAGCGAGGCTTTCGCTAAGCCCATCAGATTGTAGTTTGGAACAACCTTCTCAGCGCCCAGATAACTCAAGGTGAGCAGTGAGGCATCCGGAGAAAGAAGCGGCCGCGCCGCTTTAGCGAGCGCCGGAAAACTGTAAACGGAAATGTCGTGCGTGATGCGAAAGTTCTCACGCGTCAAGCCATCGAGAAAATTACCCGCAATCGCCTCGCGCGGCGCAAAACCGATCGAGTGAACCAGTCCGTCGAGACGATCCCATTGCTCTTTCAAGGCCGCGAATGTGTGCTCAATCTGCGCGTCGTCCGACACGTCGCACTCAAAAACAAGCGCGCTGCCAAAAGCATGCGCAAACTCCGTCACGCGCGGCTTGAACCGCTCGCCCGCATAGGTGAAAGCAAGTTCCGCGCCTTCACGCCGGCATGCGTGTGCAATGCCGTAGGCGATAGAACGATTCGACAAAAGACCCGTAAGTAAAATGCGTTTGCCCGCAAGAAAACCCATGAAAGTTCCAATAAATATAAGAATTTGTAATACTGTGCGTTATCGTTTTTATATTCAGCCGATAGGTCAATATCTGAAAGATATTTCCCTGTGCTTTTTGAAGAGCGGATTATAATCCGCGCGCTGTCTTCTGTTTTTTTCCGAACTTCTTGTTTACAGTTTGACCGTCTATGCACAGCTTCCGTTTGAAATTGCATGCCGTTGCACTGCTATCCGTCTCTGTATTCATTTCAATGTGTGCAGCACACGCCAATCCCCGCCCGAATTTCAATCCTTCCGTTTTAAAAGAGCCTACTGAGAAAATCAGCGCAACGGTATCTAAGTCAGTCGATCAAGCGCTCACAACCTCGCATCTCACATTACAGGAGACCCAACTATTGCTTTCAACGCTGGCTTCCAAAGCCAGCAATGTGGTGAACAATGCATTGAAACACATTGGAGTGCGTTACCGTTGGGGCGGAAATACGCCCAAAAAGGGATTCGACTGCAGCGGTTTTGTGCGCTATGTTTTTCAGAAGACGCTCGGCTTAACTCTGCCACGCCGTGCGGATGAAATGAGCCGCGTAGGGAACAAAATCACTTCAAATGATCTGAAACCAGGCGATCTTGTATTCTTCAACACGAGACGCCGCACTTTTTCTCATGTGGGTATTTTCATTGGCGATAATCAGTTTATACATTCACCCTCAACGGGACATCGGGTTCGCATCAATTCGCTGGACGACCAATACTGGGAACAGCATTTTACCGGCGCGCGCCGTCTCGAATCTCTGGCGCAATTATCGCCCGCGTTAGACACAGAACAGGACAGCGCGCCGCCATCCAAGGTTCAGCCTAGCGCACTTGAGACCGAGACGCATCTTGCAACTCACTAGGCCGTGTTCTCAGTCTCGTGAATTTACTACGTGCAGCGCGCAAAATACGCCAGACGTTTGAGCCGTAGTATGACCTTCGCCCTTCTTCTGATATTGCTTTTGATTGCAGGCGGATGTGCGTTATTGAAATGGCACCGTATGAGCAGCTTTTTTTGCTGCGCCGCGGGGCTGTTTTTTTGGAGCGTTGGCAGCGGCTTGGCTGCGCAATGGCTATTAACAGACTTACAGGCTGCCTACGCTCGCGATGTGCCGCCTGACTGGGGCAAACGGAACGCCATTGTGATGCTGGGGGCGGGGACGGTGCAGATTCCAAACACGCACCAGGTCGAAGCAGGCACTCTGGCGTATGCGCGCATTCTGAAAACACTCGCGCTCTACCAAGCATGCCGACACAGCGGACACACGTGCACCGTCATTGTCAGCGGCGGCGATGCTCAACATCATGGCCGCCCGGAAGCAGAGGTGTATGGCGGAATATTGCGCAGCCTGGGCGTTTCGGCTTCTGAATTGTTGCTCGAAACAAAAAGCATGAATACCTATCAAAATGCTCAATTCAGCCGCGCCTTGTTAGCTCAGTTACATGCCGACCGGATAGTGCTGGTCACTTCCGGATTTCATATGCGCCGAAGTCTGCTTTATTTCGCGCACTTCGGCATCGATGTGGCCGGCATCCGCGCTGATTTCCTGCGTCCTTTCCCTTCCCTATTCCCAATTTCTTATCATTTCACCGTAACCGATTTGGCGCTGAAGGAATATCTCGGGGTCGCCCGTTATCATCTTTATAACGCGCTCGGCTGGAATATCCGCGCAGTACGGCCGGGGTCATTGTAAGCATCCATGACTTCTAGAAACCTGTTTTCAAATATTCGCACCCGTTTCGCGCCAAGTCCGACCGGGTTTATCCATCTCGGCAATATCCGTTCCGCGCTGTACCCGTGGGCGTTTGCGCGTAACAAGGGCGGCGCTTTCATCGTGCGCATTGAAGACACGGATACCGAACGCTCAACCGATGCAGCAATACAAACCATTCTTGACAGTATGGCGTGGCTTTCGCTGGACTTCGATGAAGGGCCTTTTTTCCAGAGCCAGCGGCTTCATCGCTATTCCGAAGTCATCGCCGATCTGCTCGATGCGGGACTCGCGTACCGCTGCTATATGACCGCGGATGAATTAGAGGATTTGCGCGCTCGCCAACGCGCGCAGGGCTTAACGCCTTGCTACGATGGGCGCTGGCGGCCAGAACCCGGCAAAGAATTGCCGGCGCCCCCGGCCGGCGTCGAACCCGTCATCCGTTTTAAGAACCCTCAAAGCGGATATGTAAGCTGGCGGGACGCCGTTAAAGGTCCGATCGAGTTTTCAAACCGGATGCTCGACGATCTGATTATCGCCCGTTCGGACGGAACGCCTACTTACAATTTTTGCGTCGTGGTGGATGATATGGATATGCGGATTACGCATGTCATTCGCGGCGACGATCACATCAACAATACGCCGCGCCAAATCAATATTCTGCGCGCGCTCGGCCAGGCACCGCCGGTATACGCGCATTTGCCGACCGTGCTCGACGCGAGCGGCGCAAAAATGTCGAAGCGCACCGGCGCGATGAGCATCATGCAATACCGAGATGAAGGTTATCTGCCTGAAGCCGTTCTGAATTATTTGGCGCGCTTGGGTTGGTCACATGGCGATGCTGAAATCTTTTCGCGCGCGCAGTTCATCGCATGGTTCGACTTGGAACATCTCGGCCAGTCTCCAGCGCAGTACGATCCGGATAAACTGAGATGGCTCAATCATCACTATATCCAGTCCGCGGACAATGCCCGCCTGGCTGAATTAGTCCAACCTTTTCTGCATGCATTGGGTATTGCGTCCTCCCGTCTCGCTGAAGGGCCGCCGTTGACGCGCGTCGTTGCCCTTTTAAAGGAACGCGCATATACACTTAAAGATTTAGCGGCTGAGGCGGCGCTTTTTTACCGGACGCCACAGATTGATCGCGCCGAATGTGCGCAGTATTTGACGCCAGAGGTGATTGCGGCGCTCACCGAGCTTGTCACGGCTTTACAGAATACTGAATGGACACGCAGCGCCATTCATCGCGCATTTACGGCCACGCTTAAACGCCATCATCTTAAAATGCCGCAGCTCGCGATGCCGGTCCGTCTGCTGATGACCGGTACCACGCGCACGCCCTCAATCGATGCTGTGCTTGAATTGTTCGGACGTGAAACTATGCTTGCGCGAATTCGTGCAAACCTCTTTTAATTCAGAATCTGTAAAAATATGAAACGTACTTATCAGCCTTCTATAATACGTCGCCAGCGTACTCATGGTTTTCGCGTCCGTATGAAAACAGCCGGAGGACGCAGGGTCATCAATGCGCGCCGTGCGAAAGGACGTAAACGTCTATCTGTTTAAGAATGATCAATGAGCGCGTTCGCGCTCGTTTACCCAAAAACGCAAGACTTTTAAAAGCGGATGAATTTTCATCCGTTTTCCGTATGCGTCCTTGGCGGCGCAGCGCGCATTTTGTACTCTATGGCCGTCATACGGGCCAGTCTGCGCGTATGGGCATCGTGGTGGGCCGCAAAGCGGCGCCGCGTGCGGTGAGCCGCACGCTCATCAAACGGCTTGGACGTGAAATATTCCGCGCCCGCCGTGCGCAGCTTTTTGGCTGGGATATTGTGCTTAGGCTGCATCGCCGGCTAGATCAACACATGTTCCCGAGTGCATCATCCCCTGCTCTGAAAAAGAGGTGCCGTCATGAAATTGAAGCATTATTCGCCGCTGCCATTTGGCGCTTGACACAGGCTTAAACCTGTCATCCGCTGCAACGCATCCTTCCTGTTTGAGCCATCCAATGCACCATCTGCTTCTTGCGCTGCTGCGCTGCTACAAATTCGCGTTTAGCCCAATGCTTGGCCATCGCTGCCGTTTTGTTCCTTCATGTGCAGATTATGCGCATCACGCAATTCAGCATTACGGTGCGGCACGCGGCAGTGCACTCGCATTGAAACGCGTCTGCCGTTGCCATCCCTTTTCAGCCGGCGGCTTTGATCCAGTCCCCGAATTTAATCCGTTCAAATCCGACACCGCCGTTTAGAGCTTTTTTAAAGAGACTTTCTCAATGGACATCAAGCGCTCTGTTTTATGGATCATTTTCACGGTTTCGCTCGTGATGCTTTTTGACAACTGGCAACGCGGGCATGGCCGTCCATCCTTGTTTTTTCCAAGCGCTACGCCTCCACAAACTTCTGAAATCCACTCTTCAAATACGCGAACCTCAGATTTGCCGCCCTTTTCTGACATCCGTGCGCCGGCTCACCCAAGCGCGCCTCCGAGCGAAAAAGTCCACGTTAAAACAGATGTCTACGATCTCCAAATCGATACGCGCGGAGGAACGCTCTCAAAGCTGACGCTGATCCGGCCTGGGGACACTCGGCAAGGCAATCTGTCGATGCCCCTGTTTGATGAAACGCCGACGCATACTTACCTGGCGCGCACCGGTTTAGTCGGCACTCAATCAGGAGATGCCTTTCCCAATCACCATGATCTTTTTACCGTGCAGCCTGGTCCGCGCGAATTAACCGACGGTACAGATACGCTTGAAGTCCGGTTTGAATCGCCCGTCAAGGGCGGCGTTCAATTAGTCAAAACTTATATATTGACGCGCGGCAGTTACGTGATTGGCGTGCGTCATCAAATTATCAATACTGGCGCAACGGCGGTTACGCCAGCGCTGTATACAGAGTTGGTGCGCGATGACGCGCCGGTTGAGGCGCCACGTTTCTCACATACTTTTATTGGTCCGGAGGTTTATACCTCTCAGCGGCATCTCCAGAAAATTTCCTTTAGCGATATTGATAAAGGCAAAGCCGATTACGCAGCGCAGGCGGATAACGGCTGGATTGCGATGACGCAATATCATTTCGCATCGGCGTGGATTGCGCCGCAAGGCATGCCGCGGGAGATTTATGTCGGCAAGCTCGGCTCATCCTTATATCGCGTTGGCGCCAAACAAATGCTGCAGAAGGTTGAGCCTGGGCAAACGATTGAAACATACGCCCGTCTTTTCGCCGGACCGGCGGAAGAACAAATGCTGGAGCGCATTGCACCCGGTCTGGAATTGGTCAAAGACTACGGCTGGATGACGCTGATTGCCAAGCCGCTATTCTGGCTCCTGGAAAAAATTCACAGCTTATTGGGCAATTGGGGCTGGTCGATTATTGTTTTAACGCTTTTGATCAAAGCGGCGTTCTTTCCTTTATCCGCAGCCAGTTACCGTTCCATGGCGCGCATGAAAGAAATTACGCCACGGATGCAAACCCTACGCGAGCGATTCAAAGGCGACCCGCAAAGAATGAATGCCGCGTTAATGGAACTCTATAAAACAGAAAAGGTGAATCCGTTCGGCGGATGTCTGCCGGTTCTCATTCAAATTCCCGTTTTTATCGCTTTGTATTGGGTCTTGCTCGCGTCTGTAGAAATGCGCGGCGCGCCTTGGCTCGGTTGGATTCAAGATTTATCCCGCCCAGACCCTTATTTTATTTTGCCGGTTTTGATGGCCGCAACGATGTTGATCCAGACGCGCTTGAATCCGACACCGCCTGATCCATTACAAGCAAAAATCATGATGTTCATGCCGCTCGCGTTTTCAGTCATGTTCTTCTTCTTTCCGGCGGGCCTGGTTTTGTATTATGTCGTGAACAATATTCTGTCCATTGTGCAACAGTGGTACATTGCCCACAGGTTTTCCAATCTTGGAAAAAAATAGCTTAAAAAACGCCCGCTCACTTTTATATCTCTCCCGCTTGCGAGAGAGGGAGTAAGCGCGTAGCGAGCGTTAGTGGTTCTGCTCGAGGAGAGAACGGCACGAATTTGGCTAAAGCCCATAAAAAAAAAGCGCCCGGAGGCGCTTGTAAAGTTTTGGCTGTATCTCTTAAAAACGATGGTTAATCCCTAAACGCACAGCAGTTTGCTTAGGACTGTTCGAAGGCGTTAGCCCAGCAATATTAGCCCTTGATGCCAAAGCGGTAGAATCGGTACCGCTTGCTTTTTGATAGCTACCCACCAGATAAACTTTTGTGCGTTTGGACAATCCATATTTGAGGCCGAGATTACCTTGATGATATCTTGCGCCATTCGTCTTTGTGTTATTACTGCCTTTGGTAAAGGAATAAGAAGCGCCAGCAGTCAGCGCAGGAGTCAGCTGATAATCAACGCTTGCTTCAGCGGTATTAAACATCACATTGCCTGTAAACCCGCGCGGATTGGTCTGCTCAAGAGCTCCTGAGGTTGGGTCATTTAAATGTTTGAATTTAGTATTCGCATACGTTGCACCGAACAATACAGGGCCAGCCGTCACATTAAAGCCTGTGCCGATAATTTCCAGCCTGTTTGCAGACACATAACCGCTAAAGATCGTATTCCCTTGTTCGCCTGTTAGGTCCGCGAAACCGATATGGTTCTGGCTTGTATCATCCGTATTGTTTCCATAAATTGAAAGATTGGGATGATGCGCCCTCAGGTAACCCACACCCAAAGCCAGCGGACCATACTTATAGCCAGCGCCTACTGTCCAGACACGATTCTCTGAGAATTTCCCGGCCACATTACCAAAGCTATACTGGCCGCCGAATGAGAAGCCGTTAATGTCTGGGCTGACGAACTTAACCGAGTTATTCAGCTGAACGCCCTCATCCACATTCCCTGGATGACCGGTTTGAGCCCCCCACCGGTTGCTAGCTTGCAGTGAACCGACGAAATCGCCCAGCGTATCGCCTTGACGACCAAGCGTTAGCGTACCGAAGTCGCCTGTCAATCCTCCATATGCCTGACGGCCGAAGAGCGTGCCGCCTTGAGATGATCGGCCATTATTAAATCTAACTCCCCCTTCTAGCACCGCCAACGCGGCCATATTGTTCTTCAATCTTTCCACCACTCGCAAACCGAAGCGGGTTTCCTGCAAACCGACACCGGACATACCATACAACTGTTTGCCTCTGCGACCGTTCCATCCTTTGGCCTGTGCCACCTGGACATCACTGATATAGTGAACGCTTGCGTCAAAGACACCGAACAGCGTCACGGAGCTACCGGACAGTGCCGAGGCACTTTCAGCCTGTGCGATACCTGCGTATGCGCTTAAGGCTGCAAGAGCAAGAAGTGACTTTTTCATTTAGATCTCCAAATAAATCGTCAGTTATTGTAAAAAGTATCCAGCGCCCTTGTGCCTCACCTAATTATTTTGGGAACGAAAGACCGCGACGCATCCGCATGCGCCTAACGCAGCTGAGCGTATCCGAATGCGCCAACACAAGAAACAATAGATATTTCCTTAGAGCCTGTTCAAGAACAGCCCCTTACTTCACAATTCTCTTCATGAGAAGTTACTACACTGTAACAAAACCGAAGCCTGTATTGAAGATCAAGTCCTCTTTAAAATAGGGGATTCAGAATATCTGTGACTTTTATACAACTTCTTGTCTACCATCGCACCATAAAATCCAGCAGGAAAAACGCTATGGTTTTTGACCGTTTGATCTTCCAATTAGACCGCAGCTTACGCGTGTTGACGGGTGCTGTACGTGTCACGCGACCCATTCCTCAGCCTGAAAACAGTACCTCACGTATCGCATTATCCGCTCATAATAGAAAGCGCGCCGCAGCGCTGATGCGCGTCAACCATGCCGGTGAAATTTGCGCGCAGGCGTTGTATCAAGCACAGTGCTGCCGTGCGCGCTCAGCCTCTCTAAAAGCTCTGTTCGAACGTGCAGCGCGCGAAGAAGAAGATCACCTCAATTGGACCTTAAAGCGGCTGGAAGCGCTCGAGGCGCGTCCAAGCCTATTGAATCTCCTTTGGTATAGCGGCGCTTTTGCAATTGGATGGCTGGCGGGTAAAGCGGGAGATCGCGCCAGCTTAGGTTTTATGGCGGAAACTGAACGGCAAGTGATAAGGCATCTGGAACGGCAGCTGGCGCGTTTACCCATTGACGATGCAGCATCGCGCGCGATTCTTCATCAAATGCGCATCGATGAAATGGCACATGCGCACGTGGCGCATCATGCTGGCGGAACCCACTTACCGCAACCGGTGCGCCATCTGATGCGCGCCGCAGCGGGGATCATGACGCGTACCGCATATTATATTTGAGAGTGTTACCTAAAAAACCTACACCTACAGCTTTTTCCTGCTAGAGCCTATAATTTTCAGGCCCTGCCAAGTCATTCTGAATTCTCAAAGACAAGTCCCCCATTTCCATAGACTTGGAACTTTGTTTCCCTATTTATCTGCATCCAACTGGAATGGGAATAGATCGAATTCCTTCCCAATCCAGCTGCAGATAAGCGCCGCGCGCATGGCCGCCGTCAAAATTCCAGTCGGACAACACCCAGCGCATCGCCGCATTATGCCGATGGCATGCGGGCTGATGGGTGTGGCCGTGAATCATGATCGACGCGCTGCTTTGCGCGAACAGTTGCATCACGGCCTCTAACGCGACATTGCTGTGCGCACCGGTATATGATCGTTTCTTGGTCTGACTCAGCGCGCGAATCCAGGCCGCCAATGCGAGCCGCGCGCGTAGCGGCCAGCGCAGGAAAAAGCGCTGCACGGCGCGGCCGCGCGCAAAACGCCTGAAGCGCTGGTACGCACGATCTTCAGTGCATAACGCATCGCCGTGCGTCAACACCAGGCGGTGTTTAAAGGCCTTGATCACTGCTGGATCTTCCAACACCCGCGCGCCCGCTGCGGCTGCAAAGCGTGTGCCCAGTAGAAAATCTCGATTACCTGCCATCACGTAGAGCGCAATGCCGCGTTCAGCCAGCGTACGCAAACGTGCGCCAACCTGACGCGCGAATGGCATCGCAAGCATCTCATCGCCGACCCAATAATCAAACAAATCGCCCAAAATGTATACAGCGCGCGCATCGGCCACCGTGGTTTTGATGAAATGCTCGAAAGCAGCGAATGTTTTCGGCATTGCCGGACTCAGATGCAAATCCGAAATGAAGTAAAATGGGCGGTGGTCTTTCCTTTGTACAGATTCATTCACTGAACGCCTTGCTTGGTTAAACGCTGAAACACCTCGCGATATTTCAACGCTGTTTTCTGAATAATGTCTGCGGGCAATGCAGGCGCGGGCGGCGTTTTCGTCCACGCCTGCGCAGTGAGCCAATCACGCACAAATTGTTTGTCGAAGGAAGGGGGGTTAACGCCCGGCTGGTATTGACCTGATGGCCAAAAGCGCGAAGAGTCTGGCGTGAGCGCTTCATCCATCCAATACAGCGTTCCGTTTTCATCCAAGCCGAATTCGAATTTGGTATCGGCAACCAGAATGCCGCGCGTTTGCGCATACGCGGCCGCTTCCGTGTATAACTGCACACTGATTTCACGGATGCGCTGCGCGCACGCGCGGCCAATCCGCACCTCGGCTTCGGCAAAAGAAATATTTTCATCATGGACGCCTTGCGCCGCTTTCGCCGCCGGCGTGAAGATCGGCTCAGGCAACTGTTGCGCATATTGCAAGCCGACGGGCAGCACGATGCCGCACACTGTTCCGCTTGCCTGGTACTCTTTCCAGCCGCTGCCGGCTAAATAACCGCGCACAACCGCTTCAATCAGAATCGGCGTCAACCGTTTGACGACCACGGCGCGCCCTGAAACCTGCCCAGCTTCATCCGCGCTCACCACCGTATCAGGCGCAATGCCGGTTAAATGGTTTGGAACAATATGCGCGAGCCGGTTAAACCAGAAGTTCGACATCTGGTTAAGCACCCGCCCTTTGTCTGGAATAGGTTCGCCCAGTACGACGTCGAAGGCGGACAAGCGGTCAGTCGTGACAATCAGGAGCGCATCATCTCCGAGCGCGTAGTTATCACGCACTTTGCCGCGGCTAAGCAGTGGCAATGAGCGCAGCGTGGAATGGTAGAGAGGTAGCGTCTCAGTCACGCGGGTAAATGCAAGCGCTTCATTTTGACGGTTCTGAAAAAATCTTAAATCAATTGACCCGTTGCGCCAATTCACCGCTTCTATACCGTTCGGCCATTTTTTCAAGCGGAATCGCGGTGATTTTGCCCGCCTGACCTTCGCAGCCAAACGCGCGGTAACGCGCCTTGCAGATCGCTTGCATCGCGGCGCGCGCGGGTTTCAGATATTCGCGCGGATCGAACTTATCCGGATGTTCAGTGAAAAAGCGCCGGATCGCCGCCGTGCTCGCGAGCCGCAAATCGGTATCAATATTGATTTTACGCACGCCGTGCTGGATGCCCTGCTGGATTTCTTCAACCGGTACGCCATACGTTTGTTTAAGTTCTCCGCCGAACGCGCGAATTTCCTCAAGCAATTCCTGTGGCACCGAGGATGAACCGTGCATCACCAGATGCGTATTCGGCAGACGGCGGTGAATTTCCTTCACACGTTCAATCGCCAGAATATCGCCGGTCGGCTTTTTGCTGAATTTATATGCACCATGCGAAGTGCCAATCGCAATCGCCAGCGTATCGCATTGCGTTTTTTGCACAAAATCGGCGGCCTGTTCCGGGTCGGTTAGCAATTGTTCGCGGCTCATCGTGCCTTCAGCGCCGTGTCCGTCCTCTTTATCGCCGCGCATCGTTTCTAGTGAACCCAGACAGCCGAGTTCGGCTTCAACGGTCACGCCAATCGCGTGCGCAAAGCCTGCGACTTGTTTGGTTACATCAACGTTGTATTCATACGAAGCGACGATTTTTCCGTCTTCGCGCAGCGAGCCGTCCATCATGACACTCGTAAAGCCACTGCGAATTGCGGTCAGACACACGGCAGGCGATTGGCCATGATCCTGATGCATGACCACCGGCAAGTGCGGATACGCCTCCAGCGCGGCCTGAATCAAATGGCGTAAAAAAGGCTCGCCCGCATATTTACGCGCGCCCGCTGAAGCTTGCATGATGACCGGCGCATTCACTTTATCGGCGGCGGCCATAATCGCCTGCACTTGTTCCAAATTATTCACGTTGAACGCGGGAAGTCCATAGCCGTGTTCAGCCGCGTGATCGAGCAATTGACGCATTGAGACAAGGGGCATAATTCGTATTCCTCCTCTTCTTAGAACCTGTTCAAAATCTTACTGCGCGCCCGTGATCCTGTGTCGGGCGGTGCTCGGAATGCTCACATATTTCATATATGCTCCGCTTCCTGCGCTCCGTCCTCCTTGGCTGACGGGCGCTCGTGACAGATTTTGAACAGGTTCTTACATTCTGAACTTAAACACTTTAAACTGATTTCGAAACTGCATTGCGTTTTTTTAAGATTTCAACCGCAGGCAATGCGCGCCCCTCCAGAAATTCAAGAAAAGCGCCGCCGCCAGTCGAGATGTAACCGATCTGGTCAGCTACCCGATATTTTGCGATGGCAGCGAGCGTATCGCCGCCGCCTGCAATTGAAAAGGCGCTGGACGCTGCAATCGCTTCAGCCAGCATTTTTGTAGCGGCGCTAAACGGTTCAAGTTCAAACACGCCGAGCGGCCCGTTCCAGACAATTGTTCCAGCATGCGCCAGCAACGCCGCAATTCTCTGCGTGCTGCGCGGGCCAATGTCAAGAATTAAATCATCGCTTTCAACCGCATCCGCGTTTTTCACTTGCGCATCGGCATCGGCGCTGCACGTTTTCGCCGTCACGGCATCGGCCGGAATCGGCACTTGCGCGCCGCGCGTGCGCATCGATTCGATGATCGCGCGCGCTTCAGGAATGAGCGCCGGTTCAGCGAGCGACCGGCCAACCGGCAAACGCGCGGCGAGCATAAACGTATTCGCGATCCCGCCGCCGACGATCAATTGATCGACCTTTTCAGCCAGCGCCGTTAATACTTCCAATTTGGTCGATACTTTTGAGCCGCCAACCACCGCGACTAACGGGCGGCGCGGCGCATCGAGCGCGCGCGTTAGCGCGTCCAATTCACTCGCCATCAACGGCCCAGCGCACGCGATGCGCGCGTATTTCGCGACGCCGTGCGTCGACGCTTCGGCGCGATGCGCCGTACCGAAGGCATCGTTGACATAGATATCGCACATCGCCGCCATGTGTTGCGCAAGCGCGTCCGAATCCGCTTTTTCGCCGATATTGCCGCGGCAGTTTTCAAGCAACACGACTTGCTTCTCCGCCACTTCAACATCTTTCTCGATCCAATTCTGGATCAACGGAACCTCGAAGCCGAGCAGTTCGGAAAGACGCCGCGCGACAGGCGCGAGCGAATCTTCAGGTCTAAGCTGCCCTTCAACGGGACGGCCCAAATGCGAGGTCACCATCACCGCCGCGCCCGCGTTGCGCGCTAGATTGATCGCGGCAAGCGAGGCGCGAATGCGCGTGTCATCGGTGATCTGACCGTTCGCGTTAAGCGGCACGTTTAAATCGGCGCGAATCAGCACGCGCCGGCCTGAGACAGCGCCGGCAGCGATTAAATCGGTGAAACGAAGAAATGAAGATATGGAAGAACGGAAAATAAGCACACCCCGAACGGAAAGGCGCAGACATCGCGCGCGGTGGAAAGAACAGATGGATAGCCGTTTGAAGAAATTGCCGATTTTACGCGAACCGGGGCGCAACGGCGGCACGCATGTCTGACAAGCGCTTAAATCAAGATATTCAGCGATCGCTGAAATTTTATCGACATTAATCTATAATTCAACCACATTTTCTTATAGATGATCTTATAGATGATAATTCAATATTTTATAAAAAGTTTATATCATTCTGGGAAATGTTAAGATATCCTCGATCTATTCAAAACTTTGTTGAAATAAATGATGCAAACTTCTTTGATAAGAATGAATATCAAAAGGGTCTTATAGTTCGGAAATTTTATCTTATTTAATTAAATTTTAATTTTATTAACTTTAAGGAGGTCTTTATGTTACCAGATAACAATCTTACAAATATACTAAATTCCATGTTGCAAGCTGCAGCTCAAGGCGATGGTGTTCTGGGAAGAGCAGCTAGAGGAGAAGAAGAGTGTCAGGCTAGAATGACTCGACTTTTTGTACCACCCGCAGAACAAAATGAAGTTGAACAGATATCTAATAACATCAATGCAAAAATGCAAGAAATAAAACAATTATTTTCAGGGAAAGCAGGATATGAGCAAATTGAGAAAGCATGCACTGAACTTGAAGATGATATGAAAAGGCAGAAGTGGATACCGCCTGGTGAGGATATGAAGACAACATACGGTATCTTCGGATTTAGATCTGCTCAGAACGCTGTCGAGGAGTTACATGAGTATGCCCAGACAATCATCGATACTTTAAATACTCCTGACTCTGATTGTGATGTGCAGACAAAGCGTGAAATTCTAAGCACAGTCAAGTCGAATGTAGAAACAACTGTCGAGACGCTTACAAAAAGTTTATCTGAAAAAGATAGAAAAGTTCCGCAAACATGCAATACAATTAAAAACGCTTTTTTAGCTCTCACTCTCATTAACTCTATTGTATCAACTGAACAGAGGATTGCTATGTCTGCAAACGATCTGCATCAACTCAGTTAAATCAATCACGGTTGACTATATATTTAAAAACTCACGGCGCGCCTGCGATGCTTTCCAGGTGTGCCTTTTCTCGCTCTTCAGAAATTTTACATACCTAAACGCTTCTACTTCTCGATTTCACTTTGTGCCTTTAAATTCCTTGCCTATAAAAATTGTCTTCTAATATATCGCTAAAAAAACTTATATAATCCTGAAATTTGCATTTTATTTATATTTGAAATTTAAGGGGCTTTTATGTTTTCATCGATTCCAGAAAATGCTAGTCTTATCTCCATTCTTGAAGATTTTGGAGCACGGGCAAATTACATGAATTCACAGAGTCATCACCCAATGGCCATGGCATGGAGAGGAGAAGAAGACTATCCGGCAAAGGTGTTTGGAAGAACGCTATATCCTTTGACTCCTAAAGAACGAGAAGAAGTGACACAAATATCCGCGCACATCAACAATAGAATGTGGGAGATCGCGCGGTGGTTCCCAAATCAATTAGGAATCAAATTTCAATCGGCGTGCCGTGCGCTCACACATGCGATGGAACAGCAAGCCTGGATTGGCCCCAAAGGCATATGTGAGCAGGATTTAGCAGTACTTGAAAAGCTAAAATATATCGAGCAGCCCAATATCCGAGGATTCCACCATGCTGAGCAAGCCATCAACAAAATCTGCAATGTTGTGAAGTCCTTCGTCTCAAGCGATACATCCAATACTCACCAGATTGAAGAGGATGTTAAAAAAGAGGTTTTGGAAGCCATTGAAACGCTTAAAAAAAGCTTATCTGAAAAAAAACGCACGGTTCAAGACGCATGCGCTCAAATCCAGCAAGTTATTTTCGAATTAATCGATTTCGTACCGCAAAACCGTCCATCAATCATTGCTAATGCGCCAACCCCTGCCGATTCACCGGACTCGAATTTTCTCAACCCTTGTACGCTCATCTAAGCGCCTATCCGAAATCTTTACGGTAGCGTGAGCGCGGCTTCGGGTAGCGAAGCGGAACGCGAGCCTGGCAAAGGTGGATTACTGACGCCATGATAAGTAAAGACCAGTGAGAATTTGATTGCGCTACTGGAATTTGCACCGGCTGCATGCAGAGTGTTGCAGTGAAAGAAAACCGCATCGCCTGCGTTAAGCTCGGGCGAGAGGGCTGTTTGAGTCAATGCTGCCATGTCTGGGTGACGTTCCGGGTGAGCGCAGAAGAATTGTGCTTTGTCAAAACAATTGGAGGGCAGTGTGATTCGATGCGAGCCAGGCACAAAGCGCAACGCGCCGTTATGGACCCTCTCAGGCCCAAGCGCGAGCCACACTGAGATGAGATCGTTGCGCTTGAATGACCAGTAACGCGCGTCTTGATGCCAACCCGTTAAGCTGCCATAAGCGGGATGTTTTGTCATAATGCAATTGTGATGCGCTCTTGATAACACAACTGGCTCGTCAAAGTAGGTTTGCATCCAATCCACGATGCCGGGCCATGCGGCCCAGTGGCGGAATACAGTATCTCGATCATACGCATTGAGCAATCGGCGCACGGTGTCGCCGCCCGCTGCATACCGTGAAGCGGGGGCGCCTGGATAGCGCACATCCGCTTCATATTCAACTGGGGCAGATTTGGCAAGAAATTGCGCACGCACGGCGCGTTTGATTTCGGCGCAATGCGCTGCCTCTATCAGCGCGCGTATGACGACAAAGCCGTGTGACCTGAGGGTTGCGATTTGTTCAAGTTTTGCAGGATTGAGTGGGGCAGATTGAGAAGGCATCTCATTACAAAGCAATTCAGTTTGCACATTCAATTGTAGAAGAACGCAAACTCGATTCCGCAACTTAGGCATTGTGTTTTGCTGCCGAAGCTATGCTTTCTATTTCTTTTCCCCTTTCTTATAATTTCATTTTAAGTCGCCGTGGAGATGACCAGAAGGTCATTTTTTTATGGAGGTCTTTTTTTATGCTCTCCTCTATTAAACGTTAGTCTAGATCTGATCAGAAAAAGCGGAACTGAATTTTTTAACTTGGGAAAAATTAAATATGCCTAGTTATCAGGATTTACAGGCTCAGATTGAGAGCTTGCAAGCTCAGGCTGAAGAAGTGAAGCAGAAAGAACTTGGAGAAGTCATCAGAGAAATCAAAGAAAAAATCACCCTTTATGCGTTGAAAGCCGAGGATCTCGGTTTTAAGCCGGCGCATCGCGTGCGTACCACAAAAAAGCTGACATCGCCTGCAAAATATAAGAATCCAAAAACTGGAGAAACTTGGAACGGGCACGGAAGAGCGCCAAAATGGATCGCGGGAGAACCAAAAGAGAAGTTTCTAATTCAATGAATTATTTCTCCGCAATGGATGAATTAAAGATAGCTTCAGCATGAGTGTCCGCACAGAAAAATATCTGCTGGATGGCCCTGCGGGAAAGATTGAAATCGCACTTGACGATACACAAGCGCCAAAGCAAGGGATTGCGCTGGTTGCGCATCCGCATCCGTTGTTAGGCGGTACGATGGATAGTAAAGTTGTGCATACGCTGACGCGCACCTTTGTTCACCTCGGGTATCGGGTATTTCGCGCGAATTTCCGCGGGGTCGGTAAAAGTGCGGGAGAACATGACCATGGCTGGGGAGAACAGGACGATCTGTTGGCAGTGATTGACCATATGCGCGCGCAATCGTCCTGTGTGCATGTGCCGCTTGTGCTTGCCGGTTTTTCATTCGGCACTTTTGTACTATCGCATGTTGCGCAACGCTTGGCGCAGAAGGGGACAGCCGCGCAGCGGCTCGTTTTTGTCGGCACTGCGACGGGTCGATGGGCAGTTGCACATGTGCCGGAGGATACGCTTGTCATTCATGGTGAACTCGACGATGTGGTTCCCCTTTCCTCTGTGTATGATTGGGCGCGTCCTCAAGAGCTGCCTGTGATTGTGGTCCCGGATGCGGGACATTTTTTTCATCGTAAGCTGCACGTGCTGAAACGGATCATCACCGAGTATTGGCATGCGCCGAAAATAATATCTTGAGTTTCATCATGAAAATTCAAACTTTATTTCAAGGGTTAAAAATGAAAAACTTAAAGCACAATATGTTGAACGCCGTCATACGGGCCGTATCGCTCTGCTGCGCTTTGAAGAGCGTTGACATTTATGCGCAATCCAGTCCGCCGCAAATATTGGTCGAGAGCAAGCAGCTCATCGTTCTTATGACGCCCGATTGGAATGCGGTCAATGGGACGCTGCGCCGCTATCAGCGGGAAAGCGTCACGGATGCATGGCGGCCCATCAGTGGATCCGTTCCGGTTGTGATCGGGTAAAGGGAATGGCATGGGGCACCGGATTTCAGAATGGTCAAAACCCGGAACTGAAAATAGAAGGCGATAAACGCACGCCTGCAGGAGTCTATGCCATCGGCCCCGCTTTTGGTTCTGAACCTGACGCCGGGCGGAATTTGAAAATGCCTTATGTGCCGCTCACCGCTACCCATGTGTGCGTTGATGATCCTTCGTCCAATGACTATAACCAGCTCGTGGACCGCGCCAAGGTTCGGAATCCAGATTGGAAATCGGGTGAACAGATGCGCGAAATTCCTCAATATCGTTTAGGAAGCGTGATTCAATACAATACGGAGTCGCTGGATAAGAAAGTGGGCTCATGCATTTTTATGCATATCTGGAAAGGCCCTGCAATGGGAACGGCAGGCTGCATTGCAATGGAGGAAGTCCCTTTAAAAGAGGCGTTGAATTGGCTCGATTCATCTCGAAAGCCCGTGATTGCGATGTTTCCAGAGGAGGCTTATCGAGATTTACAAAATGTATGGTAACTTCCAAAAAATAATTTTTAATCTGCTTCGCGCGCCCCTGACGCAAACCGTTTTCTGCTAGAAATCATGCTTTTCTTTTTCCTTCCAAGGCACACTCTTTTTTATAGCGCCGCATTGGCTGCCGCGCCATTCATTTTTTTCTCCTCTGCACACGCGCAAGTCCCGCCTCCTACGGTACTTGCGCCTTCGTGGGTGTTGGTGGATGTCAGCAGTCATCAAGTGTTGGTGTCCGCTCATCCGGAACAACGGGTTGAGCCCGCTTCGCTGACCAAATTGATGGCCTCGTACCTGGTTTTTCAGGCGTTGAAGGACAAAAAAATTTCAATGGATCAAATCGTCGTTCCAAGCGAATCGATCAGGCGCGTCGGGCGCGACGAATCGCGGATGTTCCTTGAAGCGGATAAACCTGTGACCGTACATGATCTGGTCTATGGAATGATCGTTCAGTCTGGCAATGATGCAGCCATTGCATTGGCTGAACTGCTGGGCGGCAGCGAAACCAATTTCGTTATGATGATGAACCGCACCGCGCAGCGTCTCGACATGAAGCATACGCATTATGCAGATGTCAATGGTATGCCGGATCCGCAGCATTACACGAGCGCGCGCGATGTAGCTATTTTGAGCGCGCGGCTGATTCAGGATTTCCCTGAGTATTACCCAATCTTTGCCGCCAAAGAATATACATACAACAAAATCCGCCAGCCCAATCGTAATCGTTTACTGTGGATTGACCCAACAGTGGATGGTTTGAAGACGGGGCATACCCAGTCGGCCGGTTATAGCTTGGCTGCTTCTGCAAAACGGCCGTTGCCTGCAGCGCCGGAGATCGAGCGGCGTCTGGTTTCGGTTGTCGTGAGTGAGCGCCGCGAGCGCGACCGCGTGCAAGACAGTCTGAAGTTATTAAATTATGGCTATCAGGCCTATGAAATGATCCGGCTCTATACACGTGAACAAGCGGTAGATTCGCCGCGCGTGTATAAAGGCGCAGCCAATACCGTGAAAGCTGGTATGTTGACAGACGAAATGGTGGCCGTGCCGCGCGGCACGGGCGGAAAAATCAAGCCCGTGCTTATTTTCGATCAACCATTGGTTGCACCCATTTCACGTGGACAAAAAGTCGGTATGGTTAAAGTCACTGCGAGTGATCAGCCAATCACCCGTTTCCCCATCGTTGCATTGGAGGATATTCCTCAGGCGGGGCTGTTTGGCCGTCTGTTAGACTCAATCTGGTTGATGTTCCAGAAGAAGAATAACAAAAACTGAGTCTGAGTGCGTTATGGACGAATCCGTTGTTTATTTGAACGGTGAATGGCTACCGCTCTCCAGTGCGCGCATTTCTGTATTGGACCGCGGCTTTATTTTTGGGGATGGCGTGTATGAAGTGATCCCCGTCTACGCAATCGGGGATGGTGGACGGCGGCGTCCTTTCCGTTTGGAGCAGCATTTAGCGCGCTTCTCACGCAGTCTGGCAAAAATTCAAATTTCAAATCCATTTAAAGATTTAGACTGGCGTGCTCTAACCGAAAAAATCATTACGCTCAACGCCGCGCAATATACGAGTCACTGCCTTGTGTACATTCAAGTCACGCGCGGTGTTGCGCCGCGCGTGCAAGCCTTTCCGGAAAATGTTTCTCCGACAATTTTTATGATGACGATGCCGCTGAATTTGCCGGATAGAACGGTGCTTGAGCAAGGGGTCGCGGCGGTGACCGCGCCGGATACGCGCTGGCTGCATTGTGATATCAAATCGATTTCTCTGCTCGGCAATGTGTTGATGGCGCAATATGCGGCTGACAATCAAGCGTGCGAAACGATCCAGTTGCGCGACGGTTATCTTTCTGAAGGCGCGTCTTCAAATGTGTGGATCGCAAAAGGAAGGCGGCTTTTTGCCCCGGTACGCAATCACCTGATTTTGGAAGGCATTCGCTATGCGTTGATTAAAGAATTGGCGCGCAAAGCGCGATTGATATTTGAAGCGCGCCCAATTAAAGAAAATGAATTACGTGGAGCAGACGAGATTATGTTGAGTTCAGCAGGAAGGGAAATTATAGCGGTGACTCGGTTGGATGGATGCCCAGTCGGCAACGGACGCCCAGGCGCTGTATTCAGCGCGCTATATGCAGGTTATCAACATGCGAAAGAAAGAGAATTATGGGATTCTTCCCTCTGAGCTCAGTATCAAGATATTCTTTTTTTATAGCCTCTCAGTATAGGCTGTGGATATAAAACCGTCGCGCAACCATTGACAATCGATATCGAGACATTCAGCGAGCGCTTTCATCTTTTCATGCGCTGGCATTGCGCGGCCTGTGAGCCATTTATGTGCGGTCTGCACTGAAATTCCAACAACATCAGGCTGCTTAGTGTTGAAAAGACGCGCCAGCGCTGCTGCGCTTTTAGCTGAGGTTGGATTTTTATTTAGACTACTCTGCAAACGCACTGCGAATTCATTTTTTTGTTGAGTGGAAGACATAATGGGCTTTTCTCCAGAAAGAATATGGATTTTGCATTGAAATATTGCGGCAGCCTTCCGCTTCTTACCTTACGCAAAGACATTAACCGTTAACAATGGTTAATTTTTATCTTATACAAGTTAAAAATAGATTGCAAGACGCACCCATATGAACGACGACCCTCCGAGTCGAAAGACGGCTGGAAAATCACGCTCGCTATTCGAGCGCTTAACCCGTCTCATTGCCTCAGAGCCTGCATCGCGCGGTGAAGTGCTGGAGGTTTTAAAAGGCGCCCAGGCGCGCAATCTGATCGATATTGAGTCTTTGTCGATGATTGAAGGCGTTTTTCAAATTGCTAATTTGTGCGCGCGCGATGTGATGGTGCCGCGCGCACAAATGGATGCAGTTCATATTGCCGATAGACCGGAGATGGTGATCCCTTTTGTTTTAGATAAAGCGCACTCACGTTATCCTGTCTACGAAGGAAAGCGGGATCATATCATCGGCATTTTGCTTGCGAAGGATTTATTGCGCTTTTATGCGCAGGCCGATTTTGATATGCGCAGCATGCTCCGTCCGCCTTTTTTTATTCCTGAAGCAAAACATCTAAACGTATTGCTGCGCGACTTCCGTGTGCATCGAAACCATATGGCGATTGTGGTAGACGAATACGGCGGCGTCGCAGGTTTGGTAACGATAGAAGACGTGCTTGAGCAAATTGTGGGCGAGATTGAGGATGAATTCGATTTGGACGAAAACGCAGGCAATATCGTTGCGTTGTCCGACGGTAATTTTCAAGTACGCGCACTGACGGAAATTGCGCAGTTTAATCAGGTCTTCGGCACGCATTACAGTGATGACGAGGTCGATACGATTGGCGGCTTTATTACGCATCGCCTTGGGCGTGTGCCGCGGCGCGGCGAAACGGTGCGCATTGACGATCTCATATTTGAGATCTTGCGTGGCGAAGCGCGTCAAATTCATCTGCTGCGAGTACGGCGCGATCAAGTTGCGGCGCCTGGAAGAAGCCACGCTGAATAGAATGCGCATATATAGATATAAGGGGTGACATCATGTCTTGTGATATTTCCACGACGAAGTCCGGTCCGGTTCGTCACTATCTCCAGTTTAATGATCTTTCACGCGACGAATGTTTATACCTATTTGAACGAGCGCGTGTACTCAAACAGAAATTCAAACACTATGAAACTTATCATCCCCTGCACGACCGCACACTCGTGCTTATTTTTGAAAAAAGTTCGACGCGAACGCGCCTTTCATTTGAAGCAGGCATTTATCAGTTAGGCGGCCATGCGGTGTATATGAATATGCGTGACACGCAACTGGGTCGCGGAGAGCCGGCTGAGGATACGGCGCGGATCATCTCCCGTATGGTCGATCTGATTATGATCCGCACCTTTGAACAGTCTATGCTGCAACGGTTTGCCATGCATTCGCGCGTGCCAGTGATCAATGGATTAACCAACGAAGCGCATCCCTGCCAAGTGCTCACCGATATTTTTACCTATATTGAACAGCGTGGCCCGATTCAGGGCAAAGTCGTGACGTGGATAGGGGATGCCAACAATATGGCCCATACCTGGGCGGATGCAGCGCAGCAGCTTGGATTTACGTTGCGCGTTTCGACTCCGCCGGAATACCGGCTCGAACGCGCGCGCTTAAATATATCCCGTACAGATTGTATTGAAGAGATTGAAGATCCTTCCGCCGCCTGTGCGGACGCGGATCTCGTTACAACTGATGTATGGACCAGTATGGGTTTTGAAGCTGAAAACGAAGTACGCAAACAGGCGTTTGCGCACTGGACAGTCACGCCTGAACGGATGGCGCGCGCGCGGCCCAATGCGCTGTTTATGCATTGTCTGCCCGCGCATCGCGGTGAGGAAGTCAGCGCAAAGGTGATTGACGGGCCGCAAAGCGTTGTTTGGGAGGAAGCGGAAAACCGGCTGCATGTGCAAAAGGCCTTAATGGAGTTTTTGCTGCTTGGCCGGATGGCGTCTTAAGTGTTTGTTCACGATGCGTGGGAAGCGAAGCCATCACTCTGCGCAAGCGTAGAGACTGGCGCGCTGAAACAAGCCTGTCCAAGCCGCTTCCTTTTGGATTGTTACAATAATTCACACTATGAATGATTTAATACAGACCATTGCGGTTTATGCTCTGCCCGTATTATTCTCAATTACTTTGCATGAAGCGGCGCATGGCTATGTCGCGCGAATTTTTGGCGACTCGACCGCATACTCAATGGGCAGAGTCAGTGTCAATCCACTGAATCATATTGACCCGCTTGGGACCATCGCAATTCCGCTTCTGATCTATTTTGCAACGGGCGGCGCTTTTCTATTTGGTTATGCAAAACCTGTGCCGGTCGCGTTCGACAAGCTGCGTAATCCCCGCTGGCATGGTGTGTGGGTCTCGCTTGCCGGGCCGGGATGCAATTTCATACAAGCAGTACTATGGGCGCTTTGGGGCATTGTTCTGCATGCGGTTGGAATGACCGAGCCTTTTCTAGTTCTGATGGCAGCAGTGGGCGTGTCGGTCAATCTCGTCTTCTGCATACTGAATCTGTTTCCTTTATTACCGCTGGATGGCGGCCGTATTCTAAGCGCATTGCTGCCGGCGCGTTATGCGCTTGTGCTCGCGCGTCTTGAACCTTATGGACTATGGATTGTGATCGCACTCATCGCAACAGGTCTGCTAGGAAAGTTGTGGGTGAGTCCGCTGATGGCATTGGGCAATGCACTGATCCAGATTCTGCTCACACCTGTGGCTGTTTTGCTCTAGATGCATTCTCAATACTCAGGATTTCTTGAATGGATAAGCAGCTTCCAAGCTCGGAAAAAGGTGCAACAGCCAGGAACACTACAGCGGATGAGGTTGCGTGCATGTCTGAAGTGAAGCAAAGCGTGGCGCAAGAGGCCATGCGCTCGGTGGGCCGAAAACTTGCGCAATTACGCGAAGCCAGACATTGGAAAGTGGACGGCGTATCTGAACATCTCAAAGTCCCAGCGATAAGGCTGCGCGCGCTTGAAGCAGGCGATCTGGGCAACTTGCCGGAAATGGCTTTTGTGATCGGTATGGTGCGTAGTTACGCAAAAATGCTGGACGTCGATCCAGCGCCATTGGTCAGTGAACTGCGTCAGGCGCGCGGTTCGCCCGAATTGCCTCTTGAGCTACCCGGCTCAGACGGCATTAAACTGCCGAGCCAACATCGTTCAGGGGCATGGACTACTCGCCGCCGCGGCTTGTTGTGGAGCGGCGCAGGCGTGTGTGCATTACTACTGGTTATATTGCTGTTCCGTCCATATATCGGCTTGCCGACAATTCGGATTGCACAGAAAAAAGCACCTGATGTGCATGCGCCGGATCAATCCGCTTCTACCCGCATACAGGAAGCTCAAACGCAGCCTGCTGCCGAGCGCGAAATGCGTCCGCAATCTTCGGTTCCAAGCGCTGGAACGGATATCTCTCAGGAAGAAATCGATGTGCTGAATGCGCGCGCCGCCAACACGTCTGCGCCAGAATCCGTCGATTCCGCGTCGAAGCGCTTAAGCGATCCGCATACGGCGGTGGCCCAGTCTGCTAAGAATGATGTCCAATCGACCTTGCATTTCAAAGTTTCCCAGAATACTTGGATCAGTGTGCGCCAAAGCGGCGGCCAGAGCGTTTATGCGGGTGTGTTAAGCGCGGGCGAAGAACGAGATATACAGGCGCAGCCGCCTGTGGATATCGTTGTCGGCAATGTTTTAGGACTGGAGTCGCTAGAACTCGACGGGGAGCCGGTTGAGCCATCGAAATATGAGCGTATTCAGGGCGGTGATGTTGCGCGTTTCAGTCTGCCTTAGGCCTTTTTAAATTCATTGGTGAAGCGGGGAGAAAGCTATGTCATTCGCTGAGCAAACCATACCGTGCAAAGATGAGGGCGCGCCTGTATCAGGGGGTCCGGCCCAACGCCGCGTCTCGAAGCCTGTTGAAGTCCGTTGGGGCGCGCGTTGCGTGGTGATTGGCGGCGATGCGCCGATCTGCGTTCAGTCGATGACGAATACCGATACCGTCGATGCCATCGCAACCGCAATTCAAGTTAAAGAACTCGCGCAAGCGGGTTCTGAATTGGTACGCATCACGGTCAACACGCCGCCAGCCGCGCAGGCTGTGCCGGAAATACGCGCGCAATTGGACCGGATGGGGATTGATGCGCCGCTGATTGGAGATTTTCACTATAACGGGCATTTGCTTCTGAAGGACTATCCTGATTGCGCGCAGGCGTTGTCGAAATACCGGATTAATCCCGGCAACGTTGGACAAGGCGCAAAACGCGATCCGCAATTCGCACAGATGATTGAATATGCCTGCCGGTATGACAAGCCGATCCGCATTGGCGTGAACTGGGGTAGTCTGGATCAGGACTTATTGGCGCAGATGATGGATGTCAACGCGCGCCGTGCGCAGCCTTGGGATGCGCAAAGCGTGCTGTATGAAGCGTTGATTGAATCGGCGATTGGCTCCGCTGAACGCGCGGTTGAACTCGGACTTGCGCCCGAGAAAATTATTTTGTCGTGTAAGGTCAGCGGCGTGCAGGATTTGATTACGGTCTATCGCGAACTGGCGGCGCGCTGCGCGTATGCGCTTCATCTCGGACTCACCGAAGCGGGGCTGGGTTCAAAGGGGATCGTCGCGTCCACCGCGGCGCTCGCTGTTTTGTTGCAACAAGGCATCGGCGATACGATCCGCATTTCGCTCACACCGGAGCCGGATGCGCCACGAACGACAGAAGTCGTCGTTGCGCAGGAAATTCTGCAGACGATGGGATTGCGCGCTTTTACGCCGATGGTGACCGCGTGCCCGGGCTGCGGACGGACGACCAGCACGTATTTCCAGGCGCTCGCTGCGCATATTCAAGACTATCTGCGCGCGCAGATGCCGGTTTGGCGCGCGCGCTATCCGGGCGTTGCCGACATGAAAGTGGCCGTGATGGGATGTATCGTAAACGGCCCGGGGGAATCCAAACATGCCGATATCGGCATCAGCCTGCCGGGTTCCGGAGAGCATCCCGCCGCGCCCGTTTTTGTCGACGGCGAGAAAGTCGCCACGCTGCGCGGCGAGCGGATCGCCGAAGAATTTGAAGGCATGATCAATGAGTATGTCGAGCGGCGTTATAGCAATGCCGCATCGGCCCACGTAAATTGACGGCGCCCTCCGATTTTAAAAACCAAACGGCGCATGTCAGTCCCTAGTCAAAAGCTGCTCCGGCTTGCCGGTGTGAAGGGCATGAACGATATCCTGCCGGAGCAAGCAACGCTTTGGGCGTATTTTGAGGAGGTTGCGCGCGCAACCCTGCGCGCGTACGGATATCAGCAAATCCGCACGCCAATTGTCGAATCCGCCGCGCTTTTTACGCGCAGCATCGGCGCAGCGACGGATATCGTCGAAAAGGAAATGTATTGCTTTACCGATGCGCTCAACGGTGAGCAACTCACTTTGCGCCCTGAAAATACCGCGGCGATTGTACGCGCCGCAATTGAGCATCATTTGCTTTACGATGGGCCTAAACGTTTGTGGTACAGCGGCCCGATGTTCAGACATGAACGTCCGCAGCGCGGCCGTTACCGTCAGTTCCATCAACTCGGCGTCGAAGCGCTGGGCTTCGCCGGCCCGGACATTGATGCCGAGATTATTCTGATGGGCCAGCGTTTATGGGACCGTCTGAAACTGAAGGGACTTCGTCTGGAGCTGAATACGCTCGGCCAGCCGCATGAGCGCGCGGCGCACCGCGCCGCGCTGGTCGAGTATCTTCGGCAATATATTGATTTATTGGATGAAGACGCGCGGCGACGCCTAGAAACGAATCCGCTGCGCATCCTCGACACTAAAAACCCCGCGTTGCAGGACGTGATACGAGGCGCGCCTCAACTGATCGATTTTGTAGGCGAAGCTTCGCGCGCGCATTTTGAAACGCTCGGCCGGTTTTTGCGGGCGAACGGGGTTTCTTTCACAATCAACCCGCGGCTGGTGCGCGGATTGGACTATTACAATCTGACTGTTTTTGAATGGGTGACGGAGCGGCTCGGCGCGCAAGGCAGTGTCGCGGGCGGCGGTCGTTACGACACCTTGATCGGACAACTCGGGGGCACGCCCGCGCCCGCATGCGGATGGGCGCTTGGCATCGAGCGCATTCTTGAGTTGCTCAGGGAAAACGAGCAGCACGTACCACATGAATCGCACTGTGATGTGTATGTTCTACACGATAGCGAAGCCGCGCGGATGCAGGCTTTTATTGTTTCGGAGCGGCTGCGCGCAGCGGGCTTGCAGGTAGTTCAGTATTGCAGCAGCGCTGGCGCGCCGGCGCGTTTCAAAACGCAAATGAAGCGCGCCGACGCAAGCGGCGCAGCGTATGCCGTCATCATCGGTGGGGAGGAGGTCGCGCGCGGCGCGGTGACGATTAAAGCGTTACGATGCAGCGCCGACGCGGCGCGCGGGAGCGCTGCGCAGCAGCGCGTCGCGGTTGAGCATTTAACGCGCGCTCTGTTCGATACAAGCACAGGCGCGCATGGTGTTGAAAGCAAAGGATAATTCATGGATCAATACGATGAGCAGCATATCCTGGAACGCTTAACCGCCTGGTGGGCGCGTTGGGGCAAATGGCTCCTCTGTCTGCTGGCGGTGACGCTGATGGTCGTCGCAGGCGTCAGCGGCTGGAAATACTGGCAACACCGTCAAACGGCGCGCGCCGCTGTGTTATACGAGCAATTGCAACCGGCGATCTCGTTAGAACTTGCGACTTCTTCTACAGAATCTACAGAAAAGAAGGAGACACGCATCACACGCATTGCAACCGATCTCGAAAACCGGTTCGGCCGCACGCCGTATGCGCAAATGGGCGCGCTGGCCGCCGCCAAGGCGCTGTATCAAGCGGCGGACGTGCAGGCGGCGAAGGCGCAATTGCGCTGGGCGGCGGAGGCTGCCATCGATGCGGAGTACCGGCAGATTGCGCGCCTGCGGCTGGCGGCGGTACTGCTTGAAGAAAAAGCGTACGATGCCGCTCTGCGTATCTTGGGCTCAACGCCCTCTACGCCCGCGTTTGCCGCGCTGCACGCGCAGCAGCGCGGCGATGTGCTCGCCGCGCAAGGTCAACGGGAACAAGCGCGCGCAGCGTATCAGGACGCGTTGCAATTCATGGACACAAAAAATACCGCCGCGCGGCAGTTGGTTCAGGTGAAGTTGGATGCATTAGGCGACCAGTCGCACTCTCACTGAAAAAGGCGCTGACTGCTTCGACTGCTTCATTACGATCTTCTATTTTTTAAATATGAACTTCTCAATTCACTTTAAACGCTTCGTTCCTTTTATTGTTTGCGTCGGGTGTGCCGCATTGCTCGCCGCTTGCGCGTCGCCGGACCCGCGCCGCATTCCGGCCCCGCTGGCGGAATTCAAGCCGGCGCTTGAGCTGAAACAGGCTTGGAAGACGAATATTGGCAAAGCAAAACGCTATTTATTCCGGCCGGTTGCGGTCGGCAACGCTGTGTATGCGGCGGCTGSCSRT
>LXRJ01000342.1 GCA_001684025.1 Candidatus Glomeribacter gigasporarum | reverse complement strand
AATTTATTGCTTTGATCCAGAGAAAAACGCTCTGCTTATCAAGAAGCGGGGAATTAGCTTTGAGGAAATTATTTCTGTGCTGGAAGAGTATGGGCCTATCGATATCGTTGATAACCCAAATTCAGAAAAATATCCTGGACAAGAAGCGTTTATCGTTAAAAGGAACAATTACGCTTATATGGTGCCGTTTATCCAAGAAGGCAATAAATTCTTTTTAAAGACGGTTTTTCCGAGTCGTAAGGCAAAGAAAAAGTATCTGAGCGAGTAAGGAAAGAAATATGGCAAGAGATAAAGAACCTATTTTCGACCTTGATGAATACGAGCAAGAATTGTCTGACTCGTTTGATCGTGGGGAGTGGCGGAGTGTTCCTAATTTAAAGGAAAAAATTGCGCTCGCTAAGGAGGCAGCTCGAAATTACTTCAGAGAGAAAGAAAAGGTTAGTATCAGAGTCCAAACTGTTGATATGGATAGGATCCGAAAAATGGCCGCAGAAAGGGGTTTAAGGCCCCACACTTACATTGCTAGCTTTGTCCACCAATTAGCATCTGGACACATTAGAGACACCTAACAGTTTTTAAATAAGCGCACTGCCAGAGTGCTGAAGACACCCTAGCAGTGCTAACCACAACCAACGGAGGCCCGTTGATCATGGCTAAGTGCAGAATAAATCTGTTTGCGCGCTCGCGTAAACCTGTTCCCTCATCCAATTCCGTCAGCGTGCGGGGTTTTCCCAGAACTGCCTGTACCCCCATCCCTAGATACTTCTCCGGCCAGCCTCCCTAGCAGCGCCGCCGCCTGACTGCGTATTCCGGAGAAGATGATCAGCTGCTCCGGGGCATGTGATCAGTCTGGGATGAGGTGTTGCGTGTTGATATGCATCGAAAAATGAGCCACTAAAAGGGAAATGTGCATGTAAAAGTGAC
>LXRJ01000319.1 GCA_001684025.1 Candidatus Glomeribacter gigasporarum | reverse complement strand
CCTCTTTTGGGGTGGGTCAATTTTCAGTGCATTTCCAGGCTCAGTTTTCGGTGCATTTCAACAGCCATAACGGCCTCCTGATTGTTATGTTGAGTTTCGCCCCTGTTGAGAGGGCGGCCAGGCACTTCAACACCGCAATCAGACGGCCAGCAACTTTCCCCGAAGGTCTTGTATGGTTGCTCGCTACCCGGCCTTAGAGAACTTATAGGCGTAAAAAAACCACGACTTTCGGGCGCAGGGCTATCCGCTGATTGAGGTGTGTTGAGCACCTGTTGAGCAGTATAGGCGCGCTCAGCGCGGAAGGTCAACCAATAATGGCGTTTGACGCTATTAACGAGATACGCTATCATTACCTCATGATTACCTCGTTCGCCTGTCGAGATACCGAAGCCTTGTTCAACGGAAAAATAGTTGCTCGTTTTTCCAACATTGCCAGAGTAGCGCTCCGAAAACTGCAACAAGTTCATGCGGCGGCCAGACTGGACTTTTTGCGGATTCCTCCGAATAACCGGTTGGAATTGCTGAAAGGAGATCGGGCAGGCCAATACAGCATTCGTATCAATGATAAATGGCGCGTGTGTTTCCGCTTCAAAGATGGGAATGCGAGCGATGTCGAGATTGTTGACTATCACTAAAGGAGTTTGACTATGCCACGCGAAATTCCACTTTCCACTCCTGGCGAAATTCTGAACGAAGAATGGTTGAAGCCTTTGAGAATTAGCCAATATGCGCTGGCAAAAGCGATCAGAGTTTCCCCCCGTCGTATCAATCAAATCGTGCATGGAAAGCGCGCTATCACTGCGGATACTGCGTTGAGACTGGCAGCGTTTTTTGGTACTGATGCGCAGAGTTGGCTTAATCTGCAAACGCATTACGACACCGAAATGGAACGAGATGTATTGGCAGACATGCTCGCGCAAATCCCCCGTTGCCTCGCCTCGCCACAGAGCGCTCATGCCTGAGGAATGAGGCGCATCGCTTCCCCACATTCCCAACTTCCTATTTTTCGACCAGAAATAAGGCATCGCTCACCCCTCATGCAGCCTGC
>LXRJ01000281.1 GCA_001684025.1 Candidatus Glomeribacter gigasporarum | reverse complement strand
TACGCTTGTCTAAAAACCACTGGAAAACGAGGTCTTTTCTGATACCTCAGACATGGGTGAGGACACCTATCGCCCTTCAAAGTTTTTCAGCTTGGGCGGCAGATAACCCCATTTCATGCCTTCCCGGATCGCTTGTATCAAATTTTCAGCCTTGAGCTTTTCTTTAATAGAGGCGCTATGTTTTTCAACCGTTCTTTGGCTGATGCCTAACACGCGCGCCACTTGATAGGTGTCGTGGCCGAGCGCTAACAAGCGAAAGCATTCCTGTTCACGTTCGGTCAGTTTGGGAGATAAGAGCAAATCCACTTTCAACGTGAAGCTAAACAAAAGCTCATCGATCAATTGCAGCTTTTCTGCCGTGGGGATGGCACTGCTGAGATAGTCGACAATCCTTTTTGATAAACTGCTGCTTTCTGTTGTCTGGGTATGCTGAAGTTCTGTCTGACTCGACATGGAATATCACCTGTAAAAAGCCGTGAAGGGGAAGCAGCAGACGGCGATAGGCCGTTTGCCGTGTCTCGATGCTTTTCAGATGAGGCTATGTTTGGCAGGTTTCTTCCTGGACTTCTTCTTGGATTTTTTCTTTGGCGTCTTCTTTGGGCACCCTGCTTTTTTCTTCGAGGTAATCCCGAATCCGCAAGGGCTTCCAAAGCGCCGTCTGGACGATATCGAGCGCATCCGCCCAGGCCTCGTAGAGCAGGAGGATGGGATTTGGACACTGATGCCGATACCCCATTGCCAGCGCAGAACCCGTGAACTGCAGATCAATCAAGGCCGCGCGTTCGGCGGGCGTGAGGGTGAGAGACCAAGCGCCGGGGGGACTGTGAGCTGGGCGCTGGAGCTGATCCAACTGGCCTGTAAAGTGGGCGAGAGAACGGCTCAAGTCCGAGGCCGATTGTCGGACAGCTGCAAAACATTCTAAGCTCTGAGTGCTCATGGCTGACTCCTCGTGTGAGTTGCTGTGGGAAGTAGCGGCTGGGGTGCTGATACACCTCGACCGCCGCGGGTAGACGGGTTCGCCCGTCTACTTTTTTATCCTTCGGACAGCACTATTGCGCTGTGCGGCTGAAAAGCCAAGGGCTTGAGATCGAAAATTGAGGGGGCGTTGAAATCGGCATGAACAGCGGTAGACTGCGCCCTATGACTGCTGCACTCCCCAACCCTCACGACGCTTGCTTTCGGGCACTGCTATCGGATCCGGCCATTGCGCACGACTTCTTCGAGGCTTGTCACCATCGGATGTAAATTGACACAGGTCAGCGATTGAAAATGGATACACCGAG
>LXRJ01000263.1 GCA_001684025.1 Candidatus Glomeribacter gigasporarum | reverse complement strand
ACAATTAACTAGTATAGAGCTGGTCTAGATGAACCCAAGGCCTCCGGGGGCTTTAGGGGGGCCCACTTACGCTTCAGATTCATCTCATTGGCAAGAAGCTTAAGCAATTGGGAACCTTCTTTTGTTAGCTTTTATGAAGAATCATATCATGAACTGTAGCCCATGCTTTAAAGTTGAGGTGCTTAGATGAGAATAAGGGGTATTTGAGTAAGTAAGCTAGTACGATAGAATTGGCCCCCTTACTTGTCGTCCGAACCTGAATACTCCCGTATTCTTTTGCCCGAGGTCCTCCCTGCGASGMAKTTGCCTCGGGGGTTATTTGAAGCCCCGTGATGAAACTTGCCTCTACCCTAAGTGGTTGGGCTATGCGGCTGTGTTACAGGATAAGGATAGGTAGATAAGCATGCCTCGCCGTCACCTCTGTGGTATGTAGCACGCTGCTCTATCTTTTTCACAGCACAAACCTAGAGGCTTAAGGCTATAAGAGATGGTAAAGCTACCGTCAGCGTCTATAAAACCTGACACCCAAGGCTCCGGAGGAGCAGAAGTGTCCAAGGGTAATAAAGGCAGAGAGTAAGTAGTGGCTTCATTTAGCCAGCATATGGCCCGGTGTAGGCCTTCTATCTTAGGACCTTAAGTACACATGTCACCATTGATGAGAGAGAGGATTCGGTTATGGATTTGACGTCTTCTCAAGCAAGAATTACGTTAGTTTAGCTTAGCTTTAGTATGTTACCACCCCCTATTAACTCATTGAGCTTGCTATGCAAAGGAGCAACTAGCAAGCCAATGCTAAGTCATCTTTGTGAAAAGGCTATTTTATTGCCGGCTCTTTCTTAGTCTTAGGAAGCCGTTTTCGGGAACCCCCCTAAAATGGGCATCCATGAGGCCTTGCTACCAACTACCAAGCCAAATAACCTCCTAATAAAGCCTATTTCAGGCGTAGTGGGGATTCAGAGTGACAAAGCTTATCTGCACTTCCTCTAATCTTAAGAGGCCGTACTTGGACTATCTCTTCACCGTAATTTGGTGCATCGCGTGTAGTCTCTGAGGAAGCCTACTAACTCATGTTGGTTTCCTGCTGATTAGCCGTAACCAAGCCACTAGGTTGATACCTACTGATACCTACACCGATGGTGCAATGGCTATAACATGTGCAATAGGCCTATGAGCACCCCAAGGCTCTCCAACCTACCGAAGTAAAACACAGTCGCCTTATTGCGAAAAGGCCTCGTGGAGGTGATGACAGGGTAAGTGACCCAGGGGCTCTAAGGTTTCCCAGCATATAGCGATGTTCAGGGGCATCCTTTGGATGCCCGGGCAGTGAACAACTACCTTGCTCTACTAAGCTGCTGGCTAGCAGAAGAGCTAAGGCTGGTGGCAGTAACCAAAAGCTTATGTTATTTAGGCGGGGAAATCAGTAAGACTCAAAATACCTATTTGAGGTTGGAC
>LXRJ01000252.1 GCA_001684025.1 Candidatus Glomeribacter gigasporarum | reverse complement strand
GGTAGCAAGCATAGCAAGCCCAAGAGGTGAGGCACGACCATTTAGAGCAGCGCCAATTTGTTGCTATGCAAAGGAGCAAGCATGCCTTACTCTCTTCGCTCTTCTTTTTCCCCATTTGAGCTACGGTCATCTTACACGGGTTTAAGTTGAACGTTTGGGGGATCAACCCCCATGCTAGCAAGCGGAGACCCGACTACTGTACAATATTGTACTCAGGCCTGTGGCCCCGGCCGGAGGCCCCGGCCGAAGAGTATCAATCAAATATTGCTCCAATGCTAAAATTGCCCCTTTATCAGGTCCATGCTAGCAACAGAAGATAACAATCAAAGAGAAGGAGTTAAGCCCATGTTTCATCATATCGAATGAGGGAAGTGTCTTGTACAGATGCAACTTTTAGACTGAAGTGCTTTGAAAGGCGAAAGTATAAGTACTCGAGCTTCCTGCATACCGCTTTCCATTGGTAGTACTGATAGTACTACACAGCCCTTGGTAGCATGCATGCTAGGGGCCCGTAAGGCCACCTTTAGCCCCTAGCATGCATCATTAATGAATAGTATCATATACGTTGAGGTTCACTAAGACCTTTATTTAACCTCTTAGTATCACTTGTAGCTTTAGAAGAACCAAAACGAAGTTGCCCTCGTGGAGATGAGGTAATAGAAGAGCAACCACCCGAATAAAACCCAAAAAAGATGGGAAGAACCCGCTTCCCCAGGAAGGGTAGAAGTAGCATAGGCTCTAATTGGCACACCTGCAAAGGCATTAACAACAGTAGAATCAAGTAATTCCCGGATGAAGCGCTTAACCCAAGAGAGGACTGATAATGCCCAAAGGTTAACCAATCAAACTCCTTTTTAACCCCAAAGAATAACAAGAGTATCAATGAAGACCAGAAGGAAATCGGCTCGAGGTGCTGGATGATACATTTATGTCAAAGGGTAGTTCTTTTCATCATCAGAGGATAACCAAGCCAAATGAAACACCAGGTAACCAAAGATAGAAGTAAGGTCAACCAGATTGAATCTCTGAAGCTATTGCTTCGATAAGGAAGCACACCCAAAGGGTAAAGATTAAGGTAAACATGAAACGACCTAAAATCCAAGCTAGTCGGCCTATAATAAGAGTTAGAAGGTTCATGAATACAAGAAGTAATGGTGGCCCTACGGGCCATCTAAATCTAGTCAAGGAACCATTGCCAAATGCAAATGGCAAAGATTAAGAAGAAAGTAGGAAAAGCATAGAACTAAATCATTCAATTTAGGTTACATATGAATCCAAACAAGTAGCCAATGCTACGTCCTTAACTGGTAGTTCGTACCACCCTTGCAAAGATGGTATCAGCCACTATCTTCTTTGATTCAAACTCTCAACTCACTCTACCCATCCTATCACTCTTACTCATCGTTACACTTGCTTACTTTCTGCCATCCTTAAGTGTACACTAGGCTTAAGAATAGAAAAGGAAGTAGGAGGGAAGGAAACTTCAAAAGAACCGTATGGAGGTACTACCTGGTGAAGACCTGCGCCAAAGGCGCGAACCAGAGGAATAGGGTATCGACGATAGGAGAGAGAACTACAGGGGATAAACGCCATTTTTTTGCTTAAGCC
>LXRJ01000243.1 GCA_001684025.1 Candidatus Glomeribacter gigasporarum | reverse complement strand
CAGATGTTCAACTCTTTCTTAACCCAAGTGTGATTTGGTGTCCGTTTTTATAGGGGCAATTCCAGCTACCTACCCAAGACTCGATACTTGTGCGACGGGTCATCGCTTCCAAGGCGGCACTTTCAGCCGCTAGCAAGATGTGCGCTTCGTGGCGCACCTAGATTCCCCATCGACGTTAGTGGTGTGTGGTGGGGGATTTCTGTCAAAATCTGTCCTGTTTAAAGAAGGCAGATGCACATGACTGCCCCTCCACCCCGGCTCCTCCACTTTCGCAGATCGAGCCTTCCACACCAACAAAACCATACAAGCATTTAAGGACGCTAAAAATCTCAAGCAGTTCCTGAAAACCTATAGCCTCGCACCGCGCTCCCCCTTGGCGGAAGCGGCCAGGGAAATGGGTATATACATGTCTTATTAGCTAACACGGCATCGTACTCATAATGTCCACTCTGCATGAGAGGCACTGCGCACCTTGCGACGCCCAGGCGCGGTTGAGCGAAGAGGCTGCTCGTTCGCTACTTCTGCAACTCAACGAGGCATGGGAACTTACCGAACCCGCGCGACTCAAACGCCGGTTTCGCTTTAAAGACTTCCGGCAGACGATGGCATTCGTCAATGCGGTGGCGGGGATCGCCGAGCAGGAAAACCATCATCCCAGCCTGCACGTCGGCTTCAATACTTGTGAAGTGCGCTCTGAACATTGAATATATTTCTCTAGTGAGGTAGTTCTAAGTTGTTGTTGACAGCAGCTCTGAAAATGATCTTATTTCAAGCCGTTTTGAATGTGTCCGGATAGCTAAAGCTGCTGCAAAGTTCTCTACTAAATTCAGAGCATGCAGTGTCCATTCCAGAGGCTGAATCTCACGATTGGATGCACTCAAACGGAAAGAATGCTGATCCGGCCTAAACACGATTTTCGTAAGCGGCCAAGAGAATCCATAGCCCGAAGCCTTTAGGAGGGCCTCTTTTCGAACCCAGAGCTTAAAGAAGGCAGTGCCCTTTTCTGCATCCCGCAGCTTCTGGAGGGCTGCAAACTCCTGGGCCGCAAAGAATCGCTGAGCGATGCCTTCTACGTCACATTGGGGATCTTTGTACTCGATATCTACACCTACAGCTGTATCCAAAGTAAAAGCGTAAACCACCCTGTCTCTGGAATGGGAAAGGTTAAACTGCAGACGTGGATAATCTCTCAAGAACGGTTTGCCAGAGTCTGTATAGCTGAACCGCAAGGCTTCGGGTGATTGACCCAGCAACTGGCCCGCAAGGCAGCGGAGAATACCGCGTGCAAGAACAAAGCGACCGCGGTCACGCGCGAATCGGAAACGATTTGCCCGGTTTTTTTCATTCTCTGATAGGAGAAGCCAAAAGTAATCTTTGTGCAATAAGGCATCTCGTAAGCTGAGGTGCCAGATGCGCACTGTATTTTCGCTGACACTTGTTTCTTGAGTCATGCCAGTTATTGAACCCAATCTGTGAGCCTTAACCAGAAGGCCAGCCTGTCAGTTTTGTAAAAATATCTGAAATCGGTAAAAGAAAAATGACAGAAAGCAAAGCACACCCTATTATTGTCCAGGCTAGAGGTAATATATTGGTAAGCGTCCGGTTAAAAGCCTTGTATAAAAGCAGGCTTTAGATCATCAGAATAGGTGTCCACTA
>LXRJ01000561.1 GCA_001684025.1 Candidatus Glomeribacter gigasporarum | reverse complement strand
ACATCGTCGGGCTGCAGAATTTGGCTTTACCCTACAGGCTGCATCGGGTGTTTCTTAGGAATTCAAGAAGGATTTTAGCAGTTGGATCAAGGCGCAGATAGAACGTGCACGCCTAGTAGAAGATCGAGACTTCACGAAGCTCACCCAAAAGGGGGAGCTTGCCTGCATTGGCCAAACACGCATTGATTACTTTCTGACGATGGAGTCCGCAAAACACATTTCGATGTTRAGCGGCACCGARAAGGGTTTCGAGGTACGTGAGTACTTTATCGAMTGYGAGCGGCAAGCAAAGGAAATTGTYCAYCGCGACCCGATCCAARTYCTGARCGAYCCCGCCGCRATGCGCGGYTTGTTGCTGACSTATWSMGARAARGTCATYRCGCTGGAATCGAAGCTCAACGCACAAGCGCCGAAGATCGAAGCGCTGGATCGCATCGCAACCGCCG
>LXRJ01000372.1 GCA_001684025.1 Candidatus Glomeribacter gigasporarum | reverse complement strand
GTCACTTTTACATGCACATTTCCCTTTTAGTGGCTCATTTTTCGATGCATATCAACATTCTACGGCCTCTATAAGCCTTTTAAACGGTATATACAGGTGGATGGGTAGCTCTGCTTGTCTGTTCTTGCCGTCTAATGGCTGGTTAAGTCCAAGAGCATGTTTCCTGATAGGCCATGCTGAGTATTCCCACACACCTATCCTCTGTGGGGCATTTAAATCGGGTTCTACGTGGGTAGAGCACTAGTTCCTGTGTTCCTTTTTCGGCGCTTTGTGAGATTTCTATGCCTCTTTTAGCTCTGGGCAGAGAAAAACCTTTTGTTCTTCCCTTTGTAGACTTGGCAGGGGGAACCGCCCGCAGGGCGGGGGGCTGCAAGCCCCCCAGGGGGGGCGACGGGGCGAGCATCGCAGCCCGCGGAGCGGGCGAGAAGCGCAGGATGGGGGGGRCGGTACGTCCCCCGCCCCGTGGGGGTCGTCAAGGCGCGAAGCGCCGTGTCACCCCCCGTTTCGACCAACGGGAGAAAGGGGGGACTTGATTTTTTCCTCTGCGTTTCAAGTGAGTTGTTTATCCACAGAAACTGTTGGCTAACTATAGGTTTTGTATATAGGGAAATATAGGTATATAGAGCGGTACAGTTTATGCGTAGATTGGCTGAGTTTCCGGTACAATTTATGCGTGGATAACTATCCTAATCCACAGGCTTGCTAACAGCCAGATAATTGATGTGGTGTAACCGTCCGGCCAAACGCCTTGTATCGAAACAGAGATTAGGTTGCCAGAATAGTGTCCACTAA
>LXRJ01000328.1 GCA_001684025.1 Candidatus Glomeribacter gigasporarum | reverse complement strand
ATCTTGGTTTTCAACAAAATCGTATTGCGCGATGCGCTCTTTGATCCAGGTCGAGAAATCTTTCCCAATTTCCAGAAACGTATGCAACTCACGCGCATTGACCGTTTGGACTTGTGCTTGACCGATGACGCGATGGCGGATCGTGATGAGCGCGTTCATGCGGTGGCCCTCCCAACATATGTATCCTTAAGCTCAGGAAATATGGGCTCAGGCAAAATTTCTGCGTTTTCGCCGAATACCCACTGAATGGCCCACATTTCAAAATCCTTGCGGAGGGGGATAAATTCACTGGCGCGCTTGTCAATCGCTTTGAATGCAGCCAGTACGTCAGGAAACTTGTCGGCAGGCATTTCAGTGGCGCGCGTTCCGCATATCGAACGGGCCAGTTTCCATGCCGCATGGCGCGCATTGGCTTCAAAAGCAAAATAGAGGCTCCATTTGTTCACGAACCACGCGAGCTCTCTGTATTGTTCAGAGGTGGTGCGATTAGAAGGCGTTTCTTGTTTGCCACGAAAGTAGTTCTTGACCAGCTCCCGCTGCACTTGCCAAGCCAAATCGTCGGTGAAGGACTTCACCAGCATCAGGTAGCCGGTTTGGGTCAGGAGAATTACCGTTCCATGCGCTTTGTCAGAGAGAGGCATGATTTTGTGACTACGAATTTCGTTGGCACAAACTCGAAAATAATCTTCTTTCTCAACTAGCTTGCTTTGATGAGTATTGAAATTGCGATACGCTGTGCCTTCTGGACGGCGATGTGCCTTATCCATCATCGCGAATGTGATGACGGGTTGGCCTTGATAAAAAAGGATGGGAAGTTCAACGTTGTGCGGGAGATGCACAGCCGGCGCGGGTGCGCCTAAGTTGGATGCCGACATGGCTTTGCTCCTTTCGATGAGACTTAATCGGAAGTCAATAGCTGCCGTGATAGAATCCGCAATAAGGAGAACTGATTTATGGCACTTCCCGCTTTCGATACCCATACATTTGTCAAGCGGCTCACCAA
>LXRJ01000308.1 GCA_001684025.1 Candidatus Glomeribacter gigasporarum | reverse complement strand
TTTTTTGGATCATCCAGATATTCACAAGCGGAGCCGTGCTGCCGAGTAATACGGTGGGGAAGGTATAAGCCAGATTCATCCCGAAGCAGCGCACGGGAGGTGAGAATTGATTTGCCAGCACTTCCATCAATAGTCCGCTTGAACATCCGAATAGGAGGGCTAGAAGCAGATGCACAGTTAATTTCACTTCGAGCACAGGGAATTGAAGCCTATCCATAACGGACAGATCAATAAGATCATCGCAACAAGGCTCGCTTTAAATATGCGCTGATAACCCAAGGAACGGGAGAGGTAACCCGCAAGCAATTTAAAAGCGATGGCGAAAATGAGTACGAGCGTATGCATCGATTTCGCCAGACGGGGCGGATAATTCAGGAAATGGATTAAGTAAACAGGGAGCCACGTCGTGATTAAAAAAGCACAGACGGTGATGAATGATGCAAACGCAATGGATGCGGGCAGGGACGACTTCAGCAGGTGAAGTGTTGAATCTGAATGGCGCTGCTTTTGTATCGGAAGCACCTGAATGGACTTTCGAATCAGGAGAATGCCAATGGTTAAAGGAATGCTGAGCAGAAAAGGAATTCGCCACGCCCAGGCCAGAATCGTTTCCGGATCAAAGCACCACGTCAATAAAGAAACCGTCATAGAGGCAAACAGCATGCCTAATGCCAGACTCACCATTACAGCGGAAGACAGCACGCCTTTCTGATGGGTCGGCGCCGCCTCAAAGACGTAACAGCCGTTGGTCGGCAACTCTCCGCCCATACCGAATCCCTGAACCATGCGTAGCATGATCAATAAACAGGGCGCTAGAACGCCCACACTGTGATAGGTCGGCAAGAATCCAATGAGGGCGGTCGGTATCGCCATCATCAGAAGAGAGATTTTGAGCGGCAGGCCCCGACTTTTCTGTTCTCCGAGTAGGCCGAAAAAAGCGCTGCCGAGCGGCCTCACAAAATAGCCGATGGTAAAAATGGCAAAACTTCGAAGGAGTCCGTGGATGGAATCCGTCGCATTGAAAAAGACTTGGCCGAGCACGTCGGCCAAGTAGGCGTAAATCGAGACTAGAGTAAAGGAATGACTCAGCAGCATTAGACCAAAGCCTATCTGTTGCTGCG
>LXRJ01000094.1 GCA_001684025.1 Candidatus Glomeribacter gigasporarum | reverse complement strand
AGCGTGGAAACTTTTGCACGCTGTTTCCTCCCCATATCTGGAAAGTTTTACACGCTGAGTCACAACGATATTGCCAAATGGTTCGGTGACTGCAAGTCGGAGACGGGCTATCAAAAGCGCGAACGCTTAACGCATGTGCCGGAGTACCACCACTGTACGCGGCTGTATAAACCCGCGGGCGGCTGCACGATCCAGCACACCATCGAGATCGACACCGAGCCGACCGACATCGTGTTTCTGGTGGACAATTCATTCTCGATGGATACGGTGATCGCGGATTTGCGCAACAACGTGCGCACCTTCGCCAATCTGATGATGCAGGGCAARGCGCATAATCTGCGSATGGGCGGTGCRGCGTACCGAGCGCRAGACTATCTCTGGAACAATATCCCGTTTAGYTAYGCATTYAGCGACTTCCAGAATTGGATCGACAGAGTTCAGACAAAGGGGGCAGAAACCTATCCKTTTGCGGTGGTCAAATGGGCYATCGATTATTATCCTTGGCGAGAAAACGTCCATCGGGTCATCGTGCTGATCGGCAAYGACGATTACGGCTGCGGTTTCAAKCCRGGCCAGTCTTTYTGYCCSAGCCGAGCGGARATMCTCCGYGCGCTCRCAGAKMARGGCATYCAGCTSTACATTTTYCAYRAYAATGCSGATGTTCGATCCATCGGCACGCCWCTGGCGGATYATTTCGCAGGCCCGAAGCTCTTGAAATTCGCCCAGTTCTTTACCATTGTCACCGACCACTRGTCGCCGCMGTCCTGTATCCGCGATGCACGGGCGACATTGGAACCCTTTTGTAAAGGCAGCTATACGCCYTGGCCGAGGGAYGAGAATGCGTGTGTGACGATTTCMGGCTTTGATATTTGCAAGGGCGATCCSCTCTATCAAAAGCTCAAAGCSCCRCCCTTACCYAAYGTYCCCMRRCAGGCGGCCCGTGTCGARGTSTCGGCTTTGAAGTGTGATTACAACCACGGCCAAGGCAGCTGCTGGGTGGATGCGCAGGGTCGGCGTCAATGCTTGCGGAATGATCAGGACATCGACCAGTGCCAGGCGTATGAACGCAATCCTGGCTGCGGCTTTATCCATTCCACCTGCATCGGTGGGTCTCAAGGCGCATCGGGCCACTGCTATGTTCGGGAAGACACTTATGATTGCGGGAAGGATGTCAAAGTCCCGACGCTGGACAAATCGACGAAATACAAATGTGCAGGGCCGGTGCGCTGCATGGGTGAAGACTGCCTGAGCGTCGATTCAGATCAAAGTGCGGATTTTGCCAAAGCGGCTGCGTTGCTCCAGGCGGCGCAGTTCATGGCGCAGGATGTCAATTGCGAAGATGTGACAGGCCACGACAACCTGTATTGCCGCGCCTTTGCAGGCTAGCCCAGCGAATGCAAGGTCGCCGTCGGCGGGGTGCAGAACTGCTGCAAGAATCCGCAATACCCCTCGCTGAGTGACTATTTGACGCTGATTATGATGATGCCGAAACTGGATACGGCCCTGATRGGMATCGGGGACGGCAGCGCGTTGGCRGGGGTGAARGGCGCGTATCAGCTCCTCCGAAGCCCCGTGCTGAAAGGCTGGACGRAGGTGACAAARCCYTTCACCTCTTTCCTGGAAAACATCACCGGCGCGGTSCAYTCCTTTACGCAGCCRGTCTCRGCSGTYGGCAGGCARGCGGTTTCCAAGTTAACGGGGGAAGTCACGAAAGTCACAACAAAGGTGATTGGCAAYGCSGCGTCTTCGGTGGGRAGCGCTGTRCCGGTCGGTGCGCCGAAAAGCATGGCCGAACAGCTACTGGGTTCGCAAGGCRCGGCGATGCTGTCAACGGCGATGACGGCCTATACCGCCTATGTGGTSACKCTGATGATGATCAAGCTGATCTGGAAGTGYSANAAAKCNAGARTTCGAGATGAACGCCAAACGGCATCTGAAGAGYTGCACCTATTTGGGTTCGTACTGCAAGACRGACGCCATCRGGYTGTGCATAGAGAARCGGGAGTCGTATTGCTGTTTCAGCTCGCCGCTGTCKCRCATYATTCAGGAACAGGTACGGCCGCAGTTGGGGATGGGCTTCGGGGATGCGGAGCATCCGCAGTGCGAYGGCATTCCGATGGAACGGATRTCRGAGGTGGACTGGGGCAAGGTCAATCTGGAYGAATGGYTRGGRATTTTGCAGAGCAGCGGGCATTTTCCAGAGATCGGGAAGCTGACGCCGGAGGCGCTGACAGGCAAGGGCAGTCCGTTCAATACGGAGGGGGATCGCAAAGAGGTGGTCGAGCGGACAAAGCAGCGGCTGGAAGGGGTGGATGTGGATACGCTGAGGAAGAAAGCGGGAAAGATGGTCAAGCCGGATGTCGGGGCGGAGTAGGCTTTCTTGACATGACTGATAAAGCACATTATTTTGTACAAAATAATGTGCTTTTTAGGAGAAGATGTCATGGGCCTTCGTGCGATTTATGCGGATTCTACAGTCAATATCAGTGAGCTTCGGCGTAGTCCAAATTCGGTTATTGAGGAGGCTGATAACAGGCCGGTCGCTATTTTGAATCACAATCATCCAGCGGCCTATCTGGTGCCTGCACAGGCATTTGAAGCGATCATGGAAGCGCTTGAGGATGCTGAATTAGGGGAAATTGTGCGTCAGCGTAGAAGCGGAAAAACAGTAAAGGTCTCGATGGATGAGCTATGAGTTAGTCTTTCATGAGGCAGCTCTTAAGGAGTGGAAAAAACTGGGCGCTTCCGTGAAAGCGCAATTCAAAAAGCAACTTGCAAAGCGTCTGGAAAATCCCCACGTGCCCTCTGCGAAACTGCGGGGGCGCGATATGAAAAACGTCTACAAAATCAAACTGCGCGATGCAGGGTATCGTCTAGTATATGAAGTCGATGATCGGACGATTACCGTGCTCGTATTGGCAATTGGGCGAAGGGATAAAAGCGAAGCGTATCGTCTTGCAACTATGAGGAACCGCGCTTCGTAGTTACTTGAAACTGGGCTCGTCGTATTTTACGTAGCTTAAATTCCCTGCTAAAAGTCTACGCAAAATATCTCATGCTTTCTTAAGTACGACGGCACTCCGATGGAACGGATGTCGGAGGTAGACTGGGGGAAGGTCAATCTGGACGAATGGCTGGGGATTTTGCAGAGCAGCGGGCATTTYCCAGMGMYYGGRAAKCTRACKCCGGAGGCGCTGACRGGCMAGGGCAGTCCCTTKAACACRGARGGGGAYCGKAAAGARGTGGTCGAGCGGACGCRCAAAYGGCTGGAGGGSGTGGAGGTCGATGSRYTRMGGAARMAGGCGGGRAARATGRTCAARCCGGATGTSGGGGCGGARTGAAGAKGAAYAGAGGTGTTGGGCCYAYTATGAYTCGAATCYYAGRAYCTCYAAAGAGTTACATATGCMTATCTTTWGAGATTTGATRTTCGGACAAAAATGTCCGATACTTTATAAATGAAAGGCAATGAGTTTCTCAAGAAAGTYAAAGCRCTCGCCAAAAGGAAGGGCTGGGAATATGAATGGCACGCGGCGCAAGGCAAGGGGAGTCATGGCACGCTGCGTGTGAACGGACGGCTTACCGTGGTCAGAAGCCTAAAGGATGAATTAAAGACGGGTACTTACAAGGCCATGCTCAAGCAGTTGGGGATTGAAGCGCATGAGCTTTATCAATGAGTGAAAAGATGCGCACCTACGAATATCCATTTAGATTGACGCCCGCCGAGGACGGGGGGTGGGTCATTAGCTGTCGGGATTTGCCAGAAGCGATCTCCCAAGCGGCCGCCGATGAGGCATGCACAGAAGTCGCTGCAGGGTGTTTGCAGGCTGCGCTAGAGGGGTATCTCCGCTACGGGATGACACTGCCTGCGCCCAGCCCTACCCAGGCAGGAGAGGTTTTAATTGCACCGCCGCTGGAAACCCTTGCGAAAGTGGCGCTGTACAGCGCAATGGAGGAAACCAAGGTCAGTAAATCGGAACTGGCTCGCCGACTCGGGGTAGACGAAAAAGAAGTGCGCCGGATGCTGGACCCTGGACATGGCTCGAAAATTCCGCGCATCGCGCAGGCCGTAGAAGCGTTGGGGAGACGCTTGCAGCTTACGCTGGCGTGAAAACCGCCTATGATCGTACTGATCACCGGCGCGTCCAGCGGCATTGGCGCGGCCACTGCAAGGGCCTTTATCCAAGCGGGAGATCGGGTCATTGCGAGCGCCCGTCGCAAAGCGCGCTTACACGCCCTCGCGGAGGAATTGGGGCCTAAGTTGTTACCCCTGCAGCTTGATGTACGGGAACCTGCGGCCCTCTCCAAATTGCCCAAATCCCTACCGCCTGATTTTTCTGAGGTGGATGTCCTGGTGAATAATGCGGGACTGGCGCTCGGTCTTGCGCCTGCGCATCAGGCGCAGCTGGACGATTGGCAAACGATGATCGACACCAACATCAGCGGTTTGGTGCAGATGACCCACACCTTTTTGCCCGGCATGGTCCGGCGCAATCGGGGTCATATCCTCAATATCGGCTCCATTGCGGGCAGTTACCCGTATCCAGGCGGCAATGTCTACGGGGCCACCAAGGCGTTCGTGCGGCAGTTCAGTCTGAATCTGCGGGCTGACTTGGCGGGGACGGCATTACGGGTGACGAATATCGAGCCTGGGCTGTGCGAGACCGAATTCTCACAGGTGCGTTTCAAGGGAGATACAACCAAAGCTACAGCGCCCTATCAGAGCACACAGCCTTTGACCGCAGCGGACATCGCGGAATCGATTGTCTGGGTAGCGACACGGCCCGCGCATGTCAACATCAATAGCCTTGAACTGATGCCCGTGGCGCAATCATTTAGTCCGTTTCACGTGCATCGGGAGTCCTGATTTTTCAGACCGGCAGCGCTCAACAGTTGAACTAAAAGCGCCTCTGTTCAATTGCCGGAGTTGGTACTGTGGTCGGAAGCCGTCTGCTCAGTACCTAATGCTTCAATTTCTGAAACTTCTAAAAAATCCTGTTTAAACCGTTCTCGGATCGATGCGCTCAGCTCGATATTCTCCGCATGCCAGGCTTGATGAATCACGGATGCAAAATCATGAAACAGCGATACCAGCTCGCTGCAGGGGAGCTCGTAGAAGCAATTTAGAATGTCTTCCAGGCTTGGATGGGCGCACTTATTTTCGTAAATCTGTTGCGTCAGCGCTTCCTTGGTCAGATTCGACATGATTTTCCTCCGGTGATCCATTTCGAGCACAACAGGCTGACGTGCTCACAGGACACAGGGTTGTTTAACCGGACAGGAAGCGCATGAAAGATAACAACACGAATTTATGTTATTTCAATGTGCCGTGAGATTTTTACAGGGTGTTTTTTTAGTTCTCTAAAAGACTGACAAGTTTTTTATACCTAAACGCGGCAGCGGGAGCAACGGACGTTCAATTAGAAACTGCTCAAATATTAACGTTTCAGTTTAATTTTATATTGATAAGGTAAACACACATATCAAAAGCAGAGTTATCTTCAGTCAATACTATTATTTCACCGGCTGGGGAAACCTTGTGAATAATGCTCAGATTCTGCCCGATCTAAAAAGGATCAATCGTAGCGATAGTTTTTTGTCTGATTTTGTTAAGGCGTTTCCAGACTCATGCGTTGTAAGAGAGATATGCTCAGAAAAATATCTGATGACAAACCATCATATGGCTAGCTTTTGCGGGGTGCAATCAATTGACAACATCATTGGAATAACACGGCA
>LXRJ01000262.1 GCA_001684025.1 Candidatus Glomeribacter gigasporarum | reverse complement strand
GCTGGTCCCATCGGAACGTAGATGCCGGTCATCTCCGGCATAGCGGCAGGGAACGGTCTTGTTCGGACGGCGCACGGCTGAATCCTGACGGTTGAAGTGGAAAATGAACTCGAAGCGGGGCGCGAGCCGTCCGTTCCAGTCGCCCGGCAAGCCTGCGCCTTGATCCCAGACGTACCACGCAAAGCGTCGCCAGCCGTGCGCGCGCATCCAGGCGATCCAATCGTCCCAGTAGGGCACAACTTCGTTGTCGCGGTGAATCAGCCCCAGATTGACGAGCGCCTGGCCGTTGTCCTGCAGCGGCAGTGGCGCAAAGACGCCTTGCATTAGGGCGTCCCAGTCGATGATCGCGTTCTGGTAGTCCCGCTGATTGCCATAGGGTGGCGAAGTCAAGCAGAGCGCCGCCTGCTCGCCTTGCATCAACGCTGCGATTACTTCTGCCTCTGCTGCATCCCCACAAATCAGACGGTGGGTGCCTAATTGCCAGCAATCTCCGGTGCGCGAGACAGGGACGGCGGGGGTGGCTGGAACCTCATCAGCGGGATCGGAGGCAGCGGTTTCCGCCTCTGACAGCGTGTCGTCCGGCTCCACGCCCTCCAGCAGTTTTTCTAGCTCGCTCGCCTCAAACCCCGTCAGTTCCAGATCAAAGTCCGCGTCTTTGAGTTCCGCGAGCGCCAGCGCCAGCAGTTCCTGATCCCAGCCGGCGGACTCGGCCAGCCGGTTATCCGCCAGGATGTAGGCGCGCTTTTGGGTCGGGGTGAGATGCGCCAGCTCAATGCAAGGGGCTTCCGTCAAACCGAGCTGCCGGGCGGCCAGCAGCCGGCCGTGGCCGGCAATCACGCCGTTCTCGCCGTCGACCAGAATTGGATTCGTCCAGCCGAATTCACGCAGGCTCCCTGCAATCTGGGCGATCTGCTGCGAGGAATGGGTGTGTGCGTTCCGAGCAAAGGGAATCAGCGCGTCCAGGGGGCGGTGTTCTATCGTTAGGGACATAAGATCAGACCGAGGAAAAAATGAGATGGGCGAGGTCGTTGCTTCCGTACCCACTTCTCTCGACACCTTAGCCAAAACCTTAGCAAAAATCGGCTGAAATGTTGCATGTCCCAAATCGGGACAACCCGACAAATGCCCGCATTCGCCCGCACGCGCCCAGGCAAGCTACGCAATTTCGCTTATCCGTTCAGTCGACAGGCGAGCTGATCGAGTGCCTTCTGCCAGCGTCGCCAGGCGGTGGTGCGGTCGCAGTGAAAATGGCGGCAGATCGTGCGCCAGGCTCGGCGCTCGGCGCGCATCCAGATGAGGCCCCGTTGCGGAACGGGAAGCCTGCGCAACCAGCCGTGGGCTTCGATCATCCGGTCAATCGCGGCGGGGKGCGGCGGGGAAAAAAAACGCTTGTCGKCTGCGGCATAGCTTTCCCAAGCGGTTCTCAGAATCGGCGGCCACAGGGTGTAGTGGCCGCGCGGCCCGA
>LXRJ01000242.1 GCA_001684025.1 Candidatus Glomeribacter gigasporarum | reverse complement strand
GAATCCGAAAACATCCTCCCTTTCCAGAATCCGACGCACAAAGGGCTTACAGTTAGGGGGTGGGCGGCACTTTGCGTGCCCGTTTCCCCTCCAGAATTTGCAGAATCCGCAGAATCCGAAAAGTGGCCCGCCCAGAATCCGACGTCTATTCTTTCTGGAACCCGCGCCCGGTGCGAAACCCCTGAGTCGGATGTCCACCCCCGCTCCGGAAGTGTCGGAGGGCGGTGCTGGATGCCGTTAAGTTGCGTTTGCATTTTCTTCACCCGCTCCGTTATCCTGTTCTTCATCCAGATAGGTCCAGCGCTCGGGGTGCTCGACGGGCAACACCGCACCGCTCTGTCGGCACTTGTAGTGGGTAGGGGGTACGGGCATATGGACAGGGAAGAGCTCGCCTGTGGCAGGATCGGGGGTGTCCGTCATGCGCCGCAGCGTCATCGCCTCGACGCACAGATAGCCGAACTTGCTGCGTGCAGGGGACGGTAGGCCGTAGTCCTGCGCATTCTGGAAAAATTTCACGTAGCCTTGCGTGGCCAACACACTGATACGCTCGACAATGGTCGAACGGCTGCCGAGACTGGCCTTATTCTCAAAGGCTTCGGCGAACTGCGTCGCTGTATAGACGCGGCCCTGTAGGGCTTCATCGAACAGCATCTGCAGGATCACATCGCACTTGCGTCGCCGTTCGGCATCGAGCTTCTCGCCGTAGTGCCGTTGAATCAGCCGTTCCGTCTTCGAATCGAGGATGCACCAAACCCCGTCCTGCTTATCCACGCACTGACTGTCCCTCGGCGGGCCGTTGCGCAACTCGTAGTACAATTGGCGCTCTGAGCGGCTTTCATCGGGTCTAAACAGCATCATTCCGGCGCCGTAATAGCCGCGCAGGCTGCCCGCGCCCGCGAGCGCCTGAAAAGGCGCGTCCTCGAACGACTCCTTGGAGAGCTTCTTGGTGTGATGCACAAGGATCACGCCCGCGTTGGGATTGACCGCCGCCCGCAGCCGTTCAATCCGCTGCTTCAGGAAGAACAGCATCGCGCTGTTATTGTTTTCATCGCCGATCCCGCCGCCATCGAAGAGGTTGCGAATTGGATCGATGGCGATGATCTCCGGCGGCGCGCCGTCGAAGGCCCCCGCCATCTTCGCAATGGCCTGTGCAAGTCCCGCTTCATCGAGGATCACGGGCACCTGCACGGTGATGATGCAATGCGTGCGCGTCTGTTGCCGCACGGGATCCGGCAGCTGAAGCAGTACCGCCTGAACGCGCTCACGCAGGTAGTAGTATTGAACTTCCGCCTGCAGGTAGTACACGCGCAGCGGCCGGGGCGGCGTGAAACCGAGGAAAGCCGCGCCTCCGGCCAGATGCATCAACCAGGTGAGTAGAAAATCGCTCTTGCCGACTTTCGGGGCTCCGCCGAACACCAAGATCCCGCCCGCCGCCAGGAGGCGCGGCGCGATCAAATCCGGCGGTGCGGGTGAGGTGTCATCTTCCAGAGCGCTGACCGTAACGTCCACGATCTGAAGCGGGGCGGCCTTGACGATCTGGCGCGTGCCACTGGCGATGAACGCCGCACAGTCAAAGCCTTCGAGCCGGGCATCCGCCGCATCCCAGGTGTCGGGTTTGTCCGACGGCGGCCGCAGAATCGCCACCGACACGCTGSCSGG
>LXRJ01000229.1 GCA_001684025.1 Candidatus Glomeribacter gigasporarum | reverse complement strand
CTTACTCGCCATTTCAGGGATAAGAAATTCAAGATAAGCCGTTGTCGGAGGATGAATTCCTTCAGAAGTCAAAACAGGAAGTTTCTCAAGAATTAAGGCTTACAGAACTCGCTATCAGCAATAGGTCTATCCTACAAGGAAAAGACGCAGAAGCGTGGAGCTACCTAGTCAAAATACGCCGAAAGCTCAAAGAGGCGCTTGAATGGTAATAACCAAAGAAGACGTCAGAGAGCAGGAAATAGGAAAACAGCCTAATAAGACTACGTCCAAGAAAAGGACTCTGAAATCTCTATTACCAACGGATAATGAAAGAAGTGTCGAGCTCATACGACAAGCTGAAGAGGCTAATAGGAAGAGAAGAAAGGAAGAAGAATAGTCAGGAAGCTTACCAGCGAAAGAATCCACCCAAGAAACCATGGTGTACTGACTGCGAACGAAATGGCAGGAATCCAAAAGGGGGGGGNTACTACATTCTCATAATGTAAGGAAAAAGGATGCAGACTATGATTACAACAAGGACGAGCTTTTGACCAACTGGTGAACCAGTTCAGATACCAGGTAAAAGTGGCATGAAATGAACTGAAGAGCTTTGAAATAAGCGAAATTGCCTTAACGGTAATAATCATCATGTTCATTGGAATTATGATAAAGGCTGCCGGGTGCTTTGCCTTTCTCTTTCGCACTCTCTTTACCTTGCTATCTTCCTTTCAGCGATACGGTACAAGTTAGAATTATGCTCTATTTTATTGGTTTGTCAATCATTTGAAGTGTTGCATGGTGCATAGTACTAAAGCTTCGCTCTTTCTTGACCCTCGCTAGCAGCCAAAAGTCCTTATCAATAATGGTAATACCTCGAGGCTTATGCCTGGTCTCCTCTTTCCTTTTCGTCAGGAATCCTCCTGTTCCTATTTAGGAATTAACCTAGATTTTGGTTGGTTAACTGATTTAGCCTTAAGGCTACTTCCTTTCATTTACCGCCTTCAATTTTTTGATAGTCAAAACACCTACTTTAACTTCAAGATTGATTCTTTCATCCGGTCTTGCTAGCATAAATGGGATAAAATCCGACAACGGCCAAATATACCCCAACATGGTTTTACCGTGTTTGATCCTACGGACCCCGGCTTCAGAGGGGGCCAAAGCCCCGCCAACTTGGGGGGGAATTTTCAGAGGAAATAGGTAACTCGTTGAAGTGATGAAACGGAGCTGGAGAAGTAAGTAACCACTCAAGGGTAGGAGCCGAGGAAGTGAGAGTAGTAGGAATATTGGACTCAAAGAACGAAGGAATAGCCCAATGATTAGCGGAGACTTGGACACGAGAGCTTAATTGAACGTATAGAAGATAAAGGAAAACTAAAGTAGCCATAAGTGAGATAATAGAACCGAAAGATGCCATAAGATTCCAACCCGCATAGGCATCCGGGTAATCAGGAATCCGACGTGGTTGCCCTGCGAGCCCCAAAAAGTGCATAGGCATAAATGTTAGGTTTACACCAATAAATAGAGCCCAGAAGTGAATATGACCTAGCAATTCATTGTAAGGGTGACCAAGGATTTTTGGTGACCAGTAATACCAACCAGAGAATAACGCAAAGACTGCCCCCATTGATAAGACATAATGGAAGTGGGCTACGACGTAGTAAGTCTAATAGAGGATTCTGGACTATATCTTCACCCTCTAGTCTCTAAAGGCTACCAACCCCTTGTCTTGCGTAGGTTAAGTTACCCTTTATTTAACGCAACCGAGCCCCCGACCAAAGGCATGTTTGGTGTATAGTCTCTGAGGAACCTGCTTAGGTTACAGTTTCCTGCGGATTGGGTTACTAATATCCTAGGGATTATTTGATGCCCGTCTTGCTTGCGGCGGGCT
>LXRJ01000123.1 GCA_001684025.1 Candidatus Glomeribacter gigasporarum | reverse complement strand
AAACTAATTTTTAATATATTTAAAGGTGCATTGGACAGAGTTACTAAAAGTGAAAATCTAAATGAAACTGATGAAAATGTATTAGCATATGCTCAAGGTCTTGATAATATAATTATAGTCAAGGTTGCTTGTAGTTCAAATATAACATTTGCTTTATCTGATAAAGGCCAATTATATGCTACCGGCACGTTTAGAGTATGCAGATTTTTTTTTAAAATTACAGTATATAAGATTAGTATTGTCATTATAGTAATCATAATTTATATTTTACCTCTAAGGATAATGACAGAAATTCAGGGTTTACTTTAGAAATCAATAAACAATCGACATTCATAAAATATGGCCCTACTTTCCATTTAAAAATCACTGATATCACTGTCAGAGAAAATCATATATTAGTGTTAATGACTCAAAGTTATCTATATACTTTTGGAAGCAGAGATTCTTATCAACTCAGAAGAAGAATATCAGGATGTAACAAGTCTAATGGTTTAATGCTAATCCCTGATAAAGTAGCGATTTGAATTAAGAAGATTTTTGCTGGCGGATATCACATTTTCACAGTCAGTGATGGTAGAATTATGTATGTATGGGGTCAAAATGGGGAGGATCAATGTGGTATTGAATCACTGAATCATATTGTAACTCCAATGAGGTTAGAATTCTTTGAAAATTTATCCAGTGCGAAGCAAATTTCCGCAGAACTTCACTATATATTCGTTCTTCTAGAAAATGGTGATGTTTATAGTTTTGGAAACACTAGATATGGACAATTAGGCATTGGTGCTTCAGAAGGAAACCGAAAGTTTCCTGTTCAAATTAATCTTAACAAATGCAAATATATTGTGACTGGAGACCATCATTCTATAGCTGTTAATAATAAAAATAAGGTGTATACTTGGGGTTTTGGCAGAATATATGCACTGGGAAATCGAAGTGAAAATGATGAGTTATTACTATTCGAACTTAAATGTAAAGAATTTGGAGAAATTTCAGCCATTGGAGGAGGTAGCCAATATTCGGTTATATTATCTAATTTTCATAATTGAGTCTACCAACATTGTTTAAAATATCATTTTCGATATTAATTGATGTAAAATATAATTAGTTGTAAAGTTCCTACTTAGATTAAAAGCTCATCTATTTCTTAATCCTTTCTTTTTATAGAATTTAGATAATTTCTCTGAAGCAGCATAACTTTTTTCATAACAAGTTAAATTATATTTTAAAGACCAATACAGTAAAGGTCACCATAGTTTATTAAAATATTAAAAAAGTAATTTATTTTACAAATTTTTAGAAAAAAAATTAAAACAAATATACGAGACTAGAGTTTTGATTAAGTATATTTGAGATTAATTTGTATATATAAAATCATAAAGTTGCACTATTCTTAATTCAACAATGTAAAAACTATCGTTATCAATAAAGTCAATAAAGTATTGAAGCCAACAATTGACTAATAATGGATCAATTTTTTCTAATATTTCTATATGTCTTTTAATTTCTAAATAAAATATCATTAATCATCTTTTTACAGCAACTTATATTTCTTCACGAATCTTCTTATCAAACTTAATCTTTAATACTTTCCATTTAGAAATAGCACTGCACTTTTTTTTGTTGTCTTCACTATTTTGTTTCTCAGTGATGTTCTCTTCAATACACTTGTTTTTGGTGTCTTTTTTCTTTAAAATCTTAGATTTCCTCTTCGCTATACTTTTCTTTGACATCTTCTTTTCTTTCTTTGAAGTCTTCTTTTTCATGATTTCTTTGCGATTGCATTTTTTATCAGTGTTTTTTTATTTAAAATGTTGATTTTTTTGCCATTATACTTTATTTCAGCATTATCTTCTTTTATATTTAAAATTTTATTAATGGTATTGTTTTTAACTTGAATTTGTTTATTTTTTTGTTTCTTTATGGTTGACATGATGAAGGCAGATGAATTAGAAGTATTATCGCTTGAATCATTAGTTGATGTGGAAGAAGCAGATGATGAAGTTAACAAAGAGGCATGATTTTTATTTTCATAATTGTACAAGTAGTAGCAAAAAGAAATGCTTGAATATAAATAATAGATAAACAAAATAAGGGTGAGAGAGCATAAGATTGTAAAGAAATTCATCTTGCAAATTTAATTTCTAAGTATGCTTTGTCGAAACTTAAATACTTTTATAGTGAATTCAAATCTTCAGAATCTGCACAGACTCTTCTTGTTGCATAATATAAAAACTTGTTTAATTAAAAAGTGAGAAAGTCTTTAAATTTTCTTAAAGCCTGATCTTTTGCAAATGTGCATTATCATGCAGCATTTTGAGGCTTGGCATATGTATTAGAATGCGTCTGTTCTATTATCTTATCCAATCCTAATTAAGCAACTAATTGAGTTTAACAAATTTACTTCTAATTATGCAATAAAGTTCAGAACCAAATTTATTTTTTACATAATAAATTCGGCACTAATTTCTTCAAGAAAAAAATTAATTTAAATGGAAAACTTGTAATTGTAATACTTAATATACTGTATAAATTGTTTGTTGGTAATAGTATAAAAACTAGTTTTTATAATAAAAGATATTACTATATACAGTATATTAAATTTTTTGTTAACTGGTTCACTATAAAAAGGCTTATTAATCCAGAGTTGTATTATGTATATGTAGACTGTCTTGAAATTTGAAATCTAAAATCTGATTCTAAAAAAATAGCACGAAAAAGAAAACACCAGATCAATGTAGAAATACCCGAACTACCTACTCATGATTCAAAACACACAAAATTGTTTGTTATAGGCAGCAACAAGTGTGGTGAACTCAGCTTAGGAGACAGTGTTGAAGAAGTAAAATATCCTAGAAATGTTGAAAGTTCAGTTGATTTTCATATTGTAAAAATTAGTTGTAGAAGTCTACACATAGCAGCTCTAACTTGAGATAGAAAGGTAAAAAATTAACATATACTTGACAACAAAAAGGTTCAATTTATTAAATTATTAATATTGCTTTTAGGTTGTTACTTGGTGTTGCAATGATGAAGGTAGGATGTATTAATAAGTTATTAATTTAAGTTTTTTTTTTACTATATAAACTAATTTTTAATATATTTAAAGGTGCATTGGACAGAGTTACTAAAAGTGAAAATCTAAATGAAACTGATGAAAATGTATTAGCATATGCTCAAGGTCTTGATAATATAATTATAGTCAAGGTTGCTTGTAGTTCAAATATAACATTTGCTTTATCTGATAAAGGCCAATTATATGCTACCGGCACGTTTAGAGTATGCAGATTTTTTTTTAAAATTACAGTATATAAGATTAGTATTGTCATTATAGTAATCATAATTTATATTTTACCTCTAAGGATAATGACAGAAATTCAGGGTTTACTTTAGAAATCAATAAACAATCGACATTCATAAAATATGGCCCTACTTTCCATTTAAAAATCACTGATATCACTGTCAGAGAAAATCATATATTAGTGTTAATGACTCAAAGTTATCTATATACTTTTGGAAGCAGAGATTCTTATCAACTCAGAAGAAGAATATCAGGATGTAACAAGTCTAATGGTTTAATGCTAATCCCTGATAAAGTAGCGATTTGAATTAAGAAGATTTTTGCTGGCGGATATCACATTTTCACWKYCAGTGATGGTAGAATTATGTATGTATGGGGTCAAAATGGGGAGGATCAATGTGGTATTGAATCACTGAATCATATTGTAACTCCAATGAGGTTAGAATTCTTTGAAAATTTATCCAGTGCGAAGCAAATTTCCGCAGAACTTCACTATATATTCGTTCTTCTAGAAAATGGTGATGTTTATAGTTTTGGAAACACTAGATATGGACAATTAGGCATTGGTGCTTCAGAAGGAAACCGAAAGTTTCCTGTTCAAATTAATCTTAACAAATGCAAATATATTGTGACTGGAGACCATCATTCTATAGCTGTTAATAATAAAAATAAGGTGTATACTTGGGGTTTTGGCAGAATATATGCACTGGGAAATCGAAGTGAAAATGATGAGTTATTACTATTCGAACTTAAATGTAAAGAATTTGGAGAAATTTCAGCCATTGGAGGAGGTAGCCAATATT
>LXRJ01000337.1 GCA_001684025.1 Candidatus Glomeribacter gigasporarum | reverse complement strand
TAAGCCCCCTGCTGAAGATTCATGACTGTATACACAAGCAACGGAAGCACTAAACAAGCGCCGCATTTGATTTCTCAAGCGACCTATCGAACCCCACCGCCCACCTGTCGGGATCAGTCCAAGCTCAGACATAAACTCGCTGAGCGTTGCGCCCAGCACCAAATGAGGCGTTTTCCTTCGTACAGCCTCCGTAACCAGCCAAGAAAGGAGCAGCCTTGGGTAAGTCCCGTAAGGCAGACCCACTTTTGGATGGCCCGTAATGGCAAGACTTAATACCCCGTTTGTGCGCTCAAAGCTGCTCGTTCTAGGGTCGCTATGCGGCAGCGTCGCTTGCACCAGCACGCGCGCCATGTAACCCAGCGCACCAGACTCCTGCGCCTCAGTTTCCTCTATCGCTAAAGCCTGAGTAACCAGCTTATTTAGGTTCTCCGAATTCATAGCGAGCAAATCCTGAAGCGTAATTTACAGCTATGTAACACAGGAATAGTGAATTGTAAACATATACTCTTAAAGTAGCTCAAATTAATACTCTAAGAGAATAGCATTTCATTGTGAATAAGTCCTGATTCTGGAAAGTTATCCACGCATCATTACACGACCTCAAGAAAGTTATCCACGCATCATTACACGACCATTTACGCATCATTACACGACCCCTCTATATCCTGTAGTTCCCTATAGTTTTATAAAAGAAATCCTATAGTAGGTCGCCGCGACCTGTGGATAACTGCGAAGCAGTTATCCACCAGGCGCTGGCTCCCCTAAGCTGATGGATATGTGGACGAGCGGCGCGCTTCGCTTGCCACCGCCTCCGGGCCTTCGGCCCTACGGCTCTCGCCCACATACCCACAGCCCCACAACTATTTTTAAAAATAAAAAACAGCAAAAAACTAGCTCTCACATTCAGCAAGAGAGGAGACAACCCAGCCTGAAGACCACAAAGAAGAATGAGGGG
>LXRJ01000294.1 GCA_001684025.1 Candidatus Glomeribacter gigasporarum | reverse complement strand
TACATTACCAGAAAAAGTAATTGTCGCTAAATATGGCACTCACATGACAAATCCATCTCAAGGTGCGTTCGCACCCTCTTTTAAATTCAAACAATAGCATATCAATTCTGGCAGAGCCTATTCTGCTTCTACGGCCATACCCTATTTCCCAAGCGCCCCGGTTTCCTGTTAATTCGTTCATCCATATACAACCATAACTATGGAGGTATTAGATGTGCGGAAAGAACGCGCTTTCGAATAGCGGGTCAGAGGACATTCCAGACCTGAACAAATATAGAGCGTATCGGACGAAAAATAAGCGAAGTGAAGAAGCTCCGAAGGTTCAAGACCAGCCTTCTAATACAGAAAAAGCATTCTCATCACGCATTCCAAATGGCCGGCTCATTGTTGAGCGCTTTAATGACGGTACACGAAGAACCAGCATCACTGGCGATTATCTCCGTGACCCCGTAATGGCTATGTCCGACGTAACAGGGCTGATGACTCTTGCTAATGAGTTGTGGAAAAAACAAAAAAGACAGACTTAAGTCAACAAATAATTATCGACCATTACCTCAGCCTCAATGCAAAAAAATTCTACAGAATGCGCTAATTTTTCTTGCATTGCTATTTTAACTAGTATATTATACATCTCAACGCCCCCCTCACGGAGCCAGAGACGAACGAAACGACCACCCAAGAACCTGAACACGCGGGCGAAAGTCCAGCCCACAACAACGCTGAATTTTCTTCGATCCAGCATATGCCGGGGCCGTGGAAGGTAGCGAATTACAACAGCATCGTAACAAACGGTAACCCGAATATAGAGATCGGGCGTACTTTCTATAACAGTCTGGGCGGGCACATAAAAATTGAAACTGCCAGAGCCAACGCCCGCCTGATGGCTGCTGCACCGGAAATGCTTGAAGCTCTTAAATATGTCCGTTTATCTTTTGGCGATACGACGAATCAATGTGCGATCAATAGGCGCATATGTTGGATTATGGACTCGGCGATAGCCAAAGCCACGGGTGCTAAACCGACTGATGCGGTGTAAGGCGGGGAGCCGGAGATGAACCAACCAGATTTTGCCCGCCTCGAATCCGCCTACGCCCCCCACAGCGCACAGTCGCACGCCGATTACCTTGCTCAGCGTGCAGCGGGCGAAGAACTGGCTGACATCGAGCAGGAATTATGGAACG
>LXRJ01000290.1 GCA_001684025.1 Candidatus Glomeribacter gigasporarum | reverse complement strand
TCTCAACTCGGTGTATCCATTTTCAATCGCTGACCTGTGTCAATTTACATCCGATGGTGACAAGGCTGAACGACAAGAGCCGGATGAATCGAGAGATTCACGTCCGGTTCTGTGAGAGCCTGAGGGGGTAGATCCCTTGGGCGACTCGATCATAGAAACGCAGCCAGATAGCAAAAAAGCCGCTTCAGAAATGGCGCGGCTTTTTTTGCGCCCGTGGTATATAGGGCTCTCAAACCCCTCCTGCTGATGTATTCAGCATTATTCTCAATATAAAACCGATTTTTATCGGATGTCAAGCGCTGCGCTAGATGCTGAGGCGGAGGACTTTAATTGATGGATGCAACGATCTCGGCTAACGAAATAAAGGTAAGGGGAAGAAAAGACAACAGCCAGCGTGGCAAAGCTGCCTGAGAAAGGGTGAATGCTCAGGGGCGAACGGTAACTGCTGACTTTATCTAGAGCGTTGGACTCGATCTATAGGGATTTCTTAAATCGATACGACAGAAAAGCGGGCGTTGATTGAGCAGGCCGAAAGCTTGACACTATCTAGGCTGGCCAGTATTCCTGATTTTAAAACCCGTGTAATCTTCATTATTATTACGCATTTGCGTCAGACCCGCCAAATGCCGCGCTTCTTGAATCGGACGGAAATGAAGGTGGGAAAAGGCAGCGCCTGGTGGGCGCTTTCAGCGGGGATGCTGACCGGACACCACGCAATCGGCCCTGTTGCTGCGGAAAAGGCAGCAGACTCAGAAAGAAGGCAGTGGGTTATTCAAGCTCAGTTAAATCTTGGTCGGTGAGCTTGGTGATCCGCTTAATCAGCTCAAGGTCTAACTCCGCCGCTAACATTTCTCTGGCATCTTCCAGCTTGGCTTTACGCTCCGCCGTCTGCCACACCTGTGCCTGGCTGGCCTGCATGCCTTGCTGAATCCCACTGTCAATTAACTGTTGTGCGGCACTCATGATCGTTTCTCGTTTGTCGGGTAGCGCTTCATAAAACACTTCCAGCACCTTCTCCGCCTGATGTTCGCTCCAAGCGCTGGATAATGCATATTTTACCACAGTCTGCAAATAGGGTTCGGTGGTTTGTGTCAGGGTAAAACTCAGCGTATCCCCTTCTTTGAGTTGCGCGATTGCACGGGTGTTGAAATGCACCGAAAACTGAGCCTGGAAATGCACTGAAAATTGACCCACCCCAAAAGA
>LXRJ01000261.1 GCA_001684025.1 Candidatus Glomeribacter gigasporarum | reverse complement strand
GCGGTCAACTCACCGCTCTGCAAAAGCTGATGGTTGCCAATATGCAGATTGTGATTAGAAATGCCGGCTCGGCCAGCGCCGCTCAACTCTTGGGAGAAGCCGCATGAATCAGACCCAAAACTTCAGCGCAACTAATAGCCCTGTTTGCGCAAGAGCGATACCAAAGAACCATCTAAGCAACTCGAACTTCATGTTTGCCAGCTTGGCCTCCATGTCCTTGCGCAGATCGCCGATTTCATGGCGTAAATCAGAAATATCACCCTTAGTCGCAACATCCGAAGAGTCATATGCCTTACGCACAGCGACGGATATCGCTCTGGCCTGTTTCTCAGGAACACCAGATTTTTCAAGCGTATCAACGAATTCAAGCGTATCAAATGCGGCGTGTCCCATAAATCAATTCTCCTTTCCCTGAATTTTATCACGGCAGCTATTGACTTCCGATGAAGAGGTGGCGTATATTGCGCTTAATGCTTTTACAAAAGCAGGCGGGATTGGCGTCCCGAGTACATCTGGCGCAGAGAAGCCGCGCCAATCAGTTTTTTGGAAGCGGCTTTTTTTGTGTCAAACGCTTGGCATTGCTCCTATGGCGGCTGAGCGGGAGGAGCCGCAAGGCTCACCGGCTCCAGATGTCCGGCACGTCAACTCTCGTTTCGGTCGCCACCCTCATATTGACGGTGGGGATGGCGGTAAACAAACCGCACTATCGGAGGTCTGCCATGACATCTCCCGCATCAGGTACACCCGTACCGTCCGTTGTGCATCTTCCGCACAACGTCGAACTTCCCGTTATTTTTTACCAAGGCCAACCCATTATCACACTAGCGATGATGGACAAGGCGCATCAGCGTCCAGGGCGTACAGCAAATCGTAACTTTCTAGCTCATAAAGATAAGCTCATTGAAGGAGAGGATTACTACAGAGTTTGTGCTCACGAAATTCGTGATCACAACATTATGTCTCTTTCAGATAGAGCACATGGAGCAGTCATCCTCCTGACCCAAACCGGCTACCTGATGCTGGTCAAGTCGTTCACCGACGATTTGGCTTGGCAAGTGCAGCGGCAATTGATCAAGCCCAAGTCCAAACGGTCAATGCGCGTGAATTGCATGCGTTTCTTGGAAACGAGACCCCGTTTAATGATTGGATAGCTCACTGGACTGCACATTACGGCTTTAAAGACGGGAAAGACTTTTGCTCATTTTTGAGCGAAAGCACCGGCAGCCCGCCTTCCAAAGAATACGCGCTGACGCTGGAGATGGCACGGATCATGGCGCTGGTCGAACAAAGCGAAAAAGGCGGGCTCACGGGGCGGTTCCTTGAAGCGTTTGTAGACGCAGCGGGTACGTTCGAGGAATTTCAAGCGCACTTCTATACCACGCTCGAAGCGGCGTATGCACTTGGGAGGGTAGTGTCCGAAATTTTGTGTGATCGAGGTTGGCTATAAAACTTATTTCATCGCATGGGTGAAA
>LXRJ01000211.1 GCA_001684025.1 Candidatus Glomeribacter gigasporarum | reverse complement strand
GCCATCACCGGCCAAGGTGGCTTGACGGTCAGCGGCGGCGGGGGCGCACAGGTCGAGGGCAGTATGCGGGTGAAGAACGGTGACGTCAGCGCAGACGGCATCAGCCTCAAAGGCCATACGCACAACGGCGTCGAGCCAGGCGGCGGTAATACAGGAACTCCGCAATGAACCGGCTCCATGATCTCGACCAAACCGTCGGCAGTGATCTATCGCCTTCCGGCACGGGTGATGTGTTGAGCGCAACCGGCATACCGCGTAGCCAACAGCGCCTATTGCGGCGATTGCTGACGAATCCAGGCGATTATGTATTTCACCTCGATTATGGCGCGGGATTGCCGAAGAGGATCGGCCAGACAGTGGATATGCCCGGCATTCGGGCGTTGATCCGCGCACAGATTCGGTTGGAAGCATCCGTTGCGCATCATCCCGAACCGAACATCCTTGTTACGCCAATTTCAAATGGCGTTGCGGTTGCGATTCGCTATACGGATGCAGCCAGCGGCGCACCCGCTTCGCTCTCCTTTCAGGTGAATACATAAATGGCGATCTCGACCAAAGACTTTGTGACGCTGGTGCGTGAACAGGCGGCGGCGATCCAGGGGGCCGCGCGTTCACTGGTCGATCTGAGCATCGGCTCAATTCTGCGGGCGGTGATCGAGGCCAACGCGGCGGTCACGCTCTGGCTGCAAGGCTTGATCCTGCACCTGCTGAAGACGACGCGCGCATCCACTTCAAGCGGCGCGGATCTGGATTCATGGGTTCAGGACTATGGGTTGAGCCGTCTGCCCGCCGTGGCTGCGACGGGCTTTGTCACGTTCTCGCGCTTTACGCCCACACAACCGGCTGTTGTCCCTGTCGGTGCAAAAGTGCAAACAGCCAACGCTCAGCAGCACTATGCAGTGGTCGAGGATAGAAACCATCCCGATTGGGATCAGGAAGCAGAAGGGTATCGACTGGCGGCGGGCATGGAACGCGTCCGCGTCCCTATCCAAGCGTTGAGCGCCGGTTCTGAATCGAACGCCCGCATCGGCAGCATCGATACGGCTGCGCAGGCAATTCCAGGCGTCGATACGGTCACGAATGAAGCGGCGCTGACCAACGGAGCAGACGCGGAGTCCGATCCTCTGCTCCGTAAGCGGTTCATCGCCTACATTGCGTCTTTGTCCAAAGCGACGATCGATGCGGTGGGCTATGCGATTACGAGCGTGAAACCCGGGTTAACGTATGCGCTGGTCGAAAACCAGACCTATGAGGGTTGTGAACAAAAGGGTTATTTCTACGTGGTCGTCGATGACGGCACGGGGACGCCCACCGAGACGCTGATCGCCACGGTTTATAACGCGGTTGAAGCGGTGCGCCCGCTCGCGGTGCATTTCGGCGTTTTTGCGCCAGTGGTGGTGAAGGTAAAGGTGCAGATGAAGATTCAAACGGCGGGCGCTGACCACAACGCAATCACAGCGCAGGTCACCGAAGTCGTTAAAAACTACATCAACGCCCTCGGACTCGGCGCGACGCTCCCCTTTACACGGCTCGCGCAAATCGCCTACGACGCCTCGCCCGCGGTGACGAACGTAACCGCAGTACGGCTGAACGGCGCAACCGATGACCTGATCGCCACACCAAAGCACACGTTCAAAGCAGAAGCGGTAATCGTAACCTAAAGAAAGTAAAGCGCCCATGTTTAAACGTTTTAAAGCACTCCTGCCGCGCTGGTTCGGCGATTCAACGCCGATTCTGGATGCCCTCCTGCACGGCTTGGCCGTCACCGCGCGCCATGCGCATCGGCTTATTGAATATGCGCGCCTTCAGACGCGCATTCAGACCGCCACCGGCGGCTGGCTTGACCTGATTGCAGCGGATTTCTTTGGAGAGACACTCCAACGTGGGCCTAATCAATCCGATGCCGCGTTCCGAAAACGGATTCGGGCGCGTCTATTCTGTGAACGGGCGACGCGCGCCGGATTGATTCAAACACTGACCGATTTAACAGGACGAGAACCCAGCGTCTTCGAGCCGCAACGKCYGRSYGRTNSKGRNKBSYYSSSYSRKMCRGRWSYAGSMKRTRGCGSMCCGTCAGATTG
>LXRJ01000058.1 GCA_001684025.1 Candidatus Glomeribacter gigasporarum | reverse complement strand
GGCTCAACCTGGAAAAACCTGCGCTGCAACCGTGGACTGGGCTTGGCTTTTGGCCCGAACAGCGCGTTGATGGGCTTCCCATCTTTTGTAAAAACAGGAGGATGAAATGAATACGCACTCCCTGAGCGATACCCAACGCTTTGTGCTCCGTGCTGCTGCAGCGCATCCCGACGGGCGGGTGGACGCCTTTCCCAAGCATGTCAGAGGCGGCGCTGCGGACGCGGTGCTGGCTGCGCTGCGGCAACGGGCGCTCATTCGCAGCGAGGGCGATCACGATGTGCTGACTGACGCGGGTCTTGCGGCTGTCCAGCCAGCAGACCCTGCCACGGCTCAAGCTGAGCCCCTTGCGCCCGAAGCGGAAGATGCCTTGGAAGCGGCTGCGGCCGACGCCGAAGCGATCTGGAGGGCGGAGACCGAAATGCGTGTTGCCGATGCGCCGGTTGTGGTCCGGCCTACCCGCTCACGCGCCTGCACCAAGCAGGCACGGTTGATCGAGATGCTGATGCAAGCTCAGGGCGCAAGCATTGCGCAACTGAGCGATGCGCTCGGCTGGCAGCGGCATAGCGTGCGGGGGGCTTTAGTGACCGTGATCCGGAAGTTCGGACTCACGCTGCACGCCGAGAAGACCGGCGGCGTTCGGATGTACCACGTCCAGACTGGGGCAGTGACAGAGTAATCCGGTTCAGGGTGGGCCCATCCGGAGATAGGGAAAGTTGCAAAAAATGTGCAATAATAGTGCGCTCTTAAAGTCCCACATAGAGGAACACGATCATGCATCCTTCCGTCCCTCTGGCCGAGCAGCCTGCTCTGGACACCTTTGAAGGGCTGCTCAATTTTCTCCGAGAACCAGAAAGCGCTGTCCCGGCCCTTTCCCCCAAGCGCTTTGGACGCGCGTTGAATGTAGACCTTCAAACCCTGGCTCAGCAAGCGCATGTTCACCGGAACACTCTCACGCGCTTGCCTGGCTCCGAAAGCGTTCAGCGCTTTCTGCGGGAAGCGCTGCGCGTCATCCGCGCGGCGTCGGATGTCTCAGGCCATGTTGGACAAGCGCTTTTCTGGTATCGGAATCATCCGCTGCCATCCTTTGACTACAAGACGGCGGAAACGCTGGTAGCAGAAGGGCGCACCGAAGATGTGCTGCGCTATGTCATGTCACTGGAGGCAGGCGTGGCAGGATGATTCTGACCTCACTGGCGGATCAGTGCGCCTTTCGGGTGATGAAACCGCGCTATGCTTATACGCCGACGAGCGGCGCAGGTGCGGGTCGACACGGTGGCCGCGCCAACCGGCCGGGCATAGAGGCCCTGTATTTGTCGCTGGACGCGCACACGGCATTGGCCGAATATACACAACTGTCTCCCCTGATGCCGCCGGGCACGATGGTCAGCTATATTGTGAACGCTGCCAAAGTCGTCGATTTCCGAAAAGGATTTGATGCCGCGTGGGAGCCTGTATGGCAGGATTTTTACTGCGACTGGCGGGSGSKGTATTTTAACCACAAGATGGAACCGCCGAGCTGGCTGGCCGGTGATGCCGCGATAGGGGCAGGGGCCGCCGGCATTCTGTTTCGCTGCGCGCTATCGGATGTGGCAGGCGACAATTTGGTATTGTACCCGGAGCATATGGCGGCGGGGGATATCATCCGAGTGATCGATCCTCACCATGACTTGCCAAAGGATTCACGTTCCTGGCCGGTTTAAAGCGGCGCTGATACCCGGCTCAATCGATTGAACTGCCTCAAACGTCTGCCCGTCCGAGGCGCGTTTCGCAGGCTGCCCACGCCATGCCTGCCACCTTTGGCAGATCACATCGCAGTACTTCGGATCGAGTTCCATCAATCGCGCCTTGCGTCCGGCCTTCTCAGCGGCAATTAGCGTCGTCCCGGAACCCGCAAACGGATCCAATACGATATCGCCCGGACGACTGGAATTCCGAACCGCCCGTTCGACGAGTGCTACTGGCTTCATCGTGGGATGCAGATCGTTTTTCACCGGCTTGTCAATCGACCACAGATCACTCTGATCCCGGTCCCCGCACCAGTGCCGGTTCACGCCTTCCCGCCAGCCGTAGAGGATTGCCTCATACTGGCGTTGATAGTCCGCATGCCCCAGCGTGAAGTGATTTTTAGCCCAGATGATAAACGTCGACCAATGACCGCCAGCCGCGCCAAAGGCCGCTTGCAGGGTGTCCAGCTCGGCAGAAGCCATCGCAATATACACCGCGCCCGTGCAGCGGGGCAACATACCGGAAAGCGCGTCACGGAGAAAATCATCAAAACACGCTGCACCCAGCCGGTCGTTCAGGATCGGCCGCTTCCGCTTGAAGGCCGGGTGGGTTTTGGAGACGTTGGGGTAATCGACGTTGTACGGCGGATCGGTCCAGATCAGGTTGACCGGGGCATCACCCAGCAACGCCGTATAGCTGTCCGCCAGGGTCGCATCGCCGCACAGCAGGGTGTGCTCGCCTAAAACCCAAACATCCCCCAGCCGTGAAACCGGCGCTTCCGGCGTCTCAGGCGCGGCATCGTCGTCGGTCTGGCCTGTTTTGGAGGCTGGCTCCCCTGCGATCAACGATTCCCATTCGTCGGCGTTAAATCCCGTCAGCCCCAAATCAAAGCCGGCGTCCTGCAACTCGGTCAGCTCCAGACCCAGCAATTCCTCGTCCCATTCGGCCCAGGTCGCGGAGCGGTTCGCCAAGAGCCGAAACGCTTTGATTTGCGTATCGCTCAGTTCATCGGCCAGCACGACCGGCACCGTCTCCAGCCCCAATTTGTACGCCGCTTTCAGCCGCAAATGGCCGTCGATCAACTCGCCCGTGCTCTTGGCGACACAGGGCATCCGAAACCCGAACTCTCGAATCACGCCCGCCATCCGGTCAACGGCGGGATCGTTCACACGCGGGTTGCGCGCATAGGGCAGCAGTCTCGACAGCGGCCAGTGTTCCATCTGTAATGCGGTCATCTTGTGTCTCTCCGTTCAGGCTGCCGTTCGGCGGCGACGGCCTCGAAGGACTGTCCGGTCCCGGCCAACGTCACCTCAACCTCCGGATGGTTTTGCTGAAAACGCTTGACTGCGACATCCACATAGGCGGGGGCGATCTCAACGGCAGTGCAGCGGCGCTGCGTTCTCTCAGCGGCCAGAATCGTTGTGCCAGAGCCGCAGAAGGGGTCGAACACGATCTCGCCTTGATCCGTGTAGGCGTCAATCAGATATTGCGGCAACGCGACCGGAAACACGGCCGGATGATCAATCTCCGCCCCAATCCTGCGCCGCTGCCGGTGAATGCCAATCACGCTGTCGGGAATCCGGAAGTCCTGTATCGGCTGCCCGACGTGCGTCCAATCACTCTTACGGCCATCCGGCTCGCGGAAGTTGCCGCTGGTCCCATCGGAACGCAGATGCCGGTTATCGCCGGCATAGCGGCAGGGTATGGTCTTGTTCGGGCGGCGCACGGCTGAATCCTGACGGTTGAAGTGGAAAATGAACTCAAAGCGGGGCGCGAGCCGCCCGTTCCAGTCCCCTGGCAAGCCTGCACCTTGATCCCAGACGTACCAGGCAAAGCGCCGCCAGCCGTGGGCGCGCATCCAGGCAATCCAATCGTCCCAATACGGGACAACCTCGTTGTCGCGGTGAATCAGCCCCAGATTGACCAGAACTTGGCCGTTGGCGGTCAGCGGCAGTTGCGCAAAGACACCCTGCATCAAGGCATCCCAGTCGATGATCGCGTTCTGGTAGTTGCGTTGGTTGCCATAAGGTGGCGAAGTCAAGCAGAGCGCCGCCTGCTCGCCTTGCATCAGCGCTGCAATCAACTCTACGTCCGCCGCATCCCCACAAATCAGGCGATGTTGTCCCAACTGCCAGCAGTCCCCGGTGCGCGAGACAGGGACGGTGGGCGCTTCCGGTACCTCGTCCGCTGCGTCATGAGCAGGCGTCTCTTCGGTCTCCTGCAATTTCTCATCCGAGTCCACGTTGTCCAGCAGTTTTTCCAGCTCGCCTGCGTCAAACCCGGTCAGCGCCAGATCAAAGTCTGCGTCTTTCAGCTCCGCCAGCTCCAGCGCGAGCAACTCTTGATCCCATCCTGCCGATTCGGCCAGCCGATTGTCCGCCAGAATGTAGGCGCGCTTCTGCGTCGGAGTGAGGTGCGCCAGCTCGATCACGGGTACTTCTGTTAAACCGAGCTGACGGGCGGCCAACAGTCGCCCGTGGCCCGCAATCACGCCGTTCTCGCCATCAACCAGAATTGGATTCGTCCAGCCGAATTCGCGCAGGCTCCCCGCAATCTGGGCGATCTGCTGCGGAGAATGGGTGTGCGCGTTCCGGGCAAAGGGGATCAGCGCATCCAGGGGGCGGTGTTCAATCGTCAAATCCATGTATCGAAGCTATCAAAACTGTGGAGGCGGTTCTCTTGCGAACCTAGCCAAAACCTTAGCAAAAATCGGCTGAAATGTTGCACCCTCAAAATCGGGCCAACCCGACAAATGCCTGCATTCGCCCGCACGCGCCCAGGCAAGCTACGCAATTTCGCTTATCCGTTCAGTCGACAGGCGAGCTGATCGAGCGCCTGCTGCCAGCGCCGCCAGGCGGTCGTGCGGTCGCAGTGGAGATGACGGCAGATGGCGCGCCAGCTTCGGTGTTCGGCGCGCATCCAGATGAGGCCCCGTTGCGAAACCTCAAGCCATCGCAACCAGCCGTGGGCTTCGATCATCCGGTCAATCGCGGCGGGSGRCGGCGGGRAATAAAAMCGCTTGTCGTCTGCGGCATAGCTTYCCCAGGCCGTTCTCAGAATCGGCGGCCATGAAGTGACATRGCCGCGCGGSCCGAYMGGCGGCAGWCGRCGCGCCGTGTCCACCGCTTCCTCAAARCGCTGCGCRACCSSCTCYTTCGTCCAAACCCTCATCGCGTYGYYCCCCAGGCTTGGGTYGCCAGCGCCCAGTCSAGCAGCGCCAGCGCRTCSGCTTCGTTGTCGTCAGCRGGAKSRAASCCGCGCGCCCGCATCGCMGCRATCATGTCSGCTTTGCRGGCGTTKCCYTTGCCCGTCGCGTGCTTTTTGATYGTSCCAACCGGCACCCCCTGRTACGGAATCGYGTGCTGTTCGCACCARGCGGTGAGTTGSGCYAGAAAYCCGCCRTAGGCGTGYGCGGCRTCSACRCCSGCGTGATGSCGGACTTCTTCRAAGAACACGGCATCCAAGCGCTCTGCTGCYTCYTTGAGTTCGGCCAGCCAGCGCYTGAACCGCARATARCGCATSCCRCCSCCYTCGAAGCGCTGSGGTTTRAARTCTTCTGCGCCGCTGGTGATSAKYYYGTCTCGACCATGCAGCGCCCAGCCGGTGGTRGTGCCGAGRTCRAGSGCRAGRATYGATAGACYGGGAATAGAAAGTYGRTGATRATKTGAGACGGCGGMCCYCCTCCTACGCAGMGGAGAGGGAACCATAGTTCCCTCTCCTACGTAGTAGGAGGGAGAAAGACTGGATTCTGGAAATGGCTTTAAACCCCTGATAAATAAGGAGTTTTTTTCAAAATGTTGAAAAATTGGACTCGGTGCTGTCTGGATTCTGGAATTTTCGATAAGTCCTTGATTTAATGCACTTTTATTCTTTACGCGGACGCCAGAATCCACAGAATCCGAAAACATCCTCCCTTTCCAGAATCCGACGCACAAAGGGCTTACAGTTAGGGGGTGGGCGACACTTTGCATGCCCGTTTCCCCTCCAGAATTCGCAGAATCCGAAAAGAGGCCCGCCCAGAATCCGACGTCTATACTTTCTGAAACCCGCGCCCGGTGCGAAGCCCCTGAGGCTGATGTCCACCCCCGCTCCGGAAGTGTCGGAGAGCGGTGCTGGATGCCGTTAAGTCGCGTTTGCATTTTCTTCACCCGCTCCGTTATCCTGTTTTTCATCCGGATAGATCCAGCGCTCGGGGTGCTCGATAGGCAGTACGGCCCCACTGTGTCGGCACTTGTAGTGGGTCGGCGGCGTGGGAACATGGACAGGGAAGAGCTCGCCTGTGGCAGGATCGGGGGTGTCCGTCATGCGCCGCAGCGTCATCGCCTCGACGCACAGATAGCCGAACTTGCTGCGCGCAGGGACCGGCAAGCCGTACTCTTTCGGATTGTGAAAGAATTTCACGTAGCCTTGCGTGGCCAACACACGGATACGCTCGGCAATGGTCGAMCGSCTGCCGAGACTGGCCTTATTCTCAAAGGCTTCGGCGAACTGCGTCGCCGTATAGACGCGGCCCTGTAGGGCTTCATCGAATAGCATCTGCAGGATCACATCGCACTTGCGTCGCCGTTCGGCATCGAGTTTTTCGCCGTAGTGCGGTTTAATCAGGCGTTCCGCTTTCGCGTCGAGGGTGCGCCACACCCCGTTCTGCTTGTCCACCGTCTGAATGGGCAGGTCGGGGCCATAGCGCAACTCATAGTGCAGTTGGCGCGTTTTACAGCCTTCTTCGGGTTTGAACAGCATCATGCCGCCGGTGTAATAGCTGCGCAGGCAACTGGCGCCGCATAACGCCTGAAAGGGTTCCTCTGTAAACAGGGCTTTTTGGAGTTTTCTGGTGTGATGGACCAGGATGATTCCAGCGTCGGGGTTGACGGCGGCCCGCAGCCGTTCAATGCGCTGCTTCAGAAAGAACAGCATCGCGGCGTTGTCGTTTTCGCTTCCCCTGCCACCTCCATCGAAGAGGTTTCGGATGGGATCGATGGCGATGATCTCGGGCAGTGCGCCGTCGAAGGTCTCTGCTATTCCGGGAATCACCTTCTGAAGTCCCGCCTCATCCAGGAGCCAGTCCAACTGTGTGGTCACCATCAGATTGGCGTCCGCCGTCGACAGCTGATGAAGGGGCATCTGGATCGCTTTGATGCGCTCGCACAGGTAGGGGTATTGGATTTCCGCCTGCAGGTAGAACACGCGCAGCGGCCGGGGCGGTTTCATCCCTAGAAAGGTCGCSCCSCCCGCCATATGGGCCAGCCAGGTCAGCAGGAAGTCGCTCTTACCGACTTTTGGCGCACCCCCAAAGATCAGCGTGCCGCCTAAAGTTAAGATGCGGGGCGCGATCCAATCGTCTGGCAAGGGCGCGTCATCCGCCCGCACCGCGCGCATGCTGCGTATCCACTCATACGCGGCTTTGACGACCTCTCGCGTGCCTTGCGCGATGAACGCGGTGCAGTCAAAGCCTTCCGCCACCGCATCGGCCGCATCCCAGGTGTCGGGTTTGTCCGACGGCGGCCGCAGAATCGCCACCGACACGCTGCCGGCTGCCACGCASGCRYGCGCTGCGTKCTGSGCGTAGTCCCRGCCGGCCTTGTCGTGATCGGGCCARATCAGCACCGNTTTNNYGSCTNNAAGSGGNGACCAGTCSGTTTTRTCGACGGGGGCATTCGCGCCGTTCATCGCGGTSGTGGCGCAAATGCTGGYCTGGATYAAGGCATCCGCACATTTCTCGCCTTCGACCAGYACSACGGTCTCAGCCTGYGCRAKGCCGGGCARGTTGTASAGCGGACGGGGGTCGGGGGCGCGCCCTCGTTGCGCCCGCACGTCCCAGGGGCGATAGGTTTTGCCGSYSGGYGGGTCATAGCGGTASACRCASGCSAKCAGYTYWCCYTCCGCGCTSMRGTAATCCCATTTCGCGSTATGGGGGCCCAGYGCGTCGATGGACAGACGTTGCGAGRCCGCCTGCGGCGCGGCAGGTACGCTGGAAGGTGCGTGCCCCAACCACTGTCGGATGTCCTCGGCRACACTCGGAAAATCGTGACGGGCCGACCAACCCCGCGTACAGGCCCAGAGGTCGATGGCATCACCRCGCTCATCGGTGGCRAAATCGATCCACAGCCCYCGCCGCTCGCCTTTGAGYTCCACCACCAGACTCTTGCCGGCGTCTCCCTCGACATTYCCGATACGGAATTGGCTGCCCTGGAKRCGGCCKTGYGGGAACARGTNAKGCNAGCGCCRMTTCSAGYTGAKCMAGCARTCCRCKACGCAAAGCAGGCGTATCCACRGACGCTTCATARCGCGCCAGTACCTCGTCTTGKTCGGGGGCATGGTTAAAATCGAACCAGTCAGMAATTTCCATCATGAGTCCTCCCAACAGCGSTCTTGCCARGCRCACCACCGGCAGGCAAARTRCGTGGGCGTSGTRGTGCARCGCGGCAGCCACTCGTCCGCCTCCAGAGCATGCAGCACCCGCACGGCCCGGTCTGACATGCGTTGCGCTAATGCAGCATCAAAGGGCACCAGCTCAAACCAGAGTTGCGCGTTGTCCTTATTGATGGCTGTAAACAGTGCGGAATGACGGGAAATCGTCGGGACGCTGTCTTCCAGATACGCCTGATAGAGCGCGATCTGGGCGGCGTAGACGGGATGGGCGCGGGCGACGCCTTGCTGAACCGTTTTCTGCCAGCTTTTGGCGTTCATCGACTTGCATTCCCACAGCGCGGGGTAGGTCAGCCCTAGCTCAGGTGGGCCGGCCTTCAGAATGCCGTCGACATGGCCCTGGATGCGYCCSCCCGCCGCCGAGAAACCAAACGGCTCGCCGTTGGCTTGATGGGTCGCCAGATCAAATCCCGCTTGCTGCAACCACCGCGCGGCCAGTTTCTCCAGTGCATGGCCGATCTCGAAAATGCGCAGCACCTGTCCCGGCGTCTCGCGGCCCGCATCGACGGGCGTGTGGGTGGTCTCGTATTGCAGTGCCCGCTCGCAGGCGATCCCTACGCGAGACGCGCCTAGATAGCGGCGCTTCGGCTGGGCGGCGCGTTCACGCATCAGCGCTTGATCGAGCAACGCTGTGAGACGCTCGGAAAAGTCCGGATTGAAGTCCATCATGCGTTCGCTGTCCATCGTCATTTGAAACGGATCCACTTGAATTGCTGATCAGCAACTTAAATTTGACCCACCGCTTCCCGCTGTGCGCGCAACGCCTCGAAGTAGGCGCGTTCCCTGGCTGCCAGTCGTTCATGCTCGGCGACCATGTGGTCCTGATAGGCCGTCACCACCGTCTCGATGAGTTGCAGCACTCCATCGCGGTGGTAATCGGCGAGTGTCTGGTCGATGCCAAGCTCAGCGACACGCTCGCCCAGCGGTTTCAGGCACGCCTGCATTGCGGCGCGTTCCATCTCAGTCGGGTCGATCATGTAGCCCTCCGTTTTATCCATCAGCTGAGAAAAGGCGTGCTGACACCGCATCGAGCAGAACTGCCAGCTCTCGTCGCGGGCGGCGGAGCGATACGGCCAACGGGCGTTGAAGTACCCGAACCCCCGCGCTTGCCGGCAGCAGACCGCGCATCTCATGCAGCCTCCTGATTGGCGTTTGGCGCTGACAGGATCAGACGTTGAATCGCCGCCTTGTTGAACTGAAAGGCGAGCCGCGCGGACGCCTGATAACGGGTTAAGCTGAAATCGTTGCGCAGCGCGGGCGGGAGATAACGCAGCTGTTTTTCGGTGGGAACTTCATTGAGCCAGCGGCGCGTCTTGTGCGCGGTATCCGCCGTCTCGTGGGTATTGAGCCAGTCGTCCGCCTGCGCGAGACACACCGTGCGTTCGGAAGCGGCCAGCAGACGGGGCGCAGCCTCTTTGCCGCCGC
>LXRJ01000143.1 GCA_001684025.1 Candidatus Glomeribacter gigasporarum | reverse complement strand
CGCAAAGGTTTCATATCCAGATACGTATACTTCTTCCACCTTGAGGGTTTTGATAAAACTTTCTGCCGGAGCGTTGTCATAGGTATTGGCTACCGAACTCATCGCACCCATCAGGCCTATTCCTGTAGGGCGCGCCGGTATTCTGTGCGCGCCTTTGACTGCCTCTATCGCTCTGATGAATACAAGTCCCCGGCGCAGGCCGACGCTGAACGACAGCCGCTTTCAAGGCGGCCAGCGTCAATTGGGGGTCGATCTGCCGTCCAATGGCATATCCGATCCCCTTACGGCTACAGGCATCCAAAAGCACCGCCAGAGACACAAAACCCGTTTCGATGCGGATGAAGGTCATATCGGCGACCCAACCCTGGTCTGGTTGAGCAGGAATCCGGTTGCGATACAGATTGGGAAAGATCGGCCAGTCAGGATGACTAGCCGGGGGACGAATAAATGTGTGATTCATAGACATCGTTTCAATTAGAATCGAGTGATGGATCGAGAAATTGCAAAGCGATTACGCTGGGTAAAATTGTTTGAGGAAACGGATCATGCGGGTCTGGTTTGTTTGAAATGCGGGATATCAAGACCGACCCTTCGGAAATGGCTCAAACGTTATGAGGCGTTGGGAATAGAGGGTCTAGAAGAGCAAAGTCGACGCCCTAAAACCAGTCCCTCAAAGAAGCTCTTTGCTGAGCAAGAAGTCCTTATTCTCAGGTTGCGTCGTGAGCGTTCTTTGGGCCATCGGCGGCTAGTGAGTGAATTGAAGCGCAACCATGATCAGGCTTATTCATGGGCGACGATTCACAAAGTTTTGCAGAGAAATGAAGTCAAGCTGCTTGGCAAACGGAGCATCCGGAAATCGGTCATTCGTTATAGCCGAGCTATTCCAGGTGAACGCATACAAGTCGATACTTGCAAAATTGCGCCGGGTTATACCAATACACAGCCATTGATGATTGCACACGCTGGCGGGTGTTGCGACTGTATTCTCGGCGCACGGCAGAGAATTCATTAGCCTTTTTGGAATGCATGCTAGAAGAATTTCCTTTTGCCTTCCAGCGGATTCAGACTGATCGAGGCCGTGAGTTTTTTGCTTATCAGTTTCAAGAACACTTGATGAAATATGGCCTTAAATTTCGCCCCATTAAACCGCGCTCACCGCACCTGAATAGAAAAGTAGAGCGTTCTCAAAAAAACGGATCTTGAAGAGTTTTATCCCACATTTGACAAAATGACCATCGATTCTGCCGGCGCCTTTCTGATCGGCGAACTGGAGCGGCTTGACCCTCAACTGCACGAACCTCTGGTCGATTGCACCTGGAGCCGCGATTGTCCAATCCGTACCGATGTGACGCCCGCTGACGAACTGGCGAGCTTTACGAACTCGACCTTCGCAACGGCAGGGGGCGTCAATCCCGCCGGCAAGAACTGGATCGGCAAAGAGAGCAACGCGATTGCCGGGCCGGCGCTCGATATCGTGAAGACCGCGCAGCCGCTGCATCAATGGGGGATTGAAACCAAATACACGATGCGCGAACTGATCAGCGCGCAAAAACTGGGACGTTCGATTGATGCGCAGCAGTTCAACGCGATGCGGATGAAGTATCAGATGGACGTGGATGAGAACGTCTACATTGGAGACAAGGATTTAGGCTTCTACGGTCTGTTGAACGCGCCCGCCGTCAAAAACACGTCGAATGTCGCCAACGGCAAGAACGGCACGCCGCAATGGAAAACCAAAACGCCGCAGGAAATTCTGGCGGATGTGAACGAGTTGCTGAACGCCACATGGAAAGAGGCCGGATGGGCGGTGATGCCGAACCGGATATTGCTGCCGCCGGAGCAGTTTGGATATCTCGCGTCCCAGATCGTCAGCAGCGCGGGCAATCGCTCGATTCTGAGCTATTTGCTGGAGAACAATATCTGCACCCAGCGCGGCGGAAAGTTGGAAATTCTGCCGGTCAAATGGCTGATTGGCTTAGGCGCGGGCGGCACGCTGGGACAATTGGGGACGGTTGACCGGATGATGGCGTACCGCAACGAATACGAGCGCATCCGCTATCCGCTGACCGAAATTCAGCGCACGCCGCTGGAATACCGCTCGGTATTCCAGGTCACCACGTACTGGTGCCTGTTGGGGCAAATGGAGTTCGTCTATCCGGCGACGATGGGCTATCGGGATGGGATTTGAGATGACGGCGATCTATGTAGCACAACCCTTCACGCTGATCCGCGACGACGGCGGGCGGCAGTTCTTCGATGCCGGTGAACAAGAGGTAGAAGAGGCGATGGCGGCGCATTGGTACGTACAGGCGCACTGCACCCCAAAGCCAGTGGCGATGCCTGAGCCGGTCAGGTTGACGGAGCCGCAGAATGCCGAGCAGGCGCAAACACAGAAATCAGGCAAAAAGGCCAAGCCGTGACGCCGGCGCAGTTTCGTACGGTATCGCCGGAGTTCGCTAATTCAACACGCTACCCCGACGCACAGGTTGCGTTCTGGCTCGGCGTGGCCGAGTCGTTTGTCAATAGTCGGCGCTGGCGCGAACTCTCTGATTTAGGCATCGCGCTGTGCACTGCGCATCATCTGGTCATCGCCGCGCGGGATCAAGCCGATGCGGCCAAAAGCGGCGTTCCAGGTCAAGTCAACGGGCCGATGGCGTCATTTTCAGTCGATAAAGTCAGTACCGGCTACGACGCCGGCGCGGTGACGTTGCTTGACGCGGGCTTTTGGAATTTGACCAGTTACGGCGTGCGCTATCTGACGCTGGCGCGCATGATGGGCGCGGGCGGGGTTCAGGTATGAAGATTTAATCAACCGGCGAGTTTCGCGCTGACGAGGCGATTCAGACTCACCTGTTGTTCCGCCGCTTGTATGGCGAGTGTCCGGTGGACAGACGGCGGAACCCGCACCCGAAACTCGCCGCTGTAGCGCCGTTCGGAGAACGGAGTCGGCGCAGCTTCACCTGTTGCGGCCATATCCTCAATGACTTGAGCGATGACTTTCCGAATTCCGGACAGGGCGGCTTCGGGTGCTGATGCGAGCCAACTCAGCGATGGGAACTCTGCGCATTGTCCGATGTACTCATCGTCTTCGGAAGACCAGGTGACGCGATAAGTGTAGTGGTCAATGTTCATGATGGATGCTCCAACTTGTCGATAGCAAGAAGAACTTGCCGGACTTGATAAGGCTTCGCCTTGCCTTTCACGTTTTGAATGTTCACGCGCGGGTCGCCCGGCCAGGGGGTTTTGAATATGGCATGGCTCGTACTGTGCTGCTGCGGCGAACCAAAATACATTTCGCACACTTTTTTCAAGTCCGAAAAGCGAACATTGGCCGGCTCACGGCGCATTTGATCGAGAATTTTATGAGGCGTTGCCATATTAGGGTGAATGGTATCACTAATGGAACCAAACGTGGAGTGCCCCCCCC
>LXRJ01000088.1 GCA_001684025.1 Candidatus Glomeribacter gigasporarum | reverse complement strand
TGACAGCATTTGGCTTTCATCCTGCAAAATTTCCACTATCACTGCAAATGTGGGTAAGGACAAGCCATACAAGCACGGGGAGACCGACCTATTCATTACGCCAGGTTATCGCTTTCGCGTGGGCGACCGGCTTTTTTTATCGCCCGAGATCTCGATGCGAACTCAGCATGCGCTGAATTCGGACATCGTGATGCAATTCGATGAATGCACGCTGTACGCAACCGCGGGCGTGCCCCACCCGTGCATGAAGTTGCCGCCTCGATGCGCTTGTCATTGCGTTGGGCGCGGCGTTCTAGCGCAGAATTCAACCGGCTCGGTAATCCGAATGCCTTATTCAGGATTGCGCAGGGCGGCATGAGCGAAGCGTTGCGGGAGGAATCTCGCGCGCGCGTATTTGTATCATTTACAACGCGCGGGCGAAATACTGGGCACGCATCTAAATACCCTCCATAATTTGTATTATTATCTTGAGCTCATGCGTGAGATTCGCTCAGCCATTGTTACGCGGCGTTTCGATGCATTTGTCCAGAAGTTTCATGTCCAGCGTGCCGAAGGCCGCCGTTCTGGAAAAATATGTTGCATTTCTCATCATTGTAATTGTGACATCTGTTCGTATCGAGGGTCCGGTGTGCGATTGAATGTGCAGTTCGCTATATACTGCGGCCTTGCTTCTGAAAATCTGTCCGAAAACGGACGGGTTCTAAGCAGGAGCGGATATGACTGACTCCACATTATTTATTCAGCTTAACCATAAAAAGGAAGTGACCATGAAGAAATCCCTTTTCATCGCCTCTCTGATTGCGGCCTTTGCTTTGGTTGCGTGCAACAAACCGGCTGAATCGCCTGCGCCTGAACCCACGGATAACGCGCCCGCGGATTCAGACAATATGGGCGCAGCTCCAGACGCAAATCAAGCCGCGCCTGCGGAGCCTGCGGAAATGCCGGAAGCGCCAGCGCCAGATACTGAGAAAAGTGAAGAGACTGAAAATAAGTAAATGGCTCAGAAATAGTTCCTTGGAACCGGCTTCTAGCCGGTTTTTTGCATCCGCTCAAGTGGCCCAGGCAGGCATTGCATTAATGCAACTTCACACGCGGCAGCGTCGAACGGCGCAACCAGTGAGCGAGCGTATCCAGCGCCATTCTGGGCACGCCATGCAGCGCTGCGATATGCATCCGGTATAGAAATGCGTACATCCAGCGCGCGAAGATGCCTTCGACCAGCAAATTGCCGCCTAGTAAATGGCCGACTGCGCTAAAGCGCCCCAATGAAACCAGCGAGCCGAAGTCGCGGTAGCGGAATGTAGGTAATGACGCTGACGCGCTGGCAAGACGGCGCGGAAGTAGAGGCAACAGAAAGTTCGCTTGCTGGTGTGCAGCCTGCGCGCGCGGCGGAACGGTGCTATTGTGTTGCGGCCACGGACAACTCGCGCAGTCACCGAACGCAAAAATATCGTCATCATTTTCGGTTTGCAGCGTCGTGCGCACTTTAAGCTGGCCGCGCGGCGTGGTTGCCAGTCCGTCCAGTTGTTTTAATACGGCGGGCGCTTGAATACCGGCAGCCCAGACGATTAAATCTGCCGACAGGGTTTTACCGCTCGCGGTGCGCAAAGCGTTTGGCAATACTTCGGTGACGTGTTCGCCGGCCCTCAATTCAATCCCCAATTTCGTCAGTAGAGCAGCGGTTTCGGCCGACACCCGTTCGGGTAATGCGGACAGAATACGCGACCCCGATTCGATCACGACAATCCCAATATCCCGTTTTGGATCCAGTGTATGGATGCCATAAGCAGCGAGTACCTGCGCTGTCTGCCGGAGTTCAGCGGATAATTCGACCCCCGTTGCACCGCCGCCGACAATGGCAATTTGAATGCGCGCTGCGGGTCTTGATGCGCCATCGTCCATATGCGCTTGCGCCCGCATGCAAGTTGCGATGAGACGACGTCGGAAATGTTCCGCCTGCGCGGCGGTGTCAAGCGCCAGTGCATACTGTTGCGCACCCGGAACATTGAAATAGTTCGTCGTACTGCCAATCGCAATCACTAAAGTGTCATATTTCAGAGTACGGGAGGGCAGTAATTCAATGCCTTCCTCATCGTATGCCGCTGCGAGCGTCACCGTCTTCACGCCGCGATCCAGCGCGATGAGTTCTCCTAGCTGGAATTCAAAGCTATGCCAGCGCGCTTGCGCGGCGTATTCGAGTTGATGTGTAAACGGGTCCATGCTGCCCGCCGCCACTTCATGCAGCAACGGTTTCCAGACGTGGACGGGATGACGGTCGACCAGTACGATTTTTGCTTTTTTGCGTTTTCCGAGCCGATCTCCCAACCGCGTGGCCAGTTCGAGTCCGCCCGCGCCGCCGCCGATAATGACAATCTGATGCATGATGCCTCCCGCTTCCGGTGTATATGAACAGAGCGGCTGAGGCCATCGCCCTTGTTAAGTGATCTCTTCCCCAACCGCTTTCGCAGAAAGGCGAAAGCGGTTTTTTTCATCTTTCTGAATCACTTTGACCCGGATCGACGCCCCTTCTTTTAAATAATCGCTCACTTTTTCAACCCGTTGATGGCTAATCTCTGAAATATGCAGCAGGCCGGCCCGTCCTGGCAACAGGTTGACGATTGCGCCAAAGTCCATCAGCTTTAAAACGGTGCCGGTATATACCTGGCCGACTTCAATTTCCAAAGTGAGCGCTTCAATCCGGCGCTTGGCTTCTTCAAGCGCATCGCTGCGCGTGCTTGAAATCATGATGATGCCGTCTTCGGAAATATCAATCGTCGCGCCGGTTTCTTCGGTGAGGGCGCGGATGACCGAACCGCCTTTGCCAATGACATCGCGAATCTTATCCGTAGGAATTCGGATCGTGAGCGTGCGCGGTGCGAACGTTGACAGTTCAGTGCGTGCGCCGGCGATGGCCTGTTGCATCTGTTCCAGAATATGCAGCCGCCCTTCCCGCGCTTGCGCGAGCGCAATGCGCATAATTTCTTCGGTGATGCCGGCGATTTTGATGTCCATCTGCAGCGCGGTAATGCCTTGCGCAGTGCCGGCGACTTTGAAGTCCATATCGCCGAGATGATCTTCATCGCCCAGAATATCGGTGAGCACGGCGAAGCGATTGCCCTCCAGAATGAGTCCCATCGCAATCCCGGCGACATGTGTTTTGACCGGTACACCTGCGTCCATCAATGCCAAGCTGCCGCCGCAAACAGAGGCCATCGACGATGAGCCGTTGGATTCGGTAATTTCTGAGACGACGCGAATCGTGTAACCAAAGGTTTGTTCATCCGGCAGAACCGGCGCGAGCGCGCGCCGCGCCAGCCGCCCATGGCCGATTTCACGCCGTTTCGGCGAACCGACGCGGCCGGTTTCGCCAGTTGCAAACGGCGGCATGTTGTAATGCAGCATAAAGCGGTCGCGGTATTCGCCTTCAATCGCGTCAATCATTTGTTCGTCGCTCTTTGTGCCGAGCGTGGTTACAACCAGCGCCTGTGTTTCGCCGCGCGTAAATAGCGCGCTGCCATGGGCGCGCGGCAAGGCGCCGCATCGAATCGAGATCGGGCGGACTGCGCGCGTGCTGCGCCCATCGATGCGCGGTTCTCCAGACAGGATTTGCGTACGGATAATCTGCGCTTCTAGTTCAAACAGAATAGTGTTAACTGCTGCGTTGTCCGGTGCGGCGGTGCCCGCAACTTCCGCTTGAGCGGCGAGCTGCGCCGTGACCGCCGCGTATACCGCGCGCAGTTGAGCATTGCGCGCGGTTTTTTCACGCTGTCGATAGGCGACGCGCAAGTCTTCATACGCAAGTGCGCGGATGCGTTCAAACAGCGCTTCATCACGCGGTTCGGATTGCCAGTCCCATTCCGGTCTGCCCGCTTCGCTCACGAGCGCATCAATGGCTTGAAGCGCCGCTTGCATCCGTTGATGGCCGAACATCACCGCGCCCAGCATCACTTCTTCAGAGAGCTGGTCCGCTTGCGATTCGACCATCAGCACCGCGTGTTCCGTTCCCGCAACGACCAGATCGAGCGTGGATTCTTTCATCTCGGCGCGGGTTGGGTTGAGCACATATTGCTTGTCAATATAGGCAACGCGCGCGGCGCCGATTGGACCGTTGAACGGAATGCCCGAGATGGCGAGCGCCGCCGAAGCACCGATAATCGCGGGAATATCCGCCGGTACTTCCGGGTTGACCGAAAGGACATGAACGATCACCTGCACTTCATTGCGAAACGCTTCTGGAAAGAGGGGACGCAGCGGCCGGTCGATCAAGCGGGAGATCAATGTTTCGCCTTCGGACGGCCGACCTTCGCGGCGGAAAAATCCGCCTGGAATCCGGCCCGCGGCATAGCTTTTCTCGATGTAATCCACCGTCAACGGAAAAAAATCCTGGCCCGGGTGAGCGTTTTTTGAACCGACCACCGTTGCCAGCACGAGCGTTTCATCCATATCCACGAGCACGGCGCCATCCGCTTGGCGCGCGATTTCTCCAGTCTCCAGAAGCACTTGATGACCGCCCCATTGGAATTGTTTAACGACTTTGTTGAACATAATCATTCCCTTATATCAGCTCTTCAGGCTACATGAATTCAATCGAAATAAAAATGCCTGGATCAGAAATACTCTTCCGATACAGGCACTTGCAAAGGTCATATAAAAATCACGGCCGCGCAGCCACGTATGAAATGACTTCTATTTCCGAAGCCCTAACTCCTTAATCAGACAGGAATAGCGATCCAGATGCTTTTTTTTCAGATAGTTCAATAGCTTGCGGCGGCGGCTGACCATTTGAAGCAGGCCGCGGCGGCTATGATGGTCTTTAAGATGAATTTTGAAATGCGCGGTCAACGCATTGATACGCGCAGTCAGTAAAGCAACTTGAACTTCAGGAGAGCCGGTATCGTTCGTGCCGCGCGCAAATTTCGCGATAACGGCGGATTTCTCAGGATGCGCGCTTGCAGCCGCGTTTGAATCGGTGACAGACATGATTTTTCCTTAAAAAAGATCAACAAGCGGTCACGGAAGAAAGGCCGTGCCGTGAGATATGCGTGATCGTGACAAATACCATGAGATAGAGTAAAAACTGACAAAGTCTAGCACAGACAAGCCGGCGCGCGCTTAGCAGAGGGTTCTATATTTGACACGCGCACGTTCAACAAAGGCTTCGACGAAGGTATCGGCGATATGACTAAAAACAGGTCCGATCAATATCTCAAGCAGGCGGCTGGCAAATTCGTAATGCAATCCGAATTCGATCTTGCACGCTTTCTCGCGCAGCGGCGTTAAATGCCAATAGCCGGTGAATTTTTTAAAGGGGCCGTCCAAAAAAACCATGTCAATATGCGTTGGCCGTCGTAAGATATTGCGCGTGGTGAAATATTGCCGGATGCCTTTGAAATGGATATTGATTTTGGCTTCGAGATGGCGTTCATCCTGCCGGAAAATCTCAACCCCGCCGCACCACGGCAGGAAATCTGGATAATCAGCGACATCGTTAATTAGATCGAACATCTGCTCGGCAGCATGCTGGACCAAAACCGTTCTATAGACATCAGCCATCGTTCCTATCAGAAAAAGCGCTTTGTTAAACTCACAAGTCTATCTTGAGCTGACTGATCACCCGTTTTTCGCCATGAGCATCGTTGAAAATAAAAAGGCATGCTTCGACTACTCCATTGAAGAGCGCTTCGAGGCTGGGCTGGTGCTTGATGGGTGGGAAGCCAAAGCGATTCGCGCCGGACGGGCGCAGATTAAGGAAGGCTATGTCGTCATTCGTGATGCCGAATTGTTTTTGATTGGCGCGCATATCAGCGCGTTACCGACGGCATCGATTCATATCCGTCCCGATCCGGTGCGCACCCGCAAACTGCTACTGCACGCCGCGCAGATTCGCAAACTGATCGGAAAAGTCGAACAGCGCGGTTATACGCTGGTCCCGCTGAATCTGCATTATGCGCAGGGGCGTATTAAATGCGAAATCGGTTTGGCGAAAGGTAAAAAACAATACGATAAACGCGCCGCCGAGAAAAAACGCGATTGGGAACGTGAGAAAGCGCGGTTGATGCGGGGTTAAGAAAAATCCTAGTGTAGGTGTTCTAAAATGTCCTCTAGAATAGCGCTGGTTTTTCTAGAATCAGTCTGTTCAAAATGGAGAAGGGATGATGTTCGAAGTTAATACAGTTTCTGCGGCAACTCAATTTCTGAGTTCTGCTTTACAAGGAGCTAGAGTAAAGGAATGACTCAGCGGTATTAGACTGAAGCCTATCTGTTGCTGCGGATTTCTCCTT
>LXRJ01000535.1 GCA_001684025.1 Candidatus Glomeribacter gigasporarum | reverse complement strand
AAAAAGCGATAGAAACCGCCGTTAAAACGAGGTGCGGTTATACCGCCACCCCCGAAAATTCCCCTCTATACAGGGATCTCAAACGGTGCCAGCTGCCTGCCACCTACGCCTTTCCCATCCCCGATCCCCAGAATAAAGCTGCCGGTTTTTGGGGCACGATCAGCGCCCACGCCGATGCGGCCACCGCCTGGCAACGGGCCTTTGCGCTCATTGTGGAAGTCAGCGCCGCAACCGACACGGAGCGCGAGACCCTCCGCGCCTTTCTGGACAGTGTCTATGGGCGGGATTTGGCGGAGGAAGTCATCGACCAGCTGCAGGACCACAAYCRCCCTTTGKCGGAAGCGATAGAAACCGCCGTCGAGAAATGGCTGGATTGGACCATCCCRCGCACKMTGGARRGYGAAACCGGCATGACGCGCGGCCATTCCTATCTGGAGGGGGCGCTTAAACGGTGCCGGGTGCCTGCA
>LXRJ01000336.1 GCA_001684025.1 Candidatus Glomeribacter gigasporarum | reverse complement strand
CGCCCTTCGTGAAGTCAAAGTGCGTAGTCTGCTACGGATATTCTGTTGTGCCTGTTTTGAGGGAAAGCGGTAAATGGTGTTCTTGCCGCTTGTTAGACTTTTGCGCTTGACGAAATTAATCCCAAGAAAGTCAAATCCTTGAGTCAGCTTTGTCACTCGCGTCTTTTCTTGATTAAGCGTAAGTTTCATCTCTTCCGCCATTTCAGAAAATGCTTTTAATACGGGAGAGGCGGTCTCTCGGCACACCAAAATGGCACCATCGGCGTAGCGGTGTAGCGTTGCACCCACTTTCTCGGAGYACTGCCCTTCCTGCCACTGGGTGTCGATGACGTTCAGGTAAATGTTGCTGTACAACGGGGAAATTGGGGAACCTTGCGGGACTCCGATTTTCGTCGGTTGTACGTTACCTTTATGACTGATGCCGACCTTGAGCGTTTGTTTAATCAATTTCAGCATACTTGCGTCCGATATCCTGCACGTGATAAGCGCTAAGAGCTTGTCATGCGGGATACTGGTGAAATAGGCTTGGAAATCGATTTCTACGACGCCCCACGCCCGTTGGTATAAATCTTCCCGAATCGCATCGCTGGCTTGCTTGGCGTTTCGTTTCGGTCTATATCCATAAGAACATTCCTGAAAATCCGCTTCAAAGATGGGCTCCATGACCAGTTTCATTGCCGTCTGCACAATGCGATCTTCTACGGTCGCTATCCCTAGCGGCCTCGTTCCTCCTTTAGGTTTGGGTATTTCTACCAACCTGACGGGAGAAAGCTGGTAGTTTTGTTCGCGTAGCAGCTTTTGCAATTTGCTGATCGCTTCTGCTTCTCCTTGAGCAATTATCCTTTCTAATAGTCTTGCCATCAACCCCAGGCGCGCCCTTGTTGGCTTTGCCTTGTCGCCAAGCCTCCCAGAGCACGTCGGTTCGATAGACTTTATCGTGCAGACTCTAAAATATGA
>LXRJ01000318.1 GCA_001684025.1 Candidatus Glomeribacter gigasporarum | reverse complement strand
TAGACTGCCGATCTGGGGTAGGCCCTTGCCTCTTGCTACCATGCCGTATTTTAATTCAACAAGGGGGGGTTAACAGATCAGGTCACCAGATAAGGGGTTCTATGGTGTATGGGAGGTGATTCCACCGTAATTTACTCGATTACTTAGAAGTTTCCTTGAAAGGAATAGGAGTAGAATTTTAGGAAGGAAGTACCAGGATATAAGAATTAACAAGAAGGCAACTGTGACCAAGCCGGCAGAAAGCTGATTTACCAAGTAAAAAGGAAGAAGTTGAGGCAAATTTTGAAATCAAAACCAGTAGATACCTATTTGTTAGACGTATTAGGTAGATTCCAAAGGAATTGTTTATGCAACCCCCTAGGCAACTAGTCGTCGGGGGGAGGTCGAAGGTAAGGACCCTACTTCCAGAGGTTACCATCCGGAGGTATATTTGATTCAAATAACTACTTTAATTTAGAAGAGTTCTACTCTTTAGAAAGTAAGATGGTAGGTAGGCGATAGTTAAGTAGGGAAGTAACTGCTCTTAAGCAAGGTAGTTAGAAGCTAGTACTCCCCTTAAAGGTAAGAGAGGAGAGTGAAACCAAGTAGTATCAGAGGAGGTAGAACCTTAAGAAGGAATTCAGTGGTGTTTTGTACCAAGTCGTTGATTGAGCTTGCCTTTTAAAGCTCCTCTCTTCTTCTTACCAATTTGGTTCACTGGAGTGAACAATTTACTGGTAGTCAATTTATCCGCCCCGGGGGCCCGTAGGGGCCCCATGGAATTCAAAAGATTAAGCTGAGTTTAGTACCGTGAGGGAAGATATTCATCGCAGCTAGTTTGGGAGTCTTTGAAAAAAGACTAGCCCTTTCCTCCTTTGATCTTTACGGGCGAACCAAAAGGGAGGCAAAGGCTGTGTAAAGATGGTTTAAGGAATAAAGCATTTTAGAGGTTATGTAGGCTGCTTGAGCAAAAGAGGTTCAAGTAAAGAAATGGTTAAGATGATAGTTGGTATTAAATGTTCTGAGGAAAGCCTTACCAGGACCCATAAGGGCGGGGGGGTAAAGCGGGCCT
>LXRJ01000273.1 GCA_001684025.1 Candidatus Glomeribacter gigasporarum | reverse complement strand
TTGTGGACGGTGCCGCCGATACGCTCCTCTTGCTGACATTGTGCTGTTCCTCTTTTAAAGGCCCAGCCAGCGGATCAATTTATCGGCTAAAAATTGTCCAGCTCCAGGGGTTCACTCCATTCCAGGCTCAGTTTTCGGTGCATTTCAACAATCAGTCTACTCCCCGCGTGTTTCAATCCCTATAGGCCTTGTCCTTACCCACATTTAGCGAGGCGAAAGCCGATAAGGATTTGTTGCAAATCTTGCCAGCCGCGCTAGAGTGTTTTCCAGCCGGGTTTGCCATCGGATTTTATGGCAATGAATCCCCCCGTTTTGCCAATTCAAGGCGAAACTGGGTGGCGCTTAATCGATGCAGTGCAATGCCGGCGTGCTGAGCTAAAACCAGGCAGGCATCGTGATCAAATACCTTGTACGCCAATAGATCAGGCTGATCATCAGCCACCTTGCTGGTTTGCAGCAGTCGAGCAGCGAGGATACCGGCAAATCCTGATAGCGCTTTGAGCCCATGAGCGCTCTTCAATTGTGCCGCTTCGATTTTGCAACCCGTCTTCAAGCATTGGTGATATTCCTCTATAGTCCACCGCAGGCGATACCAGTTCACGCATTGCATGGCTTCCTGTTGGTTATTCACTGGCCAAGTGGCCAACAATACCCATTCAAGACCGGTTTGCGTTTCCGCCCAAACCCGCACCAGCGAGGCCGCAACCGGCGCGCTCTGCTTGAATGCCGGATCATTGCGCTGCGGCTTGACCCGGTCGCGCCCGTAACGGGAGTCCGGCATACGCTTGAGCAGGCCGCTTTCTGACATGACTCATGATCCGGCTTGCCAGTCCGTCCACCTCAATTCGCCTATCAGAACACGCGAAGCAAACATTGCCATCCAGCCTGGACAGCCTGCTGCCAATACCCGAAAATATCACTGCCACGGTCTCCCAAACTGATCCAATGAGCACCGCTTGGCGCCGAGCCAATCGCTTTAATCGTATTGCCCCAAACCTCGGATTCCCTGTGCTGTCGCGCGTATCTCTGGCGACGGGTTTCATGCGTTTTATAAGCCACTTGTCCACGGTTCCATACGTGCTGGTACGCCACTCCCAACAGTTGCTGCTCAGGGGGCAATGCCACGCAGGAATGCACCCACAGACCCTTGACACGGCCATCTCCAATCGGCCCCAAACCCTCAACTGCGTTGTGTCGCGTGTCATCCAGTTCCGTTGTATCCTGAACGAACAAAACCACCTCGTTCTCACGCGCCGATTGCCGTACCCTATGCCAGTGCGGTGTTTGTAAAGCTTCGTGTGTCACCTGCTCATTCGATAGCAACCGATATGCTGCCTTCAG
>LXRJ01000216.1 GCA_001684025.1 Candidatus Glomeribacter gigasporarum | reverse complement strand
GAATTGAACGCCAAGCAGCCGGCGGGCAATTATGTCTTCGGCGATGGCGCACATAAATATGCGTTGACCTGGAGAAAAGATGGCCGAATGCACGTATGGGTAAATAACACCCCTATCGGCTTCATTTGGACAAACGAGAACTTCGACCCCAGCACTAAAGCGGACATCGCTTATGTCAGAGGCAAAGCGGACAGAAGCGAACTGAACGCCAAAGCGAATGCAGGGGCCGAATGTCAGCATAACAGTGGGATTATTGAATTTGCCATTCTCCAAGGGCCTCATCCCGTCGATATGCCGAATCCTTGGGTAGTGGCGGGGTTCAGTGCAACGGGAGATCGGAATCACCTATGGGATATGCACATTCGCGCCGTCAAAATGCGCAATCAATAGGGATCATGAAATGGACAGACTGACACACGACCAGATGGCGTTTGCCATTACAAAACTTTATCCCAAACTCAAACACGGAAAAGACTTCTGGGTCGCGCATTCGGTCGCACATGGCGGCGGGCAAATCGGAGAGGCATTCATTGTTGAATGGCCGAAAGGACTGGAACAGCCGGATCGGAAAACAATACGGAAGACGTTTCACGCACACGCCGATGAATTCAATGCGTGTATGGCCCGTCTTGAACGCAATGCCAAGCTGAAACAAAGCGATTGGACGCAGATGCCGGATATCGAAGAACACAAACGTAAAGCATGGGCGAACTATCGTCAACTGCTGCGCGATCTGCCGCAACAAGCGACGTTTCCTAAGCAGATCGTTTGGCCGGAAGAACCATCTGTGTAATAAAGCTGTAAATTCCAGCACAACAATAGGGCTTGCAAGACCAAAAGCCTATTTTTTGATAGAGGTATGCTGAAAAATCATGATCTGAGACCGTCCAAATGCTAATTTGTAACCGCCTAGAAGTTGATTTGGCTTATCTAGGCCAGGATAGGTTCCCGGCACGATTTTTCTCGTACAGATATGGGTGCAAAGTTTCAGGAACGGACACAGTAGAGCGTAAAGCGGCCAAAGGATTTTCTTTTTAATGCGGTCAATGCGCCATTCTTGGAATTGTGCGCCGTAATGTCCCATCAGGTAGATCAGGTGTAAGGGCGTCATGGGGCTGACATGGCTGCGGTCAATGGACTGGCCGCGTGTCTGCCGCAGGCTGGAGGGACTGAATTGGTAGAACGTACCGGTCAATAAAAACGTCAGACGAGACCAGAGATTGCAAATGTTAGGCATCGAAATAACGATCAAGCCACCCGGTTTAGTCATGCGTACCAGTTCGCCCAGTAAAAGCGAGGGATTTAACACATGCTCAATACCTTCCATGCACGTGACCAGATCAAACTCACCCGTGCTGAAAGGGAGCGGTTTTTCCATATTTGTATGCACGAAACCGTCCCGTCCGCAGATATCGGCACGTACGACATCATGTCCCATTGATTCCAGATACTGTGCAAACTCTCCTGAACCCGCTGGAATGTCGATGACATGAACATGCCGTTTCCCGAAAGCGGTATGAAGGAAATCAATCACTTCCTCCATATAGCGTGTTCTTCCGAACGCATATGTATAGGTTCGCATTCTTTTTAGAAGAATTAAGTTTTACTTATGAAGAAGAAAACCGAAGTCTACATTAGATAAATCCTCTAATCAGATACAGGATTATTCTGATTTTATTTTCCACCGCCTACGGGCGGTTTTTTTATGTCTGCCGCTTCTGCGGCTTTTTTGATTGTTGGAGTGCGCTGTGCATAAAACCGAAATCGTGATTGAAAGTGCAAAAGTGGCGCCCGCGGCCTCCGTGACCGTAATGACCTTTCTCGGCTACCAAATTTCGGATTGGGTCAGCATCGTCACGCTGATCTATACGCTGACGTTGCTCGGCTATTTCCTCTGGAAAAAGCTGCTGCGGCCGTGGCGCCGCAAACGCCGTTTGTTAGAAGGAGCGTGACATGCGATTTCAACACGCCCTTGCCCTCGCTGCGGGCGCCGGCGCGGTGACGGCCGCCACCCTAATGATTACGCACTTTGAAGGCGACCGGCAT
>LXRJ01000508.1 GCA_001684025.1 Candidatus Glomeribacter gigasporarum | reverse complement strand
GACCCGAATCTCGACGGGATTCAGACCCTGATCATTCCGCCACACGCGGACTCATCGGGTGGGGTGCTGAATGCTTAATCGTGCGCCTGAATCTATCTCTGCCCCCCRCTCAGAAGCGCGCCAGCCGCGCGGGGCGGTAAAGCTCAACGGTGAGAATGTATYAGGTTGGATCTTGCTGGAGGTGGAGAACACCGCGASCCGCAGCGCGGATACCTTTCGCGTGACCTTCGCTCTCTCGCTTCTGCCTGAAAYACGCACTGCTGACTGGTTTTCGCGGCAGAAMGMCMTCMAGGYGGAGRTTTTTGCCGGATTTCCCGCTGATCCACAGCGCTTCACGCCCGAAGAACTGGACCCTCTGATCGTCGGCCAGGCGGACGAACTGAACTTTGATCCGGTCGAAGGAACGATTGAACTCTGTGGACGTGATCTGACCGCGCGACTCATCGACACTAAAACCAGTGAGCATTTTGCGAATCAGACCGCGAGCCAAATTGCCACGCTGCTCGC
>LXRJ01000326.1 GCA_001684025.1 Candidatus Glomeribacter gigasporarum | reverse complement strand
TTTTTTTGAAGCATAAATAAACACTTCAAAAATTACCAGACCTCCTTGAGTGCCTTTATAATCTTTTCATCACTGATATCCCTAGACATCATAATGAGGGCTTTCACTAATCTAGCTTCGCTGACCTTTCTAGAAGTTGCTTCATTGATCCTGTCCAGTGTATTTTTGAGGGTATTCATAACCTCTGGATCAAGCCGATAACTGCGAGGATAATCTTTAGACTTAATCTGGCGCACCACTTTTTCTTTTTGAGCGCCTCCCTCTCCTTCAGGCTGAAGGCTGCCGCGTAGCTTGCTACCCTTCGCCCTGCTTGCAAGATCAGCCATGTGAGACCAGCTCCTTGATCAGCGCTTTATAGTCCAGCACGCCATTAGACTGAGGGTCATAAGTAAAAATAGGCTCTCCCGCAATACGGGACTGATTCAGGGCCTCCGTTCTTCTGATACACGTCTTTAAAAGATTCTCTCTAAACGGCTCAAGCTCTCCGTCAATATAGACATTCGTCTGTTTATTTCTGGCATCAAACATATTCCGAACAATAAAGTAAGACGCATTATTGGATTCTTTAACCTCTTTTACCGTCTCTAGAAGATCAGCCATGCCATCTAAAGCCCCTTTGTCATAATTCACAGGAATTAAAATGACGTCCGCCATATAAATAGCGTTGACAGTGATGACGCCCAGATTAGGAGGGCAGTCTGCAATCAGATAATCGTATGCAAGATGACGGATATGATGATGCAGAATCTTTTCCCTGTGGATTCTGGAAGAGACCTGCTCAGCCGCTTTAGCAAACAGGATATTGCTATGAATCACATCTAGATGCTCAAGCCTATCCTCCCCAACATAGGCGGGGATAAGTACCTGTTTGATATCTATCTTTGAATTAGTAAACAATTCCTTAACGGTATATTTAACTTCCGACACTGGCTTATAGATATCGCCGCTATGGGCCTGTGGATCCAAATCAACCAATGCAGTTTTATATTTCTGAGAAAGACCATAGGCCAAATTTAC
>LXRJ01000266.1 GCA_001684025.1 Candidatus Glomeribacter gigasporarum | reverse complement strand
TGATCATGATTCGTGCAATGATCATAATTTTTGCAATGATTGTGACGATCATGATTCATGCAACGATCATAACGATCATGATGATCATGATGAACGTGAACCGTAACCCGACTATGGTGTAAATATTAGGTAATTATGTAGTAATTGCAGGATCAAGCATAACTACGGGTAAATAAATTAAAAGGTTTGCATTAGAAATATAGTTATAAAAGATTAATAAAAATGAGATATAAATTTAATAGATTTATAAGTAATAAAGATACTTACCTTTTGCTTAATTATATTAATGATTTTCCTATTGCTATTTAATATTTAAATGAGTGTTAAGTTTGGCAAATTATTAAGTATATAGACACGAAATTATATAGTTAACCATTTGATAATTATACAACATTGGCCGAAACGCTACATAAATGACATAATTGGTTTTTTAAACTAATCAAATTCATAAAGCAATTGAATTCTAAAACTACAGTCAACTCTGGATATAACAAACCTTTTTATAATGAACTCTGGATATAACGAACTAAAAATTTTTAAAATTTAATATTAGTTCGGTATAACAAGAGCTGCAACTCTTAAGAAAACATATTAATTCTATATAATGAACTTTTTTTTGGCCAGAATCTAGGGTTCGTTATAGAAAGAGTTGACTGCATTTACCTTTATTATATATCATAATCCAATCGGGTCTGAGGTAGAGACAAATAGAAAATTCAGATTTGAGGCACAAATTCTAATATTGATATACGAGATTTTATGAATATTGTTAAAAAGTTTGTACTTTTTTTAAGAACATAACTATAAAATTTCCAAAGTACTTTTGATTGCGGAATCCCATGTGTCTATAGGGCCAAGTGAAATCTTTGACCAATCATGATTATAGACGAAGGTTGATTCATACTCAGAATCATTATCGTTATAGGTTAAAAGCAGCGACATATAAATTAGGAAATGAATGACAAGGCTATCAAGGCGAATAGTAGGAAAGAATTCATAATAATAGTATACCTTTCGTTACTCTGTAGAACTTGGATATTAAGCTTTTATATCATAGTCGTAGAAATGTAGAAATTTAGTATTACACCAGGAAATAATACAGAGTAGTAATGCAAAGTAGTAATGTAATAAATACTTTAATAAAATCTTTAATAATTTCTTCATTTATTTTGTGTTAATTTTAAGACATTTGATCTTTGAGGAATAGATTATCTCAATCAGTTTGTACAATGATCGTGATTAGTGCAATGATCGTGATTCATGCAATGATCATGATTCGTGCAATGATCATAATTTTTGCAATGATTGTGACGATCATGATTCATGCAACGATCATAACGATCATGATGATCATGATGAACGTGAACCGTAACCCGACTATGGTGTAAATATTAGGTAATTATGTAGTAATTGTAGG
>LXRJ01000035.1 GCA_001684025.1 Candidatus Glomeribacter gigasporarum | reverse complement strand
CATAAGAGAATTTTGGTCGGTTCAACGAAATGGCTTTTGCGTAAAAAATCTTTTCTGCCAGTGTCATTTCCTGCTTTGGCAATAAAATCGAAACGTTGCTATTGGCTACAAACTCAAAATCAGAAACATAAGCGTAGGTATGGCTACCCTCCCCATCCGTTGACACAAAGATCGTATGCCTTGGATGGCGATGGTAGGCTTGAACTGTATTTTTCTCAACCCACCCGGCAATGGTTCTTTGCGAGTTTTTGCGGGTCTGACGTAAGGTATCGTTCCCGCTTCGGGTTTCCTGAGCACCACAACATGGCTGCTTGCCATACCATTTTTAACATCAAATAGCATATCAAGTCTCGCCATTATTTGCCTCGTCAGTACTGTTTCCCTGTATTTCCAGCATAAACTTGTAAAGCGCAAAGCGCTTTACATCCCGCTCAAAATCTTCTTGAGTAATGGTGCTGTAATCCGTCTCCAGGTAGGCTTCACACAGCCACTCATCTTTTGCGCCGACAGATTGAAGCAAGCTAAAACCTGTTTCACAGGTTCTATTATGGAAACTTTCAATCCATTTTTCGCGGATAGTCGACCACTTATCTGCGCTGTCTTCCCGCTTGCGTTTTGATTTTATAAAGCCATCATCACGCCAATAGCCAAACCAGGTTTTTCTTTTTGGGTCATGCGGCAAGTGGGCGCGGAATGCCAATGCACACGTATTGGCGCCTTTATCGTTAAAAAGTTGATTGGGGAGGGACATAGAGGCTTCCAGAGAATGCTTCTCCAATAGCCTGCGCTTGAGCTCTAGCCCCGCACCCCCGTCATACATGGCGCAACTCATCGGTACAATGGCAATTGCAATGCCATTAGCCTCTAAACAGTTTAGGGCTTGCTCAACAAATTCCAGTTCGTCAATACCGCTACCGTCATTGAAGGGTGGATTTAATAGGGCTATCGTTGGCTTAAATGGTTTAACAAGCTCGGTAGACTTGAAACAATCTTCGTGAAAAATATTCGATTTCCCATCGCCATGAATAATCATGTTGGAAACCGACAGGTTAAAAATATGGGGCTGGTATTCAATACCGACCAACTGGAATTTCTGAATATGCTCGACTTTCTTTCTATCGCCCTGGGCAGCGGTGATCATTTTCCCCATCGCCGCTACTAAAAAACCGCCAATACCACAACAATTGTCCAACACAACGCTATCCTTGCTCACCCGCGCAAGCGCACAACATAGTTCAGTGATATGCGATGGAGTAAGAACAATGCCTAAACTGCCATCATCATTGGCATATTTCAAAAACTCAACGTAACAGCGACTGATAATATCGTGATATTCGTTATTTTTTACGAATGAATAAACGCGCTCTTCAATTTCCTGAACCAACTCTTTGAAGTAACTATCACGAATGAGCGCTGGACTATGTTGAATGGTGGCAAATTCGTCGTCCAGGCTCTTAAATTTATCCTGGCCGTTTGAGCTGGCATTGTTGAGTTTTTTGGAAACGCGAGTAATCAGCGTATCCATTAAGGCAGCAGAATTGGCATGATCCTTATGCGTATTTCTAAACGTGTCATCTTCCAGGCCGAGCAGAATGCCACTAAATAAAATGGCGCGCTGCTTCTCTGGAATACGCTTACCATGCAATTTTTTATTTAAACCGCCTATATAGTCCAGCAAAGCAGAATAATCCACCCTAAAACGCTGGTTTCTTAATTGTTCTAAATAAGAAGGAAAATCTTGAAGTCCGCAGCCACGTAATATCTCTTTATGTTCTTTTTTTCCGTTCAGTTTGATGTAGTGCGATATTCTGAGTTCTTTTGCAGTTTGCCCACTGACGCCAATGTACAGAACATCCAATTCTTTGGATAGATAATCCGCATACAGACGTGCGCCATCTACAGCATAGTCCTGGAAGTGATCAAGACTTTCGCTGATATGTTTTGTAGGGTCAGCCTTACATTCAATAACAACCACTACATTTTCTTGCCGGGTATCTCGAATAATATAGTCAGGAAACCCTGCGCCTGTGCCCCCCATCTTTTTTGTGGCATGAGAAAGTAGTTTTTGAATCTGCGGTTTTTCGGACTTTTTAGGTTCAACAATAAGCGTCTCACCTCTAAAATAACCCAAATCGTGCAGGGCATTATTAACCAGTTGCTCTGTTAAACCTTCGTTTCTTTTGGTCTGATTTTTTTTGTTTTTCCGTAAAGGTTGCGCCACGATGGATACAACGCTGTCAACATCATCTTCAATGGGTTCAATTATCCTATCTGGCCTAGGCATGAGTAAGTTCCTTATAGGTCAGCCGGCGATTCGCCATGCGTACTGCGGTAAAGTCTATAAACGGCATTGTATCTAGACTTGCAGCATGATGGCGGGATGAAAACTCGTAACGGTGCAGGTGCTTGTGGCTCATAGAGTGGTAAATGCCATAGCGCCCACGCTTGAGCAAGGCCCCAAAGCGCTCTATGCCATTGGTGTGCGCTTGGCTCTTACGTACTCACCTACAGAATGGTTTACTGCCGCTAGTTAAATATATAGTTCCCCATTTTTGGAATAGACGCTTAACCTTTTAATTGGTTGAGTTTATCTACATCAATCGTGTCGAGTTTTCGAAACACTGTCAGCAAAATCGCCAAGCCAATCGCGGCTTCCGCCGCTGCAACCGTCAAGGTAAAGAATACGAAGACCTGGCCGCGCGCATCATGCCAATAATGCGAGAAAGCGATGAAATTGGTATTGACGGCAAGCAGCATCAGTTCAATCGCCATCAGAATGACAATCACGTTGCGCCGGTTGAGCACAATGCCAACCACGCTGACCGCAAATAAAATCGCGCTGAGAATAAGATAGTGAGCAAGGGTGAGCATTTTCTTCTGATTCTTATATTCAATCGGTGCGCGCATCGTTTGTTTCAGCGCGCATTTTGACCAGCCTGACCCGCTCCTCTCGACGCACGTGAATTTGTTGCGCCGGATCGAGCTGCTGATGGCTTCTGCCGTGACGCAAGGTCAACGCCAGCGCCGCAATCACGGCAACAAGCAGAATCAAACCGGCGATCTCAAGCGCGAATACGGTATCGGTGTACATCAATATGCCTAATGCGCGCGTATTGGATATCCCTGCTGGAGACTCGACGGGGGAACGCACTGCGCTGTATGCGCGCCATAACACCAGCCCCGCTTCAACGATCAGCGTGCCGCCGACGATCATCGCGGCAGGCGTCGCGCGATTAAACCCGTGCCTTAACGCTTCGCGCTCGATATCCAGCATCATCACAACGAACAGGAACAGCACCATCACCGCGCCAACATAGACCAGCACGAGCAGAATGGCCAGAAACTCCGCATGCAGAAGCACCCAAATCGCGGCGGCATTAAAAAAAGCCAGTACCAAGAAAAGGGCTGCCTGGACTGGATCGGATGTCGTGACGACCTTGAGCGCGGATCCAATCAGAACCAGGCTAAATAGATAAAACAGTACGGCGAGGAAATCCATCTCGAAGAACTCAACGATACTTCGCATCGGCCGCTTTTGCGGCGGCGATCTCTGTTTCATAACGGTCGCCGATCGCGAGCAGCATGTCTTTGGTGAAATAAAGATCGCCGCGCTTTTCGCCGTGGTATTCAAGAATCTGCGTCTCGACGATTGCATCGACTGGACACGCTTCTTCGCAAAAGCCGCAATAAATGCATTTGGTCAAATCGATATCGTAGCGTGTCGTGCGGCGGGTGTTATCGGCACGTTGCTCTGACTCGATGGTAATCGCGAGTGCTGGGCAGACCGCTTCGCACAATTTGCACGCAATGCAGCGTTCCTCGCCGTTCGGGTAACGGCGCAGCGCATGCAAGCCGCGAAAGCGCGGCGAGATCGGCGTTTTTTCTTCCGGAAACTGCACCGTGATTTTGCGCTTGAACGCATAACGTCCGGTCAGCGCCATGCCGCGAAACAGCTCGACCAAAAAGAAACTCTTGAAGAAATTTTTAAGGGCGGAGAGCATGGTCTAGATCATCTATATATTTCAGGCAAATATTTAGCGCTTTTTTCAGCGAGATTGCACAAGAAGCGAGCGGGAAGACAGTATAAGACCTGCTCTGCCCGCAACAAGCCAAACACAGCAAACGGAGAAGTGACACCGTGCGCGCTGCTGAAAAAGGCTCTAGGTCAGTATCCATTCCCCATGTTGTCTAATTTCTTTATGCATCGCATCCGGCGCCAGATCAAGTTCACCCGCCCATGTAACGACACCGTCGACGAGCTGAACCTGCTGGAACTGAGCGTGTTCATGCAGAGGAGAAAATCCGTCCCGGAAAAATGTTGGCGAAAATCGGATTACCCCTGCCGAGCCGTCTTTGAAACGTACCCGTAACGCATATTTGTCCACAATCTCAACTTCAGTCACCTCCCATTCCATCGCTCTGTGTTCCAAAAATGCAATGAATACATCAGAAAAACGTCTTGAGTACTAAAGAAGCGACGCCTGCTAAAAGAAAACCGCAGATCCATTTCAATACGGCTAAATCGGTGCGAATAGGCGCTAACTCAATCTGTAAATCACGTTTTGTCACAAGTTCAGTTTCAAGAATTGCTTCACGCATTGCATCTGTCAAAGCTTCTGCCTGTCGATCATTGAACCCAGAATCTTTAAGCTTAGAACAAATTTATACGTATCGAATGTTGTAGACATTAAAAAAATCCTTTTCCAGAAAAGGGGCACTTATTCCCAAATATTCCACGGCGACATGACCCATGCGCTGACGACAATCAGCCAGACAAGCGAGACGGGAATAAACACTTTCCAGCCCAAGCGCATAATCTGGTCGTAGCGATAACGCGGAAAAGTTGCGCGTGCCCAGATGAAGACAGAAAGGAGCAAGAAGACTTTCAGAGCGAGCCAGAAAATGCCTGGAATAAACGACAGGAACGCAAACGGCGTATCCCAGCCGCCGAGAAAAAGGGTTGCGGTCAGCGCCGAAATCACGATCATATTGATGTATTCAGCCAGGAAGAACAATGCAAACGCCATTCCGGAATAATCGACCATATGACCGGCGACGATTTCAGATTCGCCTTCGACCACATCAAACGGGTGCCGCGCCGTTTCCGCAATCCCCGAAATAAAAAAGATGCCAAGCATCGGCAACAGCGGCAGCCAGTTCCACGACAATAGATTGAGCCCCCAACCGGCGAACAGGCCACGCTGCTGGGAAGTCACAATATCCGACAGATTCAGACTGCCTGAAGTCAGCAGCACTACAACCAGCGCAAAGCCCATCGCAATTTCATACGAGATCATTTGCGCGGCGGCGCGCATCGCGCCGAGAAACGCATATTTCGAATTCGACGCCCAACCGGCCAGAATCACGCCGTAGACGCCGATCGACGAAATCGCCGCAATGTATAACAAGCCGGCGTTGATATCACCGAACACAACATCGGCTTGAAACGGTATCACCGCCCACGCCGCCAACGCGGGCGCAACCGCCATCACGGGCGCGACGACATATAAGCCCCGCGCCGCTCTCGTGGGCGTAATCACTTCTTTGATTAACAGTTTCAGCACGTCGGCAATCGGCTGCAATAAGCCGCGCGGCCCGACGCGATTCGGACCGCACCGCACATGCATCCAGCCGATCAGCTTGCGTTCCCACAAAATCAGATACGCCACGCACAGCAATAATGCGACCGAGACAGCCAAAATGCGCGCCAGCAACCACACCGTCGGCCAGGCCGCGCCGAGCGTTTGGGTGCCGAATGTGTGGAGCGTGTCGAGCATGATTACGCCTTCTCTACCCGCACTTCACCAAACAATCCGCCCAGCTGTGCGGATGCAGGGGTTGCCGCCGGGATGCGCACGACGTTGTCTGGCAAGCGTGCATCGTGCATGGCAGGCATGGCGACCGAACGTTCGTCTTGAGAAACGCGCACCAAATCGCCGTCTTTTAATCCCAACTGCTCGAAGAGGCCGGACGGTAGCGATACACGCCGCGCCGCTTTGGCAGCGTGCGTGGCTTGCAGCGACGGCGCACGACGCACCAGCGGATCGGCTGAATAGATTGGAATATCGGAAAGACGCTCGAATATGGGATTTTTCCCGCCGTTTTGAGAATCGTCAGCAGCGCGATCCGGCAGCGCCGGCGCAATACGGCAAACATTGGACAAGCGCACTGCAATATCGACGCCATCCAGCGCGGCGGCGCGCACTTCTTCAGCGTGGTTGTATTCAAAATTCGGCACATTCAGCATATTGCCGAGTACGCGCAGGATTTTCCAGCCTGGGCGTGTTTTCCCAAACGGTCGCACCACGCCATTGAAGTGTTGCAGCGTGCCCTGCGTGTTGATAAAGCTACCTGCCGTTTCAGTAAAAGGCGCAAGCGGCAACAGTACGTCCGCCGTTTCAAAGCCCTGTTTGAACATCGACAAGCTGATCACGAATTCAGCTTGCGTAAGCGCCGCATGCGCCTGAGCTGGATTCGCGACATCGAACTCCGCCTCGACATTCAAAAGCAGATAGGCGCGCCGCGGCTGCGCGAATAGTTCGGCTGCGGATAGACCGCCTACATCGGGCATCTCACCGGCGATATGCGCGCCGACGGTATTCGCCGCTTCGGTCAGAAAACCGAGCGTTGCGCCGCTTTGTTCGGCAATCCAGTACGCGGCCGCATGCAGCCGACTGAAGTCTGGATGCGCAACCGCCAAGTTGCCAAGCAGAATGGCGCGAATTTCATTCTCCCCGCCGTTTCCGACTAAAGTGGCCGCGACATCGCGCGCTGCCTCAGAGGGCTGCACCGATGCAAACGCCTCTGGCGCAGCAATGCCTTGTAGACGCGCAACGGCAACGGCAATGCCCGCTAACTCATTCAACCAGCCGGAGGGGGCAGCGACCAGGCGATGCGCGGACGCGATCCGCGTATCGTCGTCAATCGCATTGAGTAAATGAATCGGTGCGCCATTTTTCGCCGCTTGCCGCAGCCGTGCCGCAAGCAATGGATGATCGCGATTTAAAAAGGAGCCAATGACCAACGCGCCCGCAACATCTGATAGCGCTGCAATCGGCATCCCAAGCCACGGCACGCCGTCGAGCACCGTTTTCAGCGGCTTGCCCGGCGTCGCTTCGTCGCTTCGTATATTCGGGATCGCTGCGGGGTCGCCTATTTTGAGAGGCGGTGTCGTGAAGGAGCCAAGGGCCGACTCCAGGGTCGCCTCCATCGCGCGGTGCGCGATGGAACCTGCTCCGCCTTCCGCGGCCTTGCTCCGCCCGCATCGATCCCCGCTCTGACGCAGACGGAAATCGATATGCTTTGATCCGATGCCGCGCATCAATTGTTTGAGTAGATACAGCTCCTCAAGCGTGCAATGCGGGCTTGCCAATGCAGCAATCGATTCCGCGCCCGATGCGCACCGGACGCGGTTCAAGCCCTCAACGGCAGCATTCAACGCCGTTTCCCAATCGGTTTCCCGCCATTCACCATTTTGTTTGATCATCGGCTGCGTCAGCCGGTCATCGCTATTCAGCGCTTCGTACGAAAAGCGGTCTTTGTCGGAAATCCAGCATTCATTAATCGCTTCGTTTTCAAACGGCAGCACGCGCATTACGCGGTTATTTTTGACTTGCACGATCAGGTTCGCGCCGACGCTGTCGTGCGGGCTGATTGAACGGTAACGCGACAGTTCCCAGCCTCGCGCGGTATAGCGGAACGGTTTGGAAGTCAGTGCGCCGACCGGACACAGATCGATCATATTGCCGGATAGTTCCGAATCGACGGATTGCCCGACAAAAGCGGTAATTTCAACATGTTCGCCGCGCCCCAGCATGCCGAGTTCCATCGTACCTGCGATTTCTTCGCCGAAGCGCACGCAGCGCGTGCAATGAATGCAGCGCGTCATTTCTTCCATTGCAATCAGCGGGCCGGCGTTTTTATGGAAAACGACGCGTTTGGCTTCGGTATAGCGCGAATGCGATTTGCCGTAGCCGACTGCAAGGTCCTGCAATTGGCATTCGCCGCCTTGATCGCAGATCGGGCAGTCGAGCGGATGGTTGATCAACAGGAACTCCATCACCGCCTGCTGCGCAGCGACCGCCTTTTCCGATCGGGTTCGCACGATCATACCGGCGGCGACCGGCGTTGCGCAGGCGGGCACCGCCTTCGGCATCTTTTCCACTTCGACCAAACACATCCGGCAGTTGGCCGCAACCGACAATTTTTTGTGATAGCAAAAGTGCGGAATGTATGTATTCAAACAATGCGCCGCCTGAATCAACATACTGCCGGCGGGCACTTCAACTTTTTGTCCGTCTATTTCGAGTTCGACCATATCACTTGGGTTGACGCTTTTTTAGTTCCAAAGCCGCTTTAGCGATACAGATTCATGCTTGAGCATGTCACGCACCGGCATTGCGACGGATCTTGTCCACTCGCTTTTTCAAGCGAGGTTTAACACGGCCTTAAACAAGATCGTAGGGTGAAGTCGGACGTGAAGAAGATGAGATGCTGCTGTATCTATCCGGAGGCAATAGCAGTGCTTGCGCATGATCAAGTGCGTGTTTAAGTGAAGGAGTGGACTGTATTTCCTGCAGTTCTTGTTTCCCAAGAAATCGATATTGGAGATTGGTCTGAAGATTCTTGTAAAAGAGATCAAAGTTTTCTGTTTCATTGCTTTTTTTTGTGTCAGGAATCCAAAGATATTGTTTTTTTGCTTGTTCGATGATGATGTTTTTCTCATTTAAGTCTATTTGATCCCAAATAAAGCCGATGCCTTTTTCTCTTGCTTGATCGATGAGCGCTGGATTGTGAACTCTCCTTAAATATTGGAGGCAAGCCTTTTGGATTTCTCCAAGCAGCATGTTTTGGACGGTTTCTCTGTCCATGATTTCATACTGATCTATCTGCCTGGGATCAGCACTGGGATGTTTGCCGATCAACGGCTCAAATAATTTATTAAATCTCCCGCCTGGGCAAGCCGACAAATCTGCTTTTCTGTCATCAGGACCTTTATCCAGGTTGTATATCCTTTGGCCTTCATAAGCACCCTCTACGATGACTGAAAGCAATACCTCCTCGCCTTCTTTTTTGTCATACCGTGTTGCATCATTCGCAGCGGTCCAAACTAAGCCGTATGCTGTTTTCAAGCTGATACTGGAGATGGGATCGATAAAGTATTGACCGTAATCTTTGCGTGCCAATAGCTCAAAACAACGCTGCGCCACACCATTTTTCATCTCTTGCGTAATAACAGGCGCCTCTTCAGTGATCGGCTCCGAGGATAACTGTTGAATGCGGTGATGCAAATCTTTCAGGATTGCATCCAGTGTGCGATAGAACTCTTCAGATCCATAAAGGGTGTTGAGCTCCATTACCGTCACTGAAGTCAGTCGCTCAATTCTGGCGACATGTGTACTTTGTTCAGGATTGAGCGAGTCATCATCATAGCTTATTGGATACGCATTCAGAAATTCAGTCCGATGCATTTCAAGGCGTTCGATCACCGGAGTCTGTTCTTGTGTTTCACTGCAAATTTGTATGATGCGATCAAGAAAGTCCTGCGTCCATAAATAATCAGGGACTCTCTGATATCTATTCCATACATTATCCAGTACCTCAGCATGATCCAGAATATCTTTAACATTGAATTCAATAAATGTCATACTGGAAATTCTGAATATATCCAGAATCAGCGCTGAGTGATTGATTAAACAATTGATATAAGAATGGTCGAAGCATTCTTCCGCCTCCATGGATGCAAGGCAATCGTTCAGGTGGTGTTCCGAATTGCCTAATACATTTGAATCCAGATTTTCTACATGGTCAATAAATGTTTGTGCTGTCTCCTGATCAATCAACTGTTGGCGTTGCATGGATTCCAGAATGTCCGGCAAATGTGTCACGTCCGTGAACCCGGAATTCCAATTCCAAATCATTCGTATGAACTCGTCTTTGGTAAAATATCCGGATTCCAGAAAATGTTCGGCCATAATGAAAAAGCCGGAGCGGGCGTGTTCTGAAAGGACGCCAATGCTTTCCGCATCCAGACGGTGTAATAAATGGTTTCTCTTCAATGCAAAGAGGAATTCGGCGATGCTTTGAACACGATACACCTCTGAATTTTGCTCAAGATGGAACGTCTTTTTGATAGAAGGCGGTGGAAAGCAACCCTTAGAAACTTCCACTTCCAGGAACTGATCTGGGCGTTGGTCGATGATTTTTGCAAATGTTGCAATTCGGCGGGTATCGCGGGCCTCCTGATTGAGGCTGCATTGTGCAATGTGATGCAATATAAATTCCGGCTGGGTATTGGGCGACGTTGTGAAGAGTTCAATCAGATCACGTTCCGTGATGAGGTATTCTGATTGACTTAAAACACGCAGGATGTCAGAGACGTCATCCAGATCATGGTTTAATACAAGCATCAACATGGCTTGATTGAGAAGCCCACGCTGTTTCAAAAGGCTGAAGGTAGATGCAATGCTTTTGTCGTAGCGCGTTACTTCTTCAGTCGCGTAATTCTCAACATTCTGTCTGATCAGGGAAATATTTTTAGAGTCGAGTAAATCAGATTCGCGTAAATATTCGATCAACGAATGAAAATGTGCGCTTGAATAAGGGAGCGTTTCAGTAGTGCCTGCTTCCGTTTCTACTTCCTCCCGATAATGAAGTGCAATTTCCAGGCGCGCAATTTCCCGCGCGAGAGTGGTTGCCTGACTCGCTCTGTTTAACAAGGGCAAGCTATAACTGTTTTGAGGTAACGAAGAGATAGAAGATAAAAAAGGAAGCGAACCTGTCCACATAATAATTTCCGAAGAATGGATTGAAATAAGAAAATATTATGCGCTTAAACAACGCTGATGCTCGACGTGATGTTCAAACTCATCCCAATAATGCTTGAGCATGCCGCGCACCGGCATGGCGGCGGCGTCGCCCAACGCGCAGATCGTGCGCCCCATGATGCCATCTGCGACTGAATTGAGTAGATCCAGGTCTTCGGTGCGTCCTTTGCCGTGTTCGATCCGGTCGACGATACGGTAGAGCCAGCCGGTGCCTTCGCGGCACGGCGTACATTGTCCGCACGATTCTTCAAAATAGAAGTACGACAAACGCAATAGCGCGCGCACCATGCAGCGCGTTTCATTCATCACAATCACCGCGCCCGAACCGAGCATCGAGCCGGCTTTAGCGATTGCGTCGTAATCCATATCGGTGTGCATCATCACATCACCCGGAATCACCGGCGCGCTTGATCCGCCCGGAATCACTGCTTTGATCTTCCTACCGCCGCGCATGCCGCCTGCGCATTCGAGCAATGTCGCAAATGGGGTGCCGAGCGGCACTTCGTAATTGCCGGGCCTTTTAACGTCCCCCGAAACCGAAAAGATTTTGGTGCCGCCGTTATTCGGCTTGCCGATCTCCAGATATTTTTGCGGCCCGACCGCGAGTAAAAAGGGCACCGCGGCGAAGGTTTCGGTATTGTTGATGGTCGTCGGTTTGCCGAACAAGCCAAAGCTGGCCGGAAACGGCGGTTTGAAGCGCGGCTGGCCTTTCTTACCTTCTATCGACTCCAGCAGCGCGGTTTCTTCGCCGCAGATATACGCGCCGTAGCCGTGATGCGCGTGCAGTTCGAATGAAAAATCACTGCCGAGAATATGGGCTCCAAGCATGCCCGCCGCGCGTGCTTCTTCGAGCGCTGCTTCAAAACGTTGATATTCGTGCCAGATTTCGCCGTGGATATAGTTGTAACCCACACTGATCCCCATCGCATATGCGCCGATCGTCATCCCTTCAATCAACGCGTGCGGGTTGTAGCGCAGGATATCGCGATCCTTAAACGTCCCGGGTTCGCCTTCGTCAGAATTGCAGACGAGATATTTTTGGCCCGGAAACGGGTGCGGCATGAAGCTCCACTTCAGGCCGGTCGGAAAACCCGCGCCGCCGCGGCCGCGCAGCCCCGACGCTTTAACGTCGGCAATGACCTGTTCGGGCGGAATATTTTCTTCCAGAATGCGCCTGAGCTGTCGGTAGCCGCCGCGCGCGACGTAATCATCCAGATGCCAGTTTTCGCCGTTCAAGCCCGCTAGAATCAACGGTTGGATATGACGGTCGTGCAGACACATCATGACGGGAGCTCCTCGAGCAACGCGTCGATCTTGTCGGGATTCATCAAACTGCACATCTTTTTATTGTTGACCAGTAATACCGGTGCATCGCCGCACGCGCCCATACATTCGCCTTCCTTCAGCGTGAACCGGCCATCCGGCGTGGTTTGGTTAAAGTCAACGCCGAGTGTGCGTTTCAGATGATCAGCGGCAGATTGCGCGCCGGACAATGCGCACGGCAAATTCGTACAAAGGGTAATTTTGTATTTCCCAACCGGCGCCGTCTGATACATCGAATAAAAGCTGGCGACTTCCTGCACTGCAATCGCGGGCATGTCCAGATAATCGGCGACACAGCGCATCACGTCAGGCGATAGCCAGCCATGTTCATCCTGCGCAATCGCGAGCGCGGCCATCACCGCGCTACGTTTGTGTTCAGGCGGATATTTCGCAACCGCGCGGTCGATGGCTTGCAGCGCTTGAGCGGAGAGCATGGTTTGCGTTTGAGTTTGACTCGAGGTCATTGCAGCGCCTCAACGATCAATTTCGCCGAACACGATATCCTGCGTGCCGATAATCGTCACGGCATCGGCAATCATATGACCGCGCGCCATTTCGTCGAGCGCGGCCAGATGCGCAAAGCTCGGCGCGCGGATTTTCAGCCGGTACGGCTTGTTCGCGCCATCCGAGATCAAATAAATACCGAATTCGCCCTTTGGATGTTCAATTGCCGCATACGTTTCGCCTTCTGGCACTGAAAATCCTTCGGTAAACAGTTTGAAGTGGTGAATCAATTCTTCCATATTACTTTTCATATCGAGCCGCGACGGCGGCACAACTTTTTGGTTATCGAGTATCACCGGCCCAAGATTGGCGCGTAGCCAGTTCACGCATTGCTGGATGATCCGGTTCGCTTGCCGCATCTCTTCGATACGCACCAAATAGCGGTCGTAACAGTCGCCGTTGACGCCGACCGGAATATCAAAGTCGAGTTGATCGTACACTTCGTACGGCTGTTTCTTGCGCAAATCCCATTCAACGCCCGAGCCGCGCAGCATCGGCCCGGTCAGACCCAGTTGCAATGCGCGTTCTGGCGACACGACGCCGATACCGACCAAACGCTGTTTCCAAATACGGTTATCAGTTAGCAATGTTTCGTACTCATCGACGCAAGTGGGAAAGCGTTGAGTGAAATGGTCGATGAAGTCCAGTATGGAGCCTTGACGCGCTTCGTTCAATTTGGCAAGCCCCTGCGCGTTGCGCACTTTGGATGCCTTGTATTGCGGCATCGTATCCGGCAAATCGCGATACACGCCGCCGGGGCGGTAATACGCCGCATGCATGCGCGCGCCAGAAACGGCTTCGTAGACGTCCATCAAATCTTCGCGTTCGCGAAATGCATACAGGAAGACTGCCATTGCGCCGACATCGAGCGCGTGCGCGCCAATCCACATTAGATGATTCAGGATACGGGTGATTTCGTCGAACATCACGCGGATATAACGCGCGCGGATCGGCACTTCAATGCCGAGCAGACGCTCGATCACCATCACATACGCATGCTCGTTCGCCATCATCGACACATAATCGAGCCGGTCCATATACGGCACCGACTGGATAAAAGTGCGCGTTTCGGCCAGTTTTTCAGTCGCGCGATGCAATAAACCGATATGAGGATCGGCGCGCTGGATGACTTCACCGTCCAGCTCCAGCACCAGGCGCAATACGCCGTGCGCGGCCGGATGCTGCGGGCCGAAGTTGAGCGTGTAGTTTTTAATTTGCGTCATCGTTTTTCTGATGCGATAACCCGCCGTAATGTTCTTCGCGTATCACGCGCGGCGTGATTTCGCGCGGTTCGATCGTCACCGGCTGGTAAATCACGCGCTGCTGTTCGGGGTCATAGCGCATTTCAACCGTGCCGGAAATGGGAAAATCCTTGCGGAAGGGATGACCGATAAATCCATAATCGGTCAGAATCCGGCGCAAGTCAGGATGTCCATCGAACACGATGCCGAATAAATCAAATGCTTCGCGCTCATACCAGTTGGCTGAATTCCAGATGTCAATCAAAGAAGGTAGAACAGGCATTGCATCATCCGGCACGCAAATTTTAATACGCACGCGCCCGTTATGCCGGATCGACAATAGATGAACGATGACCGCAAAACGGGGCGATCTCCTCGCCTCATCAGCACCGCCCTGGCTGTACGCCGAGTAATCCACGCCGCACAGATCGATCAGTTGCTCAAAGCATAACGACGGCTCGTCGCGTAGCCTTTGAGCGGTTTCAAGCAGATTATCCGCTTTGATCTGCACAGTGATTTCTCCCAGATCATCAGTGATGTTCTGTAGGAGACCGCCCAATATGGCAGTTAGGCGCGCTTTGAGATTTTCTGGTTGACTTCGTGTCATGGAAAAAACGCGGGCATGTAATACTATGACTATGGCCGCGCGATTGTATTCGTCCGTTTAATTTTGGCCTGCAACTGAAGAATGCCATAGACCAGCGCCTCAGCAGTGGGCGGACATCCCGGCACATAGACATCGACGGGCACAATGCGGTCGCAGCCGCGTACGACTGAATACGAATAATGGTAATAACCGCCGCCGTTCGCGCACGAACCCATCGAAATCACCCAGCGCGGCTCGGCCATCTGGTCATATACCTTGCGCAACGCGGGCGCCATTTTGTTGCAGAGCGTGCCAGCCACAATCATCACATCGGATTGACGCGGGCTCGGGCGAAAGACAACGCCAAAACGGTCCAAATCATAACGAGACGCGCCGGCATGCATCATTTCAACCGCGCAACAAGCCAAGCCGAAGGTCATCGGCCATAACGAACCGGTACGCGTCCAGTTGATCAACCGGTCCACTGTGGTTGTGATGAACCCTTCTCTTAATGTCCCTTTGACATCCATTGTTCTACCTGAAACATTTTCAAGAACAGTGTAGAGTCTTTTTCAGCGCGCTTGCTCCTTGTGCAAGCGCGCTGAAAAAGACTCTATACCCAATCCAAACCGCCTCTTCTCCAGATATACGCAAAGCCAAGAATCAATTCAAACAGAAACACCATCATCGCAAAAAATCCCGGCCAGCCAATATCCCGTAACGCAGCGCCCCATGGAAAGAGGAATGCGGTTTCCAGATCAAAAATAATGAACAGAATGGCGACCAAGTAATAACGCACGTCAAACTTCATGCGCGCATTTTCAAACGCTTCAAATCCGCATTCATAAGGCGAATTTTTCTCATGGCTGGGCCGATTCGGCCCCAATAACTTGCCGATGCCGAGCAAAACAATACCAAATCCCGTTCCGACCAGGATAAAAAGCAAGATGGGAAGATAAGCAGAGAGACTCAAAATAACCTCTACCTGTTTTTAAGTACTTCTATAATGACTCAAGCTAGAGTAAAGGAATGACTCAGCAGTATTAGACTGAAGCCTATCTGTTGCTGCGGATTTCTCCT
>LXRJ01000264.1 GCA_001684025.1 Candidatus Glomeribacter gigasporarum | reverse complement strand
CGGTGGGGGATCCATAGAATCCCGGGCCGTAGGCCCGCCCCGGTCTACCCTAATTTGTACACCATCTCAGGAAAAGAACGAGTGATCGAAGGCGCTCCAGGTTTGCAGTTACTAAATCGGATACGATTGATAACAGAGCAATCCCCCGGAAGATAACCGACGCTGAGGTGTAGCCATTAGCCCAAATTTCTCTTGAAGTACAAGAATCAAGAGCAATACCTCTTCGTGAGTTATCGGTGCAGATAACAACCGTGCCCCCCAGCGCTATCCCAATACCCGTCTCCCATTTAACTAAACAGAATAGAACCGGTAGTAGGGAAGATTGTCCATAATTACAAGCCTAGTTTATATCGCCCTATGGGCGATCATATAAGGTTTACCAATTCACGTAGACGGGCATCGCCCCTAAGGGGCGACGATTGTAATTCTATAGTGGCGTTTTTTTGCTTTGTGGTGAAGATTGCTATCCAAACTTAAACCTTAGAACATTACATCAAATTCATCGGTACATAGGAGAAGCCCCCTCGATAAAAAGAACCATCATTGCAAATCCAATGAGCAAGGCCAACAACATTAGGATAATCCCAAACAAGTTGAAAAGGTACTAGCTTTACACCATTGACATAAATGACCTTAAATAGTCCGCCAAAGGCGCGAAAGGGTAAGCACGAGTCCTAAACCGTATATTGTCCCCGTAGCATGAAAATTAAGTTTTGGCATGCGGCTTGCTATGCTAGGGGGTGGGCTTCAAAGAAGCCCCGGGGGAGCCTATGGCTGCTCCTTTGCATACCAAGCATAGCAAGCAAAAGATTGACAGAAGTGACATAGGAGAGAGAACACTTGCCAAAAATAAGGGAACCTTTTTAATGAGAGTTGAAAAGAAAGTATGGCGTTCCAAGTGGGACGCCTTCTGCCTATATAACCATCCCCTAGAATAAGACCGATTAGCCTACCCAGAAGCTGAGGAGCCATTGCTGTTGAGGCACGCATGAAACTAGTAGAATCTAAACTACCCGATAGAGGGCTAGTTTAGAGGGGGGGGCCGTAGGCCGGCCTACGGCCCCCCAAATAAGAGCCCATCTGACAAGGGCTGTAGTTCGAACATCAGAAACGGGTAACCTCTGTTGATTTTCATCGTGAAGTGATATACCGACTGGCAACCCAATGCGCAAAAGCGCAAGGGGCTGCTAACTTGACACCTTTCTCTACTATGATTCATCAACTAATTAGTCATGCTAGCAACACAAGAATAATCGGGGAATTTCATACCTAACACTCTAATTTGAACCCTGAGCATCAGCCAATGGACTAAACCTCCAGGAGTCAATAACTCAGCAATGTTAGCCGGAACGAACTTGATGAATCGCCCATCCACCAGCTTATACCACTGGTATGGAGATTGGTCAAGGCCAGAAGAGGTAGGCC
>LXRJ01000228.1 GCA_001684025.1 Candidatus Glomeribacter gigasporarum | reverse complement strand
AATAGGAAAAATTTCAWTTAAACGTAGTCRTAATCATTTTAAACCTTATTAATATCTATCCAGTATTTTACCGGATAGATTTTTTTACATGTAAACAAGATGTCTTACTTTCCTAACGAAGATAATTTATCCTTAAAACAACATCTTGAAAATTTATTCTATGATGGTGTTGAAAATGACAGCAGTATTATTTCAACAGTAATCGAATATTTAAATCAATCGAAGAAAAGAAAACTTGAGGAAACAGATTTCGAATCTGATTCTGTATTTTCAGAATTTATTGAAGACAAAAAGAAGATAATCGTGTTAACTGGAACTATTGGAGCTGGAAAAACAACATTYGGAAAAATGTTGTATACATATTTACGTGCAAACGGGTACAACGTCTTCTATCCACCCGAAGTGTCATTACAGATAACTGAAGAACTTGAAATATTCTACGAAACTAAAAATGCATTATTTTTCCAACCAATTATTATCGACGTATACAATAAGATGTACAGAAAAATAAACAAAATGAAAACTGATTACGTAATTTTAGATAGAAGTTCAGCTGATATCAATATTTTTACAGAAGCTAATATTGAAAATGTTAAAGCTAAGAACTATCTAAAAAGAAAGCTAAGCAAAATTACACCTTTGGAAGATATACACAAAACTATATATCTTAGACCGACAGAAGAGATTTCTATTCAACGACAAAAAAAAAGAAATAGGACAAGTGAGAATAATTGCGATGTGGAATATTTGAAAAAAATATATGATGAGTATGAAAAAAATATCAATAATATTTATCCTGAACATATATTATTTGAAAATGAACCGTTATGTGAAAATTGTCTTGTATTGAAAGGTTGTAAAGAAGAAACTTCTTGTAATATTAACAAGTATTTAAATATTTTTCAACAGCTTCTTTAGTATCTATATCANTTTTTTTTAATTTTATTAAACTACTCAGTATAGTATCTACCGAGTAGATTATTTTATCTGTAAACCAAAATGATAAATAAACGATCAGATTTATATAATGAATATAATACGTCAAATTTATTTTTTATTTTTGATGCTAATGATTCTATGGAAAAAGATAAAGGTTATGTGACGAAATTATATTCAGTGAGAACAGATGGTAAAAAANTATGTATTAATTTGTTAATAGGTCAAGTTTTTTTTGACATCAAATTAAGTGACGAAGAAATGATAGATGAATACGTGAAAGAATTTGAAGCAGAGGGTTATGAGATAATAACAAAACAGCCTTTTGATTCAACTGAGAAATATGATTTTTTACGATTATATTTTGAAAATCACATTAAACGAAAAAAGGCATTRGATAAAATAAAAATAAAAGTGGAAAANTTAAATGATGAATTYGAAGAGATTAAAAAACAATATAAAGATGAGACTACATATAGACAAAGAAATAAAAAATTCTGGGAACGATATGACACGTATTCAGATGATAGTTCATGCCACTACCGAAAAATAGCTYGTGAAAATAATTTTGAGTTGGTAGGATGGTATCGATTAAAAAATAATATACCATTAACAGATTCGATGACAATAACATTCAAAGATATCGAAAAGATAGAATCCAACCACCAACCAAAACTTTTGATTCTTAGTTGGGATATAGAAACYAGTAGCATAAGAGGACCAGGATTCRTTCCTACRGGAGAACATCAAGAAGATTATGTATACAYGATTCARATTGATTTGTACTGGATGTCTGAATCATATCCATTCAAAYGATATTGTTTGACAACACTACCTGCRAATGAACRAATATTTGAAAAAAAATATGGATCAGAAATGTTCACGAAAGAATATGAAATTATAAAATGTGTTTCAGAAAAAGAGATAATTTTAAAATTTGCTGAAGTG
>LXRJ01000207.1 GCA_001684025.1 Candidatus Glomeribacter gigasporarum | reverse complement strand
AAGGCTAATAGATGCATCGATTTTCATGAATTTAATCAATAGTATTCCAAATCTTACTGCTGAAGTTATTGCTAATGTAGGTTATGGCTGCAAAGGCTGATGCATTATCTTCAACATATGCATTGTAATGATATATTGCTGAATTGGTATATCGATATTTATTATTAATTTGTTAAGCAATAAATTTACATGCTTAGAAAATTTATGTTGTTTTTTCGTGTAACCTTGATATATTTTCTGAGGTACTGTATAACTTTACAAACATTGAATACATAATGGCTAAAGGGATCCTATCATTTTCCGAACAACCACTTTCCTGACAATATCAAAATCCTGACAAGTTAGCCTGCATTAGGTTAGGGTTGGTGTTAGTTTCGGTCAATTCTTGTTGGGAATTTGTTTGTCGGGAAAATGATAGAGATCCATGGCTGAAAGGTATTTAATCTAATTAGTAAATTTATTTCATGGTTGAAAGTACTTTAAAAGTACATATCGGCAGATTCGCGGAATTCGGATTATATGAGTATATAAAAATAATTTAAGGAGTAATTAACCATAACGATCCAAAATTTTTGTATCGTTATTGTTAATTATCCCTTAAATTATACATAAACGTAATTAAAATGCAATAAAACTTACACTAAATAGAAATCATATATTTTTTAGTCACTGAATTGAGGATGCATTTTACAAACCCAATTCCGAAAGTTCGCCGATATGTTTACTGTGTTACTGTATTTTGACACTATGGCATTACGGCATTACGGCAAATAATACGGCACATGCCGTTGCGTATTAATTTGCAAAATTAATTCTACCACCAACTTAGGTCGGGTCGAGTTTTGGATTACAGCTGTTTTCAATAAATTTTGAAAAAATCTGGCAAAAATTGACCGACAGAATRTTTGCAGATTCGATAAGCTTTGATTCGGCAGTGATAACCTTTTATTCGGATGTAATCACATCCGAATCACAGCAATTATCATAATTCCTGGGACACTGAAAGTTTGCCGAATGATTTTTCGTCCAGAATTTCTTATACAGTACAGGAACCCTTAAACCAACGCCTTTTTTADARGTGRTGTTACGAAAAATAACGTAATCAAGTTATTAATTGAACTTTTATTGCGTAATAATTTGATAATCTATTTGGTAATTAATTAATTAATGATCGAGTAATTACTATATTAAACTTTGTCGATCATTACGACATTTCGTAGAATTAGCTCATATTTACATTTCGCATTGTTAGGATTATTACTAAATTCTTGCGTAATGATTTTCATAGCTTATTTGAGTTTAAAAGAATGTATATAAATAGGGTCATTCTTGGTAAATAAGGATAGATTTCTTTTTGGCAAAGTAAAATAAATAAGAAACTCCTTCTGCTTTGTTATTACTTATTCGCTTGGTATACCCACTTAATGCTTGCGACCGTCGGTTAAATTGGCAGTATAAGAGGAAAGTCTCTCCCTTGTCGTAACAWTDTTSGTGCCGATTGTGTGGAGTTGAACGAAAGGGAGCAGAAAACGGATTCACGTTGTGTTGAGATAAGATAACAAAGTGAATAAAAGCCGAAGTCGTCTTGTGTTAATAAAGGATTAATTTAGCGAACAAAAGCCGAAATCCGCGCTGTGTTAAAAAAAAAAAAAAAAAAAAAAAAAAAAAAAAAACTAATAATATATTTTCTTTTAATTATTCTGGAAAGTGATAATAATAAACGATAAATATCTTCCTTGTTAAACTTGGTTAACTAAAAACATTATGAATAAGTGGAACTCTACTTCGAACCAAGCGAACGATAGTACCATGGAAGATTATGAACATACCTTTAAGCGTAACAACGTGGAAGTCAACGAAAGCCTTCTTGATGCACCGAATAACCTTAACCAAAATGATGGTAATGGTTTTGATCAACCAACCCAACGATTATTACAAGTGATAGCAGATGCTTTGACTCAAGGGACCCAATTGAAGGAACAAAGCATCGTTAAAATTCCTACGTTTGCCGCTGGAATTCAAGACCCGATAGGATGGTTGGACTTGGTGGAACAGGTGTTTGAAGCGAATAATATACAAAAAACAAGAAGGCTGGCAGTGGTTGGTCCACAC
>LXRJ01000175.1 GCA_001684025.1 Candidatus Glomeribacter gigasporarum | reverse complement strand
GCGGGCGCAGCGCCAGAGATATATCCGCCCGCGCCGCCGATCCATTTGGCAATCCGCATCAAACTCCGCAGTGGAATCGCCGCGCCGCCTTCGGTGMCCMCCGCCATATCGAGTGCGCCGGACGGCTCTTTGTAAACACGCATTGAATAGCTTTGACCGTAGATATTGGTTTCGCTCAGCGCCGCCGGCGCCGCGCTCCTCCAGACGGAATACGGATAACGCACGCTCGGATTCGCCGCCGCCTCGATGGCGGCGTAGTGCTGCTCGAACCAGTGCTGCGCGCCGCGAAAAACAAGGTTTAGATGGTCTGCGGCATTTTGGTCCGTCTTCCGCTCGGCATCGAGCTTTAGCCAGCCGCCAACCGACACGAGCGCCAGCACCAGCAAGCTGGCGACCATCGCCGCTTCGAGCGATAGCACGCCGGCGTTGCGGCCGCGTTGCCAATGGATGGCGGATGGCGGGATGGCGAATTGCGAAATCATTGTTTGCTCTGTCTGCACAGCCTTAACTGGCGCTTGTCCACGCAATCGTATTACGCTTTTCCGAACACGCCGCAACCGTATCCGCCGCGCTGAGCGCGCCCGTCATTTCAGCGCCGCCATTGATCGCGGTCGATGAAAACTGACCCGCCTGCGACTGCGCCAGCGCAATCTTGATGCAGTTTTTGTCGGGAATATCGGGGTCGCTAATCATGAATCCCTGCCCCGTACTGGTCAGCGTATACACCCCGCCCCATTGGTTCTGAATTGCATTGCCGTGCACGGTCATATTGCCCGGGACACTGCCCGCGGCAATGACGGCTTCAGATAATTCAGCGCCTGGCGCGCCATAGCCCGCCGTCGTTTTAATATCCTTCAGCGCCGAATATAGCGCCTGCACATTGCTCATTTCAGCCGCGTTATCGTTGGCCAGCAGCGCAATCACAATCCGCGCGCCCGCGCCAAGCAGCAGAACAATCAGAATCCCAACCACGATCATCATTTCCAGCGAAATCACGCCCGCGTTTGCGTTCATCAGCGCCACGCTTCGGAAAATTGGATAATTTTTACTCTGCATGATTTTCTCTTGTCATTAAACGCTCGCCATTAAAAATAGAAATTCAAAAGCGCATCATCAGGCTGCTGCCGATGCCATTTATGCCCGCAACAATCATCATGATCATCCCCCCGCCCAATGCAATCGCGCTCTGTTTAAAGAGTGCCGCGGCAACGTTCAGTTTGGCAATACTCTCTTCCAGCCATTCTTCGCTGAATTGTTTGAGCTGCGCATCGCCGCCCTTCAAACTGCCGATCACGCGGATATACGCAATCGCATCCGCGCTTGGAAAACGCTGGCCGCTCGCCGCCAGCGCGCGCCCCAAATCTAATCCGTCCTTCACGCCGCGCAGTGCGCCTTCAATCCGCTCGCGCAGATAAGGCGTTGCATGCGCGCGCATCATCTCAAGCAATTCGACTTTCGGCACATCCGCTTCGAGCAATACGCCGATGTTGTAGAGGAAGGCGGCGCCGTGCACAATCCGGTACATACTCCACGGCGGCAGCGCATCCAGCATGACGCGGATGCGGCCGGTCAGACGCGGCAAGCTGATCCAGATGGCGCAAATCAGTGCGCCGATTCCAGTCAACAAAAACGCGCCGTGCTGCGCAGTCCACTGCGCAATCCAGTCGAGCGCACGTACGCTGGCACTCCACTGTTGCGATGGCATCATCCGCAGCAGTTTCGGCATCACATGCGCGGCAATCAGATAGAACGATGCGCCGAGGGCAAGCAGCAGAACGGCCGGATAAGCGGTTGCGTGAATGAGCGCTTTGCGCATCCTCTCTTTACGCCGAATCATGCTTACCGCGCGCAACAGCGCCTGAGCCAAGCGCGCGCTGCGCTGCCCCGCGGCAATCGCCGAATATTCGTCGAACGGCAGCCAGCGGCGCAGCGCCTCTGCCAATGCACGGCCTTGATCAATTGCAATCAGACAATCCTGAAGAACCATCGCTTCAATGCGGTTCGGTTTTTTGCCGTGCTCGCCGTACACGTCAGCGCAAGTCAATAACGCGGGCTTCAATGGCACGCGATTGCGCAGCAGCGTCGCCAGACTCCGGTACACCTTGAGCCGCTGGCGGGCGCCAAAGAACAGCCGGTACCAAATTTCATTGAGTGAATGAGGAATCATGAATTCACCGCAGCGTGAAGGTATCCTCAGCCAGACTGCACACCGCTTCTTCGCCCATCTTTGGATCAATCCAGCCTTGGTTGATTTTTTCGATCAAGTGCCGGCATTTGGTGATGCCATTCATTTGTTTGACCCAATACGTTTTAGCTGCCGCCGAGCCGCCCGTTTCGGCGCGGTAAATATCCATCAGCGGTTGCGTGGTCAGCACAATTTCGGCAACCACGGTGCGTCCGGTCACGCCGATGCCGCCGCAGGCTGAACAATCCGGCGCAGTCCCGCGCAGATAAACGTTCTTGATGTCCGTAAACGCTTCAATTCGCGCGCGCAGGTCGTCTTCGATTTCCTCTTTGTGTTTTATGTAGGGCCGTTTGCATGCTGAACACAGCGTGGGCGCAAGGGCTTGATTGACCAGCCCGGTAAACAACGACGCATCGCCCAGCCGGCGCGGCGCAACGCCTAAGTCGGCGAGCCGGTCCAGCGATGCAAACGCATCCTTCGCATGTGTCGTCGTCCATAGCCCGTGTCCAGTCAGCGCGGCCTGAATGGCGGCCGCCGC
>LXRJ01000131.1 GCA_001684025.1 Candidatus Glomeribacter gigasporarum | reverse complement strand
TGCGGCTATGGTCAATATCGCCTGTCGTTGCAAATGGCTCGCTTAATTCATTGTTAACACGGCCTATGGAGACGATATTGCGGAAGCTATTTCAATTTTCCTTAAATAGGAACCGGAGACCCCCTTAACGCCGCCAAAACCTGTTCCCAGTGCCGCGCGAGATCGAATTCAATCCGCAAAAACTCTGTCTCAACGAAGGCCTGACCCTGAGCGATATCCGGATCCGCACTGTACTCAATCCCTTCAGATAGGCCGTTTCGCATCAGTTGCGTCAGCACAGCGTCATGTTCATCCGGATGTAAGCGGATCCGGCAAGGAAGGCGTTGGGCACGGTCGCGCACCTGGGTAGTCAGCCAATGGGCCAGTTGCGCAAGCCGATCCTGATTGTCAATCCATTCACGCAATACAGCCGTCAATGTATTGCGCACGCGCGCCTCAACCTGATCCACAAGCGCAGCTTCAAGGCATGCTTCTTCAACGAACCACTGTAAACCTTGTTGAACACACTCGTTGCGCGTTTGATGAATCAATGTTTCTTTTTCAGTCTCACCGAGATGGGCCGCCTCGGCGCGAATCCGCGCCGCCTCTTCGCGGGCTTCACACAATATTGCCCGCACCTGACTTTGCGCGCGGTTGAGAACGTCCTGAGCACATTCAAGCAATGAACACGCATCCGCGCGCAGAATCGTTTCCGGGCGGGTAGGTCCCTCCAGATACTCAACGGGTACGTTAAAAGGATTTTCTTCAGAGTGCATGGCAGATATTGGGCGATTAAGCAACCGCGCGCAGCGTTCTTAGCGCCTGCCCAGACAGCGGCGAGAGGCCGTACACAGACTCATGGGCGGTGGGTGGAGGTTTTCTTTTACAAAAAACGGGCCAAGCGAAATAGCATTCTCAGTCCAAACAATGCCGGCGTTTCATTTAATGGCGCAGTGTCAAAAACGCCCGGCGCAAACAGGATTTCGAGCGCGCGCAAAGCATTACTGGAGTTTGCCGTCTGTCTATTGGATAAAGCGCCTATAAGCACCGCTGCGCCATGCATCCATGCGATTTCGATCAGTTGCTCCGGTTCAATCAGAGCCGCCTGTGTATCGCGCGCGTAAAAACCCTCGGGTGCGCGCACCGCAGAGAACATATTCAATTGAGCGCAAGCAACCGCATCCAGATAAGACCGAATTGTCTCCAGATAAGACTTCAGCATCCAATATTCAGGCTGCGCGAGACGCAATAAACCCAGCGCAAGCAACAAAGCAGGTAATCTTTCCGAAATACCGAGCACATGCCATTCAAGCGGGGTTAAGGAACAAGGCGCAACCGTTTCCGGAAATTTCCGGCGCATCACAATGGCTTGGTCGATCCAGCGCCGGCAATGGGGGGTTGTGCGATAGACGGGCTGCCAACTATCCAGCGCCAGCGTTTTCCACCATGCCGGATGCATCCATGCGCCTGTATGCCATACCAGCGTATAGAAGCGCGCTGTATTAGGCTCGATGCCAGATGAAATGTTTAAGCAAGAGATCATGATGCACGGCGGGCATTCCAAATTGAAAAGCCTACTGTAGCAGCAAGCAAAGCAAACACGGCGATTGCAAGTCCGCCAAACCATAATGGACTCTGGACCAGCCGCATCCACCATGATTGTATCGCCTGTTGCGCTTGTGATGGCATATAACGGTAGCTCGCCGGCGCCATCACAACACTGATATGGTCATCCTGAATACCCGCGACCCCTTGCCGCACAAGATCGCGTATTTGCCCTTGCCAAGTTGAAAGATTCATCGCCGGCGAGTATTTGATGAACACTGAAGCGGTCGGCCGCACTGTCTCAATCCCAAGGCTATCGGCGGGCTCCGCGCCAATCGACACGCGCGCCACAATCACGCCGTCAATACTCATCAACATGGACTCAAGACGTTGCTCTTTCAGATAATTTATCTTTGCCTTTTCTTGCTCAGGCGAAGAAATAAATTGATTAGCGGGAAAAACCTCCATAGCCGACGCGTATTTGGGGCGCGGATAACCGTTCTGCCGCAATACTTCCACTGCTTGAATAAACTGCGCCTTTTCGACCCGCAGTGTTAACGCACCTGTTTTATCCTGTTTTTTGACTGCATCGATCCGGTTCATCATCAGCAGCGCCAGCATCTGGTTCGCTTCAGGTTCAGCAAGATCGGAATAAAGAGTGACTTTACATCCGGACAACAACAGGGCGTTCAGCAACAGCACACAGTACAGTGCGAAACGCATCTTTATGCCATTGATGTAAGTTTATTAATACTCTGCGTGATCCCATTTGTGACTTTTGTCAACAGCTCCAGCTCTAAAATTGACATCGCCACTTCGCCCTGCATTTTGAGCGCAATAACAGGCTCCTGCACATCACTCAATGCATCCGGCCGGAAACGCTTTTTGATCTCCTGTCCCTGAGACTGGAGAGCGCCGAGTAGCATTGCACTCTCCGACAACGGCGCAATAGAACTCGCCTGAACGGGAGAAACGGACATTTTCTGAGGTATTTCGCTTGATTGTTGCTGTAGCCTAGCTGCATTCATCCATTGTGCAAAATCGTTGATTTGACGGGGGCTCGGTGCCACTGCGGTGGACTGCTGCGCTACCTCAGTCAGCGCTCTTGGCAATATGGTGGGTGATGGAGGCAGAATATGAGTTGTCATAAAAAATTCTCAGTATTATGAAAATGCGCCATTTTAGAATAAAACTAACACACCGAGAGACGGAATTAACCCATCCAAGCACGCTTCTTTCGGTCGATCTCTTCAAGACATTCAACAATACTCCGGCGCAGCACATGAGCCTCTTCATTGTCGATTCCTTTAAGTGCCTTTAATGCGCCGCGCGGCTTTTTCAAACCGAAACGAATCATCGCCGTTATCAAAGCCCTCGTTTCGCGATCCAGACCGAGCGCTGGCAACGCATTTAGCAAACCTTGCGTCGGCGCTGATAAACCATAATTAGGCGCTGCAATGGCGGCTTCGACCAGAATGCGTTTAATTTCTCGTTGAAGAACAGCACTCACCCATCACCCTTGCCTTTTTCCAAGAGAGGAAATACTTATCCAATACGCTGGAGAATCGATTGACATGTATCTTTATATACTTTTATCAAAGCACTGCCGGCATTGCTCCACATTGTGAGTTGATGTGTAAATAACTGAATCTGAGACGATATGGCTGGATTAGACAAATCAGCGGTATCGATCAAGTTTTGAAGTTTCTGCGTAATCGCCTCTGCTTGTTTATTTGTGCTGGCAATAATCCGTTCAATCAAGGCCATATTGTTGTCCATAGTCTCTCACTTATATTTTTATACGCGTCCTGATGATTCCTGTTAAGCTTTGAAGGATAATATATCTCAAGCATAGTATTGGAGTAGCGAACCATTTAGTTCATATTAGTTTATATGAATCTATGGTCTCCTAGCGAGCTCGAAGCTCTAACCAAGATTCAGGTGAAGCGAGTCCTGGTCCAACCTGTGTTGTCATCCCACTTGAAATGCCGGTAATGTCCGGAATTTTGCGAGAGAGGCCAAATCACAAAACCTATTTCATTGCATCGTAAAACGTTCACCGAACAGGGTGGCGAATTGATTGGGCCTACTTCCAGCGAGTCGGGGGCATTTTCCATTTTTTCTCGATGTTTTGCAAAGCGAGGAAGCGCCATTTTTTGGCGGCTTCGTCATTTGGGAAATGGTCCAGCCGCCCTCAAA